>JBBINN010000065.1:10778-15494 GCA_037443885.1 Gammaproteobacteria bacterium | reverse complement strand
CGCGCGATGCACGACCTGCCCGGCGCCGCTCGTGACGAACGACTGGCCGTCGAACACCAGCTCGTCCTGGCCGCCGACCAGGTTCGCATAGACGAAATCGAGACCGGTTTCCCGCGCCCGCGCGTGCAGCACCTCCTCGCGCCGCGCCTGCTTGCGCAGCTCGAAGGGCGATGCGTTCAGCACCAGCGCCAGTTCCGCACCGGCGGCCCTGGCGGCCGCGGCCGGGCCAGGTTCCCAGACATCCTCGCAGACGAGCAGCGCCACCCGCACGCCGTCGACGTCGAGGCAGGTCGGACCATGGCCCGCCTGGAAGTAGCGCTTCTCGTCGAAGACCTGGTAGTTCGGCAGCAGCTGCTTGCGATGACGGGCGACGATGCGACCGTCCCGGATCACGGCCGCCGAGTTGTAGATGGACTCGCCGAGGTACTCGGGATAGCCGACCACGAGGTCGATGCCGCGGGCCTCGCGCTCGAGCCGGGCGAGCGCCTCGCCGATACGGTTGCGGAAGCCACGGTGGAACAGCAGGTCCTCGGGCGGGTAGCCGGACAGGGCGAGCTCGGGAAAGACGACGATGCGCACCCCGAGCGCACGGGCGCGCTCCGCGGCCGCGAGGATGCGGCCCGCGTTGCCCGGGACGTCGCCGACGAAGCAGTCGACCTGGGCGATCGCGATCCGCAGCGCCCCGGGCATGGCGATCAGCGGCGGCGGGCGGTCTTGCGCGGGGCCGCCTTGCGGGCGGCCTTGCGCGGCGCTGCCTTCTTCGACGCCTTGCGCACGGCCGAGGCCTTGCTGCGCGCACGCCTGGCGAGTGCCTTCTTCATCGCGCTGCCGAGTTCGGCCGGCGAGCGCACGGTCGCGACACCCGCGGCCTCGAGCGCGGCGAACTTGTCGGCCGCGGTGCCCTTGCCGCCGGCGATCACGGCGCCGGCGTGACCCATGCGCTTGCCGGCCGGCGCGGTGACGCCGGCGATGTAGGCGACGACCGGCTTGGTCACGTGGTCGCGGATGAAGGCCGCTGCGGCTTCCTCGTCCGCGCCACCGATCTCGCCGACCATGATGATTCCCTCGGTCTTCGGGTCCTTCTGGAACAGCGCCAGCACGTCCACGAAGTTCATGCCGCGCACCGGGTCGCCGCCGATGCCCACGCAGGTGCTCTGGCCGAGGCCGAGGCGCGAGGTCTGGAACACGGCCTCGTAGGTGAGCGTGCCGGAGCGCGACACGATGCCGATGCGGCCGGGCTTGTGGATGAAGCCGGGCATGATGCCGACCTTGCACTCGCCCGGGGTGATGACGCCCGGGCAGTTCGGCCCGACGAGCCGGCTGCGGCTGCCGGCGAGCGCGGCCTTGACCTTGACCATGTCGTTCACCGGGATGCCCTCGGTGATGCACACGATGAGCCCGATGCCGGCGTCCGCCGCCTCGAGGATGGCGTCCGCCGCGCCGGCGGCCGGCACGTAGATCATGCTCACGTCCGCGCCGGTCTCGCGGACCGCGTCGTGCACCGTGTCGAACACCGGCCGGTCGAGGTGGCGCTCGCCGCCGCGGCCCGGAGTCACGCCGCCCACGAGGTTCGTGCCGTAGGCGATCGCCTGCTCGGAGTGGAACGTGCCCTGCCTGCCGGTGAAGCCCTGGCAGATCACGCGGCTCTTCTTGTTGACCAGGATGCTCATGACTTTCCCCTGCCTCAGGCGGCCTTGCCAGCGGACTTGACGGCCTTGGTGGCCGCGTCGGTGAGGTCGGACGCCGCGATGATGGCGAGCCCGCTGTCGGCGAGCTGCCGGCGCGCGATGTCCGCGTTGGTGCCCTCGAGGCGCACGATCACCGGGATCTTCACGCCGACGTTCTGCACGGCCTGCACGATGCCCTGGGCGATCACGTCACAGCGCACGATGCCGCCGAAGATGTTGATCAGGATGGCCTTCACCTTGCGGTTCGACAGGATCAGCCGGAACGCCGCGGTGACGCGGTCGGCCGTCGCCGTGCCGCCCACGTCGAGGAAGTTCGCCGGCGCGCCGCCGTGCAGCTTGATCAGGTCCATGGTCGCCATGGCGAGGCCGGCGCCGTTGACCATGCAGGCGATATTGCCGTCGAGCGAGACGTAGTTGAGGTCGTGCTTCGAGGCCTCGCGCTCCATCGCGTCCTCCTGCGACTCGTCGCGCAGGGCGGCGACCTCGGCCTGGCGGTAGAGGGCGTTGGCCTCGACGTTGATCTTGGCGTCGAGCGCCGCGAGCCCGCCGTCCTCGGTGACGATCAGCGGGTTGATCTCGACCAGGCCGAGGTCCTTCTCCAGGAACAGCCGGTACAGGCCGCGCGCGATGCGCTCGAACTGCTTGACCTGCTCGCCCTCGAGCCCGAGCCCGAAGGCGAGCCGGCGGCAGTGGAAGCCCTGCAGGCCGGTCGCCGGGTGGATGTCCGCCCGCAGGATCTTCTCCGGCTCCTTCTCGGCCACTTCCTCGATGTCCATGCCGCCGGCCTCGGAGGCGATGAAGGCGATGCGGCCCGTGTCGCGATTGAGGAGCAGGCTCAGGTACAGCTCGCGGGCGATGCGGCTGCCCGACTCGACGTAGACGAGGTTGATGGGCAGGCCGGCCGCACCGGTCTGCTTGGTCTTGAGCTTGCGGCCCAGCATCGACACCGCCGCCGCGCGGACCTCCTCGGGCGAGCGGCAGAGCTTCACGCCGCCGGCCTTGCCGCGGCCGCCCGCGTGCACCTGCGCCTTGACCACCCACACCTGGCCGCCGAGCGCCTGCGCGGCCTCGACCGCCGCCTCGGGCGTGGCGGCGACGCGGCCCTGGGGAACGGGCACGCCATAGGCGGCGAAGAGTTGCTTGGACTGGTACTCGTGCAGGTTCATCGGCTGGCCTTCCCGCGCTGAAACAGCCGCACATTGTGGGGCAAGCGGGCGGCGCAGGCAAAGCCGCGGGCCCATCCGGGCGGCGCGACGCGCGTCGCAACCTGCGCCCTGCGTCGCGGGGCGGTCCGCGGGCGCGTGCTACATTCGCCGGCGCATGAGTGCCCGCGACATCGAACGCGTCTACGGCGACCCCGAGCTGGCGTGGCGGGTGCTCGGCCTGCTGAACGTCTACCGGTTGCTCGTGCCGACGGTGCTGTCGGTCCTCGCGGCCGTGCTGCCGGGGCCGCGCGGGCTCGGGTCGGCGGCGCCGGGGCTCTTCACCGCGTCTCTGGCCGGAATGTTCCTGGCGGGCGTGCTGTGCATCGTCCTGCTCAAGCGCCGCTGGCCCGACCTGCGCCTGCAGGCCTACCTGCACATCGCCTTCGACATCTTCGCCGTGACGCTGCTCCTGGTCTCGAGCGGCGGCGTGGCGAGCGGGCTCGGGCTGCTGCTGATCATGCCGGTCGGCGCGGTGAGCCTGCTGCTCGCCAATCGCAGCGCCGTCCTGCTCGCCGCCATCGCCACGCTGTGCATCCTGGGCCAGCAGGTCGTGTTCGTGCTCTCCGGCCCGACCGAAGCCGGCAGCTTCACGCAGGCGGGCCTGCTCGGCGCGGTGATCTTCATCGTGGCGCTCGCAGCTGCGCCGCTCGCCAACCGGCTGCGCGAGTCCGAGGCCCGGGTCCGCCAGCGCGAGCTCGATCTCGCCAACCTCGCCGAGCTGTCGCAGTACGTGGTCGAGCGGCTCCGCGAATCCATCCTCGTGGTGGACGAGCAGGACCGCATCCGGCTGATCAACGATTCCGCGCGGCAGATCCTGGATCCGGCCGGCAGCGCGTCCGGGGCGCTGCTCGGCGAGGTGTCGCCCCGGCTCCTCTACCTGCTCGCCACCTGGCGCCGGAACCCGCGCGACGACGAAGCCGCCCGGGGCACCCTGCTCGCGGCCGACGGCATGCGCGAGGTGCGCCCGCGTTTCGCCCCGCTCGGCGAGCGGCTGCCGTCGCCGGTGATCGTCTTCCTCGAGGACCTGAGCCAGATCTCGACCCGCGCCGAGCAGTCCAAGCTCGCGGCCCTCGGCCGGCTCTCCGCAAGCATCGCCCACGAGATCCGCAATCCCGTCGGCGCCGTGAGCCACGCCGCCCAGCTCCTCGAGGAGAGCGACGGGCTCGGCGCCCCCGAGCGGCGGCTCACCGAGATCATCCGCCACAACGCCGACCGGGTGAGCACCATCATCCAGAACGTCATGCAGCTCTCGCGCCGCGAGGAGATTCGCGCCGAGCGCATGCCGCTCGCCGAATGGCTGGCGGATTTCGTCACCGAGTTCTGCGCGACCCACGGCCTGCGCCCCGAGCGCGTCGCGATCCGCTTCGCCGAGCCGGACCTCGAGGTGCGCGTGGATCCCTCGCACCTGCACCAGATCCTCTGGAACCTGTGCGAGAACGCCGTGAAGTACGGCCTCAGTACCGGCGATACCGTCATCGAGCTGAATGCCGGCCGGGCGCCGGGCAGCGGCCGGCCGTTCCTCGAGGTCGCGGACCGCGGCCCCGGCATCGATCCGGGTTCGGCCGAGCGCATCTTCGAGCCGTTCTTCACCTCGGCGGCGAGCGGGACGGGCCTCGGGCTGTTCATCTCCCGCGAGCTGGCCCAGAGCAACGGCGCGTTGCTGCTGTACGAGCCCCGCCCGGGCGGTGGTAGCATCTTTCGCCTGATCTTCGCCGACCCGCAGCGCTGGGAGCAGGCCTGAGCCAGAAAGCCCCCCGCATGAGCCGCCCCCTCGCCCTCATCGTCGACGACACGGAGATGCAGGTCACGCACGCGATCCGGGG
>JBBINN010000065.1:0-10768 GCA_037443885.1 Gammaproteobacteria bacterium | reverse complement strand
TCGCCCTCATCGTCGACGACGAACCCGACCTCTGCGAACTGCTCGCGCTGACGCTCGCGCGCATGGACGTGGACTCGCGGTCCGTGCACGACCTCGGCGCGGCGCGGCGCGAGCTGCAGCGCGGCCGTTTCGACCTGTGCCTGACCGACATGCGCCTGCCCGACGGCGATGGCCTCGACCTCGTCGAGTGGATACAGGAGCACGCCCCCGCCACGCCGGTCGCGGTCATCACCGCGCATGGCAACGTCGAGGCGGCCGTGCGCGCCCTGAAGGTGGGCGCCTTCGACTTCGTCTCCAAGCCGCTCGACATCGCCGGGCTCAGGAAACTGGTCGCCCAGGCCGTCCGGCTCGCCGATCGCGGCGGGCCCGAGCCCGAGGCGCGCGCCCCGCAGCTGCTCGGCCGCTCCGCCGCCATCGAGCAGCTGCGGGTCATGATCGCACGGGTCGCGCGCAGCCAGGCGCCGGTGCACATCTCGGGCGAGTCCGGCACCGGCAAGGAGCTGGTGGCGCGGCTGATCCACGCGGGCGGATCGCGTGCCGGGAACCCGTTCATCGCCGTCAACTGCGGCGCCATCCCCGCCGAGCTGATGGAGAGCGAGCTCTTCGGCCACCGCAAGGGCAGCTTCACCGGCGCCGTGGCCGACAAGCCCGGCCTGGTCCAGGCCGCCGAGGGCGGCACGCTGTTCCTCGACGAGGTGGCCGACCTGCCGCTGCCCATGCAGGTCAAGCTGCTGCGGCTCATCCAGGAGAAGGCCGTGCGGGCCGTCGGCGACCAGCGCGAGACGCCCGTGGACGTGCGCATCCTCTCCGCCACCCACCGTGATCTCGGCGAGCTGGTGGCCGCCGGGCGGTTCCGGGAGGATCTGTACTACCGTCTGAACGTCATCGAGCTCACGGTGCCCGCCCTGCGCGAGCACCTCGACGACGTGCCCGAGCTGGTCGAGGCCATCCTCGCCCGGCTCGCGCGCCGCACCGGCGTCGCCGTGCCGCGGCTCACGCCCGAGGCGCTGCAGCTGCTCCGGACCTACCGCTACCCGGGCAACGTGCGCGAGCTCGAGAACATCCTCGAGCGGGCCATGACCCTGTGCGCCGGCGAGCAGATCGAGGCCGGCGACATCCAGCTGCGGGCGGCCGCCGCGGCCGCGGACGAGGAGCACGAGGGCGACGAGGGCGAGGCTGGCGGCCTCGGCGACCGGCTCGAGGGCCTCGAACGGGAGGCCATCGTCAAGGCGCTCGAGCAAACCCGCTACAACAAGACCGCCGCCGCAAAGGTCCTCGGCATCACCTTCCGCGCCCTGCGCTACCGGATCAAGAAGCTCGGCATCGAGTAGGCCGCGAAGTGACGCGGCGCGTCAGTTTGTGACGCGAGAGGTCAGGGACCGTCCCGGGCGCCTGGTCAGAAATTAAGTAAAGCGGTCCAGTAAACTATATATAAAACAATAACGTGCGTGCACTTGGCCCGGTTGGCACGAGGCTTGCTTTGTGTCTCCCGACGGCGACAGGGTGTCGCCGACTGTCGGTCCCCTCTTTGGTCACTTGGAGTTAATGCACATGAAGACTATCCAGAAGGGCTTCACGCTCATCGAACTGATGATCGTGGTGGCCATCATCGGCATCCTGGCCGCGATCGCGATCCCGGCCTATCAGGACTACACGATCCGTTCGCAGGTCGCGGAAGGCTTGACGCTCGCCGCCGACGTGAAGGCCGCGGTCGCCGAGCAGATCGCCAACACCGGCGAGTGGCCGGTGGACGAGACGGCGCTCGGCATCGGCACGGGCGAGAAGCGTGGCAAGTATGTCGGGGCCGTGGCGGTTGACCTCGGCACGATCAACATCACCTATGCCGCCGCGGCTACCGGTGGTGAGGCGAATGCGCGTATCGACGGGCTTGTCCTGTCGATCAAGCCGCGCCTGAGCCTCAACAACGACGTGGTGTGGATCTGTGGCCGCGCGGCCGACATCGCGGACTCGGACGAGGAAGACGCCGCGGGCACTGCTTCCGGCGAAAACATTACCGACGTCGACCTGCTCGACAAGTACCTGCCGGCGGCCTGCCGCACGGGTGCTGCTGCCACGCCGTAAGCGTCGGCACGTCGGCCGGATTCTACCGGACGACCATCCAGGGGCCCCTCTTGGGAGGGGCCCCTTTCTGTTTCCCGCGCACCCGGGTGTCCGGGGCCCGTACCGAGAAGGAGTTCCCGCTTTTCGATTTGACAATTGCTAGTCTTGGCCACTGAGATACACTCCTTCAGCAGCGGTATTTCCGTCTCCCTCGACCTCGGGAACAACGCGGGATGAACGAACCAGCCATGGCAGCCGGCGGCGCCGGACGCGTCAGCGTCCTCGGCGGCCTGCCCCAGCGCCTGGTCCAGGACGGGCTGGTCAACGAAGCAGCCATGGCCGAGGCCATCGGCGCCGCCCGCGAGAAGAAGATCCATTTCGTCACCTGGCTGGTGTCCAACAACATCATTGCGGCCCGCGACGTCGCGATCGCCGCCTCGCAGGAGTTCGGCGTCCCCCTGCTCGACCTCGACGCGGTCAACGTGGACCTCGAGGCCGTCCGGCTGGTCAACGACAAGCTCCTGTCCAAGCACCGGATCCTGCCGCTCGCCAAGCGCGGCAAGCGCCTGCACGTGGCGGTCTCGGACCCCACCAACCTCCACGCCATCGACGAGATCAAGTTCCAGACCGGGCTGGCGATCGAGGCCGTGGTCGTCGAGGACGACAAGCTGCAGAAGGCCGTGCAGAAGGCCATCGAGCAGGTGGACGTCTCGATGCCCGAGCTGGGCGCGGACGACTTCGAGCTCGACGTCGACATCACGGCCGACGACGCGGTCGATACGGAGCAGGTCGGGCGCGACGACGTCGAGGACGCGCCGATCGTCCGTTTCATCAACAAGATCCTGCTCGACGCGATCCGCAAGGGCGCCTCGGACATCCACTTCGAGCCCTACGAGAAGTACTACCGCATCCGCGTGCGCCTCGACGGCGTGCTGAAGGAAGTGGCCCAGCCGCCGGTGCAGTTGCAGGCCAAACTCGCGGCGCGCCTCAAGGTGATGTCCCGGCTCGACATCGCCGAGCGGCGCATCCCGCAGGACGGCCGCATCAAGATGCGGCTGTCCAAGAACCGGTCCATCGATTTCCGCGTCAGTTCCTGCCCGACGCTCTTCGGCGAGAAAATCGTGCTGCGCATCCTCGATGCCAGCAGCGCGATGATGGGCATCGATGCGCTGGGCTACGAGCCCTTCCAGCGGGAGCTGTATCTCAAGAACCTGGCGCGTCCGCAGGGCATGATCCTGGTCACGGGTCCCACCGGCAGCGGCAAGACCGTGTCGCTCTACACGGGCCTGTCCATCCTGAACATCGAGGACACCAACATCTCGACCGCCGAGGATCCGGCCGAGATCGTCCTGCCGGGCGTCAACCAGGTGAACGTCAACAACAAGGTCGGGCTGACCTTCGCCTCGGCACTGCGCGCCTTCCTCCGCCAGGACCCGGACGTGATCATGGTGGGCGAGATCCGCGACCTCGAGACCGCGGAGATCGCGCTCAAGGCCGCCCAGACGGGCCACCTCGTGCTCTCGACGCTGCACACCAATGATGCCCCCCAGACGCTTACCCGCCTGGTGGACATGGGCGTCAAGCCCTACGCCATCGCGACCTCCGTGAGCCTGATCATCGCCCAGCGCCTCGGCCGGCGCCTCTGCGGCAACTGCAAGCAGCCGCTGGAGCTGCCACGCGAGGCGGCACTCAAGGAGGGCTTCACCGAGGAGCAGGTGAGCAGCCCGGATTTCCGCATCTACCGTCCCGTGGGCTGCAGCCAGTGCACGGACGGCTACAAGGGCCGGGTCGGCATCTACGAGGTCATGCCGGTCACCGAGGAAATCGGCCGGATCATCCTCACGGGCGGCAACGCCAAGGACATCCGGGACGCGGCCCGCCGGGAGGGGGTCTGGGACCTCCGCACGTCGGGGCTCAAGAAGGTGCGGGACGGCCTGACGAGTCTCGAGGAAGTCAACCGCGTCACAGTTGACTGACGCCGTTTGGGGCTAGGATTGGGCCGTTTGAATTAAGCGGGGCGGACGGACATGGCGCAGGCCGCAGCACTGGCGAAGAAGGAGTTCCCCTGGGTCTGGGAGGGCACCGACCGCAAGGGCAACCGCCTGAAGGGCCGCACGCTGGCCGTCAGCGAGAGGGACGTCCACGCGGAGCTGCGCCGCCAGGGCGTGATCCCGGTCAAGGTGAAGAAGGAGCGCCAGCTCTTCAAGGGCGGCGGCAAGATCACCCCGCTCGACATCGCCGTGTTCAGCCGCCAGCTCGCGACCATGCTGGCGGCCGGCATCCCGCTGGTGCAGGCCTTCGAGATCGTCGGCGTCGGCCACGACAAGCCGGCGATGCAGAAGCTGATCCTCGACATCAAGGGCCATATCGAGGCCGGCAGCTCGCTGCACGAGGCGCTCAAGAAGCACCCGCTCTATTTCGACGACCTGTACGTGAACCTCGTCGAGGCCGGCGAGCAGGCCGGCGCGCTCGAAAACCTGCTGGACAAGGTCGCGACCTACAAGGAAAAGACCGAGGCCCTCAAGAAGAAGATCAAGAAGGCGCTGTTCTACCCGGCCGCGGTGCTGGCGGTCGCCGTGATCGTTACGGTGATCCTGCTGGTCTTCGTCATCCCGCAGTTCGAGTCCCTGTTCAAGGGGTTCGGCGCCGACCTGCCGGCCTTCACCCGCATGGTCATCGATCTGTCACGGTTCGTGCAGGACCAGGGCTGGCTCCTCCTCGTGGTCACGGTTGGCGCTGTCGTGACGTTCGGCTACTTCCACAAGCGCTCGCGGCCCATGCGGCATTTCATCGACCGCATGATGCTCAAGCTGCCGATCATCGGCCCGATCCTGGTCAAGGCCGCCATCGCGCGCTATGCGCGCACGCTCTCGACCATGTTCGCGGCCGGCGTGCCGCTGGTCGAGGCCATGACCTCGGTGGCCGGCGCCACCGGCAACATCGTCTACGAGGTAGCAGTCCTCAAGATGCGCGACGAGGTGGCGACGGGCCTGCGCCTGCAGCGCGCCATGGAGTCGACGGGCCTGTTCCCGAACATGGTCGTCCAGATGATCGCGGTCGGCGAGGAGTCAGGCTCGCTCGACGAGATGGCGTCGAAGGTCGCCGACTTCTACGAGCTCGAGGTGGACGCGGCGGTGGACGCGATGTCGAGCCTGCTCGAGCCGCTGATCATGGTGATCCTGGGCGGCCTCGTCGGCAGCCTGGTGGTGGCGATGTACCTGCCGATCTTCAAGCTCGGTGCGGTCGTCTGACCCACACGGGCAGCTTCGTCCGGGCCCGAAACGCCGCGCTCGTCGCGGCGTTTCCTTGAGGGGGTGACGTGGAACTGCTGAGCCTGCTGGAGGAGAGCCGGGCGGCCTTCGCGGCCGTGGCGTGCCTGTTCGGGCTCGCCGTGGGCAGCTTCCTGAACGTCGTCATCTACCGGCTGCCCGTCATCCTCGAGCGCGAGTGGCGCGCCCAGTGCGCCGAGTTCGGCGACGATCAGTCGGCCGTGACCGCGTCGGCCGAGACCTTCACCCTCGCCCACCCGCGCTCGCGCTGCCCGGCCTGCCGCGCACCGATCCGCGCCGTTCACAACATCCCGGTGCTGAGCTGGCTCGCGCTGCGCGGTCGCTGCGCGAGCTGCGGCGCGCGCATCTCCGTGCGCTACCCCGCGGTCGAGCTGGCGACGGGCATCCTGAGCGCCGCGGTCGCCTGGCACTTCGGCTTCGGCTTCGAGGCGGGCTGCGCGCTGGTGGTCACCTGGTTCCTGGTGCCCCTCACGGGCATCGACGTGGACCACCAGCTGCTGCCGGACAGCCTGACCCTGCCGCTGCTGTGGCTCGGCCTGCTGGCGAGCCTGTGGGCCGATCCGGCCTCGTCGCATGCCCTGCCTGCGGATCCGCGCGACGCCATCATCGGCGCGGCGGCGGGGTACCTGTTCCTCTGGGGCGTGTTCCACGCCTTCCGGCTGCTGACCGGCAAGGAGGGCATGGGCTACGGCGACTTCAAGCTGTTCGCGGCCCTCGGCGCCTGGCTCGGCTGGCAGATGCTGCCGCTGGTCCTGCTGCTCTCCGCCGCGGTGGGGGCCGCCGTCGGCATCGCGCTCATCGTCCTGCGCCGCCGCGGGCGCGAGGTGCCGATCCCCTTCGGCCCCTACCTCGCCGGCGCCGGCTGGATCGCCATGCTCTGGGGCCCGCAGATCGTGGACGGGTACCTGTCGGTGTCGGGCCTGCGCTGAGCCCGCGATGAGCCGCCCGCTGCGCATCGGCCTGACCGGCGGCATCGCGAGCGGCAAGACTGCCGTCGCCGACCTGTTCGCCGCGCGCGGCGTGCCCGTCCTCGACACCGACCAGATCGCCCGCGACGTGGTGGAACCCGGCACCCCGGGCCTGGCCGAGGTGGTGACGGCTTTCGGACCGGATGTACTCGCCGCCGACGGCCGCCTCGACCGGCGGGCCCTGCGCGAGCGCGTCTTCGCCCGTCCGGACGACCGGCGGCGGCTCGAGGCGATCCTGCACCCCCTGATCCGCGCCGAGCTCGAGCGGCGCTCCGCCGCGGCCGGCGGGCCCTACCAGGTCTTCGTCATCCCGCTGCTGGTGGAGGGCGCGGGCCAGACCCGCGTGGACCGGGTGCTGGTGGTGGACTGCCCCGAGGACACCCAGCTCGCGCGCCTGATGGCACGCGATGGCGGCACCGAGGCCGCGGCCCGCGCCATCCTCGCCGCCCAGGCGAGCCGGGCCGAGCGACTCGCCATCGCCGATGATGTGATCGCGAACACGGGAACGCTTGCGCAGCTCGAGCCGCAGGTCACGAAGCTCGACACCAGATTCAGGGTCCTCGCCTCGCAGGCCGTCTGACCGCAGCCGGCCCAGCCCGCTGGATGATGGCGGCAGCTGAACCCAGCCACAGCTCGACCGGCAGCCAGAGCTGGCGCAGGAAGCCGATCGAGCGCTGTTCGTCGGAGATCCCGAATCGTTCAGGGTGTCCATCGGGCAGGTAGTACGTGCCGAACAGCCGGTCGATGAAGGAGAAGATCACGGCGAAGTTGCGGTTGCGGGTCGCAGCGGCCGTCGCGTGATGCCAGCGGTGGAACGCCGGGCTGACGAAGACATGCCGCAGCGGTCCATAGGAGAAGCGACAGTCGACGTGCAGCCAGAAGCCGTAGTAGTGCCGCAGCAGGTTGTTGGCGAGCATGATTTCCGCCGGGAAGCCGAGCAGCCCCAGTACGACGGTATCGAACATGGCGTTCGCCCAGCGTTCCGTTGGGTGTACGCGCACCAGCGTGAGCCAGTGCACGGCGACGTCGCTGTGGTGAACAGCGTGCGCCGGCCAGAGCCACGGATGATGCAGCAGCCGGTGACGCCAGTAACCCGCCACGTCCGAGGCCAGCACCGCGAGCATGAACTGCACACCGATATGCCAGCCTGCGATGCTGTCGCCGAGCAGTGCCCCCGCGAGGCCGGCCTGACCCAGCAGAGATGAACAGGCGAGGATCAAGGCGATCACGGACGGGACTACGACGAGTCCATCGAACACGTACCAAAGTACGTTCGACCCGAACTCGCGGCCCACATGTGGCAGCGGTCGACGTCCCCTGCGCACCCACGTCCAGGCCCCGATCAGCCCGAATAGTGCCGCCAACGGAGCGAGCTCGCGCGCGACAGGCAAGAACGCTCCAGCGAGATCCACAGGAGACTCCGTATCCGTGGGCTGACGTGCGATTGAAGCATGACAAGCCCGCCGGCATTGACGAGGCAGTTCACAGTGCGCGGCGCCCGTCCCGGGAACAACCCCGCCCCGGGGGCGGGGTCGCGGTAAACCGGGCCCGGTACCGGCTCTTGCGCGCACTCCGGGCGCGCTTGCTCCCGGGGAACTGCCAAGGCCGGTTTACGGGGTCGTCACCCTGCCGCAGAATACCCGGATGTTCGAGCCTGCCGAGTCCCCGGAGGCCGCTGCCCGGCCGGTGACCTACGAGCAGCCGCTCAATGAGCGGATGCGCGCCTTCCTGCGCCTCGAATTCCTGTGGAACCAGGCCTCCTTCCACGCCTCCTCGCCGAGCCCGTGGTCGAGCCGCGCGGCGGTGGCGAGCCTGCTCGAGATCCTCTCGATCACGGGCCGCGGCGACGCCCGCGGCGACGTGCTGAAGGAGCTCGAGCGGCAGATGGCGGTGCTGAAGGAGTACCAGAACCGCCCGGGCGTGGACGGCGCGCGCCTGCGCGCGGTGCTCGCCACGCTCGTGCGCCGGCGCGAGGAACTCAACGCGGCCGGCGCCAACTTCATGCAGGCGCTGCGCGACTCCGAGTTCCTGAACGCCATCAAGCACAGGAGCGCCATTCCCGGCGGCACCTGCGAGTTCGACCTGCCGGACTACACGCACTGGCTGAACCAGCCGGCGGCGCGCCGCGAGCTCGAACTCGAGCAGTGGCTCGTCCGCCTGCGGCCGCTGTGCGAAAGCATCTCGGAGCTGCTGTGGGTGACGCGCGAGAACGCGCGGCCGCGCCACGAGTCCGCGGCGGGCGGCAACTTCCAGATCGTGTTCGAGCGCGACCACCCGGCCCAGCTGCTGCGCATCGAGCTGCCCGGCGATTCGCTGCTCTTTCCGGAGGTCAGCGGCAGCCACTACCGCTGCAGCATCCGCTTCCTGCGCTGGTGCGGCGTGATGAACCGGCCCGTGCAGCCGACCGATGACGTGCCGTTCGTGCTCACCATCTGCCAGTGAGCCCGACGCTGCACCGCTGCCCGGCCTGCCGACGCGAAATGGAATGGAGCGCGTCGAACGCGTTCCGCCCGTTCTGCAGCGAGCGCTGCCGGCTGATCGACCTCGGGGCCTGGCTCGAGGAGAGGCACGCGATCCCGGGCGAGCCGGCGGCCGATGTGGCCGCCGAAGCAGGCGACGACGCCAACGCGCCGCTTCGCGCACACTGACGGCAGCGCGCGTGCATCCTGATTTCTGGCACGAACGCTGGCGGACGGGACAGATCGGCTTCCACGCGCCTGACTACCACCCTGCCCTGCTCGCGACCTGGCCCGGCCTCGGGCTGGCGTCCGGCTCACGCGTCTTCGTGCCGCTGTGCGGCCGCAGCCTCGACATGGTGTGGCTGGCGGCACGCGGCCACGAGGTCGTCGGGATCGAGCTCTCGCCGCTCGCGGTCGCGGATTTCTTCGCCCACGAGAAGCTGACGCCGCAGGTCGAGCGCCGCGGCGCGCTCGAGCGCTGGCGGGCCGGCCGCTACGAGCTGCTGTGCGGGGATTTCTTCGAGCTCGGCCACGAGGCGCTGGGCGACATCGCCGCCTGGTACGACCGCGCGGCGCTGGTCGCGCTGCCGCTCGACCTGCGCCGCCGCTACGTCGAGCGCATGGCCGCGCTGCTGCCCTGCGGCGCGCGCGGCCTGCTGGTCACGGTGGACTACGACCAGGCACGCATGGACGGCCCGCCTTTCTCGGTGCCGCCCGTCGAGGTCGAGGCCCTGCACGCCGGGGCCTTCGACGTGGCGCCATTGACCCGCCACGACTGCCTGCCCGACAACCCGCGGTTCCGCGAGCGGGGGCTCGACGCGATGTTCGAGAGCAGTTTCCGCCTGACGCGCCGCTGAGGCCGCATAGGGGACACAACCCCTCCTGCAACTGAGGACAACGAGGATTCACGCTCGCCGACGGAACAGGCTTGCGCCCCCCGTCCGCGCATTTCCCGCTCGGAGATGGCGGATGTCCCCGTCAGTCCATGTCGAGCTGCCGGGCGAGGAACGCCCACTGGTCCGCCCAGTCCTCGATCTGCATCCAGGTGGGCTTGCCGGCGCCGTGGCCGGCGCGGGTCTCGATGCGGATCAGCGTGGGGTTCGGGCAGCCCTGCGCGGCCTGCAGCGCCGCGGCGAACTTGTAGCTGTGCCAGGGCACGACGCGGTCGTCGCGATCCGCGGTGGTGACGAGCGTGGCCGGGTAGCAGGCGCCCTTGCCCACCCGGTGCACCGGCGAATAGGCGTAGAGCGCCCGGAACATCTCGGGCATCTCCACGGTGCCGTAGTCGCTGGACCACTGGTAGGCGTTCGCGCTCGCCGTGTGGTAGCGCAGCATGTCGAGCACGCCGACGCCCGGCAGCGCGGCGGCGAAGAGCTCGGGCCGCTGGGTCATGACGGCGCCCACGAGCAGCCCGCCGTTGCTGCGCCCGGAGATCGCGAGCTTGCCGGGTGAGGTGTAGCCCTCGCGGATGAGCCACTCGGCCGCGGCGATGAAGTCGTCGAACACGTTCTGCTTGGCGAGCTTCGTGCCGGCCTCGTGCCAGGCCGCGCCGTACTCGCCGCCACCGCGCAGGTTCGCGACCGCATAGGCGCCACCGAGGTCGAGCCAGGCCGCGACGGCCGGGCTGAAGCCGGGTGTGAGCGAGATGTCGAAGCCGCCGTAGCCGTAGAGCAGCACCGGCTGGCTGCCGTCGCGCGGCGCGTCACGCCGGCGGACGATGGTCATGGGCACGCGCGTGCCGTCCTTGCTCCCGTAGAACACCTGTTCGGCGACGTAGGGCGCCGGGTCGAAGGCCACGCGCGGCGCGCGGAACAGGCTCACCTCGTCGCGGGCGAGGTCGTAGCGGTACAGCGAGGCGGGCGTGAGGTAGTCGGTGTACGCAAAGAAGGTCTCGGCCCCGTCGCGGTTGCCCGCGAAGCCATAGGCCGTGCCGGAGCCCGGCAGCGCGACCTCGTTGCGCAGGCTGCCGTCGAGACGATGCACGCGCACG
>JBBINN010000064.1:0-15523 GCA_037443885.1 Gammaproteobacteria bacterium | reverse complement strand
GACGGTGCGTGGCGCGACGGTGCTGCGCCGCGACGGCGGGCCGCGCTTCGTCCGCAACACCCTCACGGTCCAGGTCGGGCCCGGCACGCGGGTCGTGCGCGACGGCCAGCGCGCCGTGGTCCCGCTCGGCGCCGGCGCGATCTCGGTCGGGCAGCGCATCGCCGCCTTCGGCCAGCTGCGCGAGGCGGGCGACGGCTACCGGCTCGATGCGACCGCCGGCCGGGTGCGCCTGCACCTGACGCACCTCGGTGGAAGGGTCGTGGCGGCCCAGCCGGGCGAGCTCACGCTCGACCTGCGGGCGATTGATGGCCGGAGCGCGGATGCGTTCGACTTCGCCGGTACGGGCGTGAGCGCGGCGCAGGACGCCGATCCGCGTGCCTACGAAGTGGCGACCGGCGTGCTCGGCAGCGGGCTGCTGCAGCCCGGCGAGTGGCTGCGCGTGTACGGCTTCGTCGAGCCCTTCGGGCTCGCGCCACCCGACTTCCGCGGGAGAACCGTCGTGGACGTGGCCGGGCTGCGCGCCCAGCTGGCGATCGGCTGGGGCCCCGCTGGCACGACGGCGCCGTTCCTCGACATCGGCCCGGCCGGGATCGTGGTGGACCTCTCCAACCCCGACCTAGGCGTGCGGCACCACATCCGCATCGGGCCCCGCGCCATCGACCTGACGGCCCTGCCGGCAGCGCCACGCATCGTGCCCTGGGCGGGCGGTCCGGAGGCGTACGTGATCAGGCAGGACGGTTCCAGCCAGGCCTTCGCCGACTTCGGGCGCTTCGCCGAGGAACTCGCGCGCCGACTCGACGGTAGCGCGCGGCTGGTCGGCCTCGGCGCGACCGGTCGCTACGAAGGCCCGGCGAACGAGTTCGCCGCGCGCAGTGCGATCGTCATGCTGGACTGACGGGGGAGTGGCAGACACTCCGGCGGTCGGGCCCGCGCCCCCCACGCCTCTGGACTGCGCGATCGTGTGGCGCGGCACGCTGCCCGGGCTTTCGCCCGCCGACTCGGCTATGGTGCCAGCGAGCGGCCCTACAGCGCATACCGCAGGACGGCGATGTAGTGGCACGTGGTGCCGGCCAGGACGAACAGGTGCCACACCGCGTGGCTGTAGCGCAACCGCTTGTTCACGTAGAAGGCGACGCCGGCGGTGTAGGCAACGCCGCCGGCCAGCAGCCATGCGAAACCGCCCGCGGGAAGCGCTGCCATCAACGGCTTGATGGCGACGATCGCGATCCAGCCCATGGCGACGTACACCGCGACGGACACCTTGTGCCAGCGAAAGCCGGCCACCAGCTTGATCGCAATGCCGAGGATCGCGAGCGTCCAGACCACGCCGAACAGCGTCCAGCCCCAGGTGCCCTGCAGCACGCCGAGGGTGAAGGGCGTGTAGGTGCCGGCGATGAGCAGGTAGATGGCTGCGTGGTCCAGCACGTGGAAGACGTGCTTGGCGGGTCCGGGCTTGAGCGCGTGATAGACGGTCGAGGCGCCGTACATCAGCGCCATCGCCGCCGCGAACACGCTCACCGCGACGACATCTGTCAGGGTGCCCTGCTGCAGGGCCGTTGCGATCAGCACGGGTGCGCCGACGGCCACGAAAAGCAACGCCAGCGCGTGTGTAGCACTGTTCGCGATTTCCTCGGCGCGCGACTGCAGGCGATAGGCGGTCATCGGGCGGGAGTCTGCCACGGCTTCGCGCCGACCGGCGCTGTGCCCAGCCGCAACCGGTCCGGCCGGCGTCAGGTGAATCAGGACGCTACTGTCCCGTACGGAAACGTGTCCAGAGGCGGTTCTCGACGCGGGTCTGCTCGAGGCTGCGCGCCTGCACAGGCTGCAGGCGGGCCCGCGCCTCCGCCGGCGGGTAGATCGACTCGTCGCCGGTGATCTCGTCGTCGAGCAGGGGCAGCGCGGCGCGGTTGAAGGTCACGTAGCGCACCGATTCGGCGAGCTTGGCCCCGACGTCGGGCCGCAGCAGGAAATCGATGAAGGCGTGCGCGGTGTCGGGGTGCGGCGCATCCTTCGGGATGGCCAGCGCATCGCTCCAGCTCAGCGTACCCTCGACCGGAATCGTGTAGCGGATGTCGCTGTCGAGCCCGGCCTCCTCGGAACGGAGCCGGGCGCGCAACGCGTCGCCGCTCCAGGTGACCGCGACGCAGACATTGCCGCCTGCCAGGTCCTCCAGCAGCGGCACCGTGTTGATGTAGCGTACGTAGGGCCGGATGCCCATGAGCCTCGCCTCGGCGGCCGCGAGGTCGGACGGGTCGGCGCTATACGGGTCCTTGCCGAGGGACATCAGCGTCGCGGCGATGATCTCGCTCGGCGAATCGATGAAGGCGATGCCGCAGCCAGCCAGCCGGCTCGCGACCTCCGGGTCGAACACCAGCCGCCAGCTGTCGGTTGGCGCGTCGGGCGCCGCAGCGGCGACCTTGCGCGCGTCGTAGGCGATGCCGGTGGTGCCCCACATGTAGCCGACACCGTAGGTGTTGCCGGGGTCGCTGACGGCGAGCATCGCCATCAACTCGGGGTCCAGGTTGCCGTAGTGGGTGAGCCGCGCCCGGTCGATCGGCTGGTACACCCCCGTAGCGGCCTGCCGCTGCAGGAACGGCGCGCTCGGCACGACCACGTCATACCCGCTGTTGCCGGTCAACAGCTTGGTCTCGAGCATTTCCATGCTGTCGAAGCTGTCGTAGTTGACCTTGATGCCGGTCTCGGCCTCGAACTGCTGCAGCAGCCCGGGCGCCATGTAGTCCGGCCAGTTGTAGACGTTGACCACCTTGCCCGAGGTCGGCGCGCCGGTGTCCTGCGTGGATTCCTTGCTGCCGCAGGCGGCGGCGAGCCCGGCGACCGCGGCCATCGTCGCGATGTGCATCCACTGCATGCAATTCCCCTCGTCGACCGCGTTCTGTCATTCTTGCTGCGGGTCGGACCCGAGCATAACTGCTCCGGTCCTCGTGCATAAGGCCTTCGGGTAACCTGCGGACGCGGCCAGACCATGACCGATCCACATTTTCTTTACGTCGATGCGGACGCCTGCCCGGTCAAGGCCGAGGCCGTGAAGGTCGCCGACCGTCACGGCTGGCCGGTGACCTTCGTGGCGAACATGGGCATGCAGCTGCCGCGCGGCCGGCGCGTGCGGCTCGAGGTGGTCCCGGGCGGCTTCGATGCCGCCGACGACTGGATCGCACAGCGCGCGCGGGCCGGCGACGTGGTCGTGACTGCCGACATCCCGCTCGCCTCGCGCTGCCTGAAAGCCGGCGCCCGCGTGCTTGGTCCCTCGGGCAAGCGCTTCACCGGCGACAACATCGGCAACGCCCTCGCCATGCGTGAGCTGTCGGCCGACCTGCGCGCCTACGGCGTCGGTGGCGGCCCGCCGCCCTTCAGCCCGCGTGACCGCTCGCGCTTCCTTCAGGAACTCGAGAACCTGGTGCAGGAGGCGAAGCGCGCCTCGCAGGGCGTCGCCGTCCGATGATCCTGAGCGTCATGGCCTTCAGCGCGGCTCCTGGCATGTGCCGAGCCGCCGCCGCAGCGCGCCGAAGCGCCGGCGGTACTGCGCCGGCGTGATCCCGACCTTGCGCCGGAACAGGCGGTTGAAGAAGCCGGCATCCTCGTAGCCGACCTCGCGCGCCACGGCTTCCACCGGCGCGTCGCCGGCCTCGAGCATCTGCTTGGCTTCCTCGAGCCTGACGGTGTGCACGTACTCGAGCGGCGCGAGGCCGGTCGCCTGCTGGAAGCGGCGCTTGAACGTACGTTCGGCGAGGCCGCTCAGGCGCACCATGGCCGCCACGGGGGCGGGAGTCGCATAGTGCTCTGCGATCCAGACCTGGCAGCGCGCCACGAGGGCGTCGTCCGTCTGCCGGGCGCGCGCCAGGCTCGCGAACGGCTGCTGGCCGGCGTCGTGCCAGTCGATCAGGAACACCCGCGCCGTCTGCATCGCGACCTCGACGCTGGTTGCGCGCGCGATCAGGTACAGGGCGAGGTCGAGCCACGATGTGCCGCCGCCGGCCATCACCAGGCGCTGGCCCTCGCCCGACGCAACCAGGGCGGCCTGCTCGCGGACCCGGATGCCCGGGTAGTGGCGGCGCAGCAGGTCGCAGTAGGCCCAGTGGGTGGTGGCATCCGCGTCCTTCAGCAGGCCTGCCTCGGCGAGAAGCAGCGCGCCGGAACAGGCGGTGGCGACGATCGCGCCGCGCGCGTGGCAGTCGCGCAGCCAGCGCGCCTCGATGTCGAACTGGCCGGTGGGCGGGACGTCGGGTGCGACGAGCACTTCGGGCACGCACACGATGTCGGGCGGTGGGCAATCGGGCAGCGCGTAGTCCGGCGAGATGCGCACGCCGTTGCCCGCGGGGAATGCGCCCGCCTGCCGCGCCACGACGTAGGGGCGCAGCAGCGACGAACCGGCCGCGCCGTGGACGATCAGGTCCCAGTCCCGGCCGGCCGAGCAGAACAGGTCATGCATGCCGTAGATGACGGCGGCCGAGGCTTCCGGGACCGCGAGGATGGCCACATTTGCGGGCGGACGGTTCTGCATGGCCGATTCGTCCATCTCCTTGCCGGAATGTCCGTAGAGCGCGCGACGCACGAACCCTATCGTTTCTCCACGGCTTTTACCCAGTGGAGACGCCGATGAGCAAGCACCGCCACCGCCTGCCGCAACTCACCGACCGGCTGTTCATGACTGACGGGGGTATGGAGACGTTCCTGATATTCCACGAGGGCGTGGACCTGCCCGCGTTCGCGGCCTTCGACCTGCTGCGCCGCGACGGTGGGCTCGAGCACCTGCGCCGTTACTATGAACGCTACGTGGCCCTGGCACGGGTCCACGGTCTCGGCCTGTTGCTCGAGAGTCCCACTTGGCGCGCAAGCGCGGACTGGGGCCGTGCGCTCGGCTACGACGCAGCCTCGCTGGCCGACGCCAACCGCCTGGGGATCGGGCTGCTGCTCGAGATCCGGGCGGCGCTCGAGAGCCGCGAAGTGCCGATCGTGATCGGTGGCGTGCTCGGACCGCGCGGCGACGGCTACGTCGTCGAGCGCGCCATGTCGCCGCAGGAGGCGCGCGACTACCACGCCGAGCAGGTCGGCGTCTTCGCCGACACCGACGCCGACATGATCACGGTCTATACGCTCAACTACGTCGACGAGGGCATCGGTGTCGCGCTGGCAGCGCGCTCGCGGCGCATGCCGGCCGCGATCTCCTTCACGCTCGAGACCGACGGCCGGCTGCCGTCCGGCGAGTCGCTGGAGGAGGCGGTCCGGCGCGTGGACGCCGCGAGCGGGGCCCATCCTGCCTACTACATGATCAACTGCGCGCACCCCGATCACTTCACGCACGTGCTGGATGGCGGCGGTGAGTGGGTGCGGCGCATCCGTGGACTGCGGGCGAACGCCTCGCGGCTGAGCCACGCGGAGCTCGAGCAGTGCACGGAACTCGACGTCGGCGACCCGCTCGAGCTCGGGCGCAGCTACCGCGAACTGCGCAGTCTGCTGCCGTCGCTCGCTGTGGTCGGAGGCTGCTGCGGCACCGACCACCGTCACCTCGGGGCCATCTGCTCCGCCGTGGCCTGACCGCTCCCGAATCGTGGCGTGGCCATGGTGCAGTGATGGGGCCATGGCGATGTGTGGCTCGCGATCGGACGATCGTCGTCGATCTGCGATCTTGTCCGCTACCATGCGTGAACCTGTGCCCGGCGCTCGGCGCGGGTGCGCCTTGCCCCGGCGGCCCACCGTCCAGGGCGGGACGGACGGAGGCAGCCGGACGACACCGGCATTCGGATCAGTAGACAGGAACCGCCGATGACGGACACGACCTACACGCCGCCCAGGGTCTGGACCTGGGACCAGGAGAGCGGCGGAAAGTTTGCGCGCATCAACCGGCCGGTCGCGGGGGCGACCTACGAGCAGGAACTGCCGGCGGGTCGGCATCCCCTGCATCTTTACTCCCTGGCGACTCCGAACGGCGTGAAGGTGACGATCCTGCTCGAGGAACTGCTCGAGGCGGGCCAGGCAGGAGCCGAGTACGACGCTCACCTGATCCGCATCAACGAGGGCGAGCAGTTCGGCAGCGGCTTCGTGGCGGTGAACCCGAACTCGAAGATTCCGGCGTTGCTCGACCGCAGCCTGGACCCGCCGATCCGCGTCTTCGAGTCGGGCGCGATCCTGCTGTACCTCGCCGGGAAGTTCGGTGCTTTCATGCCGCGCGAGGCCGCGGCGCGGACCGAGTGCCTGAACTGGCTGTTCTGGCAGGTGGGCAGCACGCCCTACCTCGGCGGCGGCTTCGGCCACTTCTACCGTTACGCTCCCGAGAAGTACGAGTACCCGATCAACCGCTACACCATGGAGGTGAAGCGCCAGCTCGACGTGCTCGACAGGTTGCTGGCGGATCGCCGCTACGTGGCCGGCGACGAATACAGCATCGCCGATATGGCGATCTGGCCCTGGTATGGCGGGGTGGTGTCTGACCAGGTCTACCAGGCTGCGGAGTTCCTCGAGGCTCAGGCGTACACCCATCTCCTGCGATGGACGCGCGAGATCGCCGCCAGGCCGGCGGTGAAGCGTGGCCAGATGGTGAATCGCGCCTGGGGCGACCCCGCCGGGCAGCTGCGCGAGCGGCACGACGCCAGCGACTTCGAGCTGCGCACGCAGGACAAGCTCGAAGGGGCGGTTGCCGGCTGATGCGGGGCGGGACCGTGGCCGCTGCGCTGCTCGCGCGGGTGCCGAGCACCAGGCTGCGATCCGCCTGACTCAATCAGGGCGGCTGTAGACCCAGAGCGCGACCGGGAGCAGCGCGAGCTCCAGCGCGGTGTAGAAAACGAGCAGGGGCGACGGCAAGCCGTCGAGGATGATGCTGAACAATCGGCCGGCGAGCAGACCGCCCGCGAAGACGATCGTCGTCAGCACGGCGGTCCTCGCCAGGCGTTCGTTGAATGCCGAGTACAGCCAGAAGAGTCCCATCGCCACGTAGAGCCCCATCACGGCGCGGAGGATATGCGCGAAATCACGGCCCGGATCCATCAAGCCGGTGAACGTGTGCGCGAACCATCGGGGAGAAATTCCATATACCAAGGCAATGAAGACGACCGTCGCGCACGCGAGGATCAGGAAATATCTTCTGATGAGCATGGTTGTCGACTCGCCTTGGCTGATGCAATCCGGCGCTCCCGGGACCACTCGACATGTCGCACGGTGGGCGTTAGCCTGCCGATCTTAGCGCGCGAACCGCACAGAGGAGAGCTTCGACCATGCGCGACGCGCTGGCCCGCCGCCGCCGAGGCGGAACCCGGGAGTTGAGCGCAACGTCGCCGACGTCGCGGGCCGCCGTCCTGGAGTTCCACGCGCCCGCCAGGGCATCGAGGCCGGAATGCACGAGGCGATAAAGGTCGACGTCGCCGTGATCGGCGCCGGCACGGCGGGGCTCAACGCGCGCCGCGAAGTGGAGAAGCGTGGCGGCCTGGTCGTCATGATCGAGGACGGCGCCTACGGCACCACCTGCGCGCGCGTCGGCTGCATGCCCTCGAAGCTGCTGATCGCCGCTGCGGATGCTGCGCATGGCCTGGAAACGGCGCCACTGTTCGGCGTGCACCCAGGCGCCGGCCGGCGCATCGATGGCGCCGCCGTGATGCGACGCGTGCAGCGAGAGCGCGACCGCTTCGTCGGCTTCGTGGTGAAGGATACCGAGTCGATTCCCGCCGGGCAGCGCCTGCGCGGCCGCGCCCGCTTCGTCGGGCCGACCACCCTGGTGGTGGACGACCGCCTGCGCGTCGAGGCACGCGCCGTGGTGGTGGCTGCCGGCAGCCGCCCGTTCGTGCCGCCGCCGTTCGACGCCATCCGTAAGCATGTCCTCACCAGCGACGAGGTGTTCGAACTGCCTGACCTGCCGGCGAGCGTTGCCGTCGTCGGCACCGGCATCATCGCGCTGGAGCTGGGACAGGCGCTGGCCCGTCTCGGCACGCGCACGGCGTTCTTCAATCCGTTCGAAGAACTTGGACCGTTTACCGATCCGGAACTGCAGCGCGTGGTCCGCCGCGACCTGGCGGCCGAGCTGGAGCTGCGACTCGGAGTGCAGGTCATCGAGGCAGTGCCGGAATCTGGCGGCATCCGCCTGCGCTGGCAGCAGGCCGGCCGTGCCGCTCAGGAGGAGGTTTTCGAGCGCGTGCTGGTGGCGGCGGGCCGCCGACCTTGCGTCGAAGACCTCGGCCTCGAGCACACCGGGCTGCCGCTCGACTCGCGCGGCCTGCCGGCAGTGGATCCCGGGACGGCACAGTGCGGCGACGCGCCCATCTTCTTCGCCGGCGATGCAAGCGGCCACCTTGCGTTGCTGCACGAGGCGTCCGACGAAGGCCGCATCGCTGGCGCCAATGCAATGCTCTGGCCCGCCGTGGAGCGCCACGAGCGCCGCACGCCGCTGGCGGTGGCTTTCACCGATCCGCAGATGGCGCTGGTGGGGCTGCGCCATGCCGAACTGCCGGCGGGCCGTCACGCCATCGGCGAAGTGTCGTTCGAGAACCAGGGCCGCGCCCGTGTGGCGGGTTCGAATCGCGGCCTCATGCGGCTCTACGCCGAGCTGGGCAGCTGCCGCCTGCTGGGCGCCGAGATGTTCGGACCAGGCATGGAGCACATGGCGCACCTGCTGGCGTGGTCAGTGCAGCAGGGCATGACGGCGCCCGGCATGCTGGCGATGCCGTTCTACCACCCGGTGCTGGAGGAAGGGTTGCGCACCGGGTTGCGCGACCTCGTCGCCAAGCTCCAGGCGCTGGGCAGCTGTCGGCCCGAGGACCACGCCGAGGCCCCGGGCGACTGATTCGCGACGCCCGCGGGACGAGCGGCCGGGCCGGCTGCAGGGTGATGCGGAGTGGTGATGCCAGCGAGAGTAGTTCCGTGCAGGCGCGGGTGAAACGACCGCAGGGCCGCGTGGTGGCGCTGGCGGGCGCAACCGGGCTCGTCGGCAGCGCGCTGCTGCGCGGACTGCTCGACGATGTGTCCGTGGCACAGGTCCACACGCTTGGCCGACGCCGGCCGGACGCCCGGCATCCGAAGCTCGTGCCGCAGGTCGTGGATTTCGCGGCGTTGCCGCCGCTACTGCCGCTCGACGAGGTCTATCTCGCTCTCGGCACGACGATCCGCTCAGCCGGCAGCCAGGAAGCATTCCGCGCCGTGGACTTCGACGCCAGCCTGGCCGTGGCCCGCGCGGCCCGTGCGGCTGGGGCGCGACGCGCCGGGCTCGTGAGCTCGATGGGTGCCGACGCCCGCTCGCGAATCTTCTACAGCCGGGTCAAGGGCGAGCTGGAGGATGCGATCGCGGTGCTCGGCTTCGAGGGACTCGTCATCGCCCGGCCGTCGCTGCTGCTCGGCGAGCGCGCACGCCTCGGGCAGCAATCGAGGTACCTCGAGGAACTCGGCACGATCGCCGGCCGGATGCTCGGGGGCCTGGTGCCGCGCCATCACAGGCCGATCGAGGCAGCGTCGGTCGCTGCCGCGCTGCTCGCGCGGGTGCCGGTCGCGCGGGGAAGTGAGGTGCTGCTGTCCGGCGACATGCAGCCATAGCGCCCGCGGGACGGGCCCGTGGGCGCGTGGTGGACCGGGACCCGGGTCGGCCGCCGGTCAGGCGTCGGCCTGAACCGGTACCACCCTCGTTGCCGGCTCCGCTGCCTTCGGTGCGGTCACGATCAGGTGCCCGCCCTTCAGTCTGGCGGTCACTGCTTCGACCTCGACCGGCGTCGCCACCTGTACGCGCCGCAGCAGCTCCCGCTTTTCCTCACCGTCCTGCGTGGCGTGCACCACCAGCTCGTTGGGCGTGGCGGTGACTTCCATGTCGCCCTGCTCGAAACCATCGACCGGCACCTCCAGCCGGAAGCCAGCCTCGTCCTCGGTGACTTCGAGTTCCGGCCCGCACAGCTCACGCTCGGCGGCCAGCCAGTCGTCGAGATCGCGACCCACGCCACAGCCGCGTCCTTCGAAGAGCTCGTAGGCGCGCCGCTCGACGGCGTGCATGAGCTGATCGATTTCGGCGAACACGGGCAGGGACCGATCCTCGACACTGGGAACCTTCGTGATGGTCAGTTCCTTCATGGCTCCTCCTTGACTCACGTTAATGCACCTTCCACCTGCATTCAGCGTCGTGCTCCGATCGGCCCAGCTTGTTGCCCGTGTTCTCCGCCAGTCTGCACGTGCCTATGCCCCGCAGGCCCGCCCCGCCTCCCCGGCGGCCGGCCCCCAAGACCTCGATACTCCTACAGTGTTACAGGCGCAATACGTTCGCTCCGCAAGCGGGCGTACTGCGACGCAGTATCCACCGGCCTCCTGCGGTCCTGCTCAAAGCGCCGTGCCTACTCGCGCGTCCGTCCGGCGCTGATCGAGCGGAGCGCGTTGCGCATCGGCCGGATGTCGTCCAGCGCGGTACCCTGAACCCGTGCCCTTGCGGCCGGTGGCCTATGATGCAGTCATGGCAACGCCAGGACCCTCCAGGTCAGTGCGGGGGGATGGGGCGCCCCGCTGGATGCCGGGCCGCGTGAGCGGCCGGACCATCCCGCCGCACATCGGGTCGGTGCTGATGCTGGGTGCGGTGTCCCAGGTCACGCAGATCGTGCTGCTGCGCGAGCTGCTGATGATCTTCCACGGCAACGAGCTCTCCATCGGGATCATTCTCGCCGCGTGGATGGCGTGGGTGGGCGTCGGCAGCGCGCTCGGCGCCGCCATCGCCGGACGCAGCCGTCGCGTGCTGGACGTGCTGCTGCTGAATGCGGCGGTCCTGCTGCCGGTGCTGCTGCTGACAGTGACGGTGATTCGCGGTCTCCGCGGCTTTTACGACGTGCTGCCTGGTGCCTACCTCTCACTCGTGGACATCATCGCCGGCAGCCTCCTGGTGATGGCCCCTGCGTGCCTGCTGATCGGGATGCAGTTCGTGCTGCTGGCGCGGCTGTGGCGCGACGCCGACCGCTCCGAGCACACCGGCGGCGCGGGAAAGACCTATATCGGCGAGGCCATCGGCAGCATCCTCGGCGGCCTCGCCTTCACTTTCGTGATGGTCCGCCACCTCAGCTCCTTCCAGTCGGTGGCTCTGGCCGGACTGCTGGTCGCAGCCGCAGTGCTGTGGTGCGCGCAGCGTTCCGAGACGTCCGTGCGCCCGGCACGGCCGCTCGTCCGCAGCGTCGTCATCGCCTTGCTGGTCACGGCCGGTGTCGCGCTGGCTGGCCTCGGGACGCTCGACCAATGGGCCTACCAGCTGCAGTGGCGCCAGCTCGCGCCCGATCACGTCCTGCTGGAGGTGCACCAGTCGAAGTACGGCAACATCGCGATCGCCCGGCGCGATGACCAGTACAGCTTCTTCCGCAGCGGACACCTGATGTTCGCGACCGCAGGTCCCGAAACGCGCGAGCCGCAGTTCGAGGCGCAGGAAGCCGCCGTCTTCGCCCACTTCGCCATGACCCAGCACCCGCGGCCTGCCGAGGTACTGCTGATCGGCGGCGGACTCAGGGGCACGCTGGCGGAGATCATCCGGCACCCCGTCGAGCGGGTCGACTACGTCGAGCTCGACCCGGTGCTGACGCGCGCGGCCCTGCCCCACCTCCCCGGGGCGACGCGGGCTGCGCTCGCCGATCCCCGCGTGCGGCTCGTGCACTCCGACGGGCGCGTGTACGTCAGGCAGGCGTCCCGGGGCTACGACCTCGTGATCATCGACGTGCCCGACCCGGCTACGGCTGTCCTAAACCGCTTCTACACCCGGGAGTTCTTCGGTCAGGTGAACGCCCTGCTGAACCCCGGTGGCCTGCTCGCCATCGCTGTGGTGTCCACGCCGGGCCTGCGCGGTGGCGCAGTGGCCAACCGGAATGCGACCCTGCATCACACGCTTGGCAGCGTCTTCGGCGAGGTGTTGCCGGTCGGGGACCGCTTCCTGGTGTTTCTCGCAAGCGACGCCCCGGGCTTGATCTCGACCGACCCAGCCGGCTTGCGGCGCCGGTATCTGGAGCGCGAGGTTCGTTCGCCGGCATTCTCCCCGCACCACTTCCAGCTGCTGCTCGAGGATGGCCAGCTGCGGCGCGTCAACTGGATTCTCCGCAGCCACGGGCGTAGCTCGACCGCCCAGCTCACGGCACCGGAGGCCGCACCGCTGCCGACACCGACGGTGTACGAGCAGAAGGCCCTCGAGGCGGGCTGGCCGCCGGTCAACGAGCGCGCCTTCATCAACTCCGATTTCAGGCCCATCGGCTATTTCTACACGCTGATGTTCTGGGGCGACCTCACCCGTGCGGGTAGCGCGGAGCCGCTGCGCCGGCTGCTGCACGTGCAGGCGTGGTGGGTGCTGCCGCCCATCGGCGCGCTCCTGCTGCTGGCGCTGGCGTTGCGGGTCGTCGGGCGACGCCCGGACCGGCAGTTCGCAGTCGGCCTCGCGGTCTTCACGACCGGGCTGTCGACCATGGCGTTGCAGGTCGCGCTGCTGTTCTCCTTCCAGAGCGTTTACGGCTTCATCTACGAGATGGTGGGCCTGGTGGTGGCGATCTTCATGGCCGGGCTTGCGGCGGGCACGGCCACCACGCATCGCAGCGTCAAGCGCAAGGCGAATACAGGATTGCTCGCAGCGGTGCAGCTCGCAATCGCGGCGGCCGCAACCCTTATCGCGATCCTGTTGCCGCCGGCCGCAGCCGTCGAGTCTGCAGTCATCGTGTTCGCGCTGTTCTCGACGCTCACTTTCGCCGCGGGCTTCCTGAACGGCGTCGACTTCCCGCTGGCGACCGAGTGTTTCCGCGCACTCAACCGCCGGGCCGAGCGGTCCGCCGGCCTCGTGTACGGTCTCGAGCTCGCGGGTGCATGCGTAGGAGCCGCGATTGCCAGCGCCGTCGTGGCGCCTATCATCGGAATCACCGCATGCTGCGTGCTCGCTGCCGCGGCAAATGCTACGGCTTGCGCGGCACTGCTCGTGTCGAGGACATCCGATGGCGGATAGGGTGGTGATCGACAGTTCCGAAGGCAGGCGTCGGTTTCTCAAGGCAGGCCTGGGCGCCGCTTGTGGGGCCTGCGTGGCTGGTGCAGGCCTCGGCGCGTCCGCGGCCCGGGCCCAGGTGCCGGAAGTGGGCTTCGCCCGGCCAAGGCCCGGCCAGTGGTTTGCAAGTGCCGCGGGCAACAAGGTCCAGTGCTCCCTCTGCCCGTGGCAGTGCGTGCTCGAGCCCGGGGAGCGCGCCCGCTGCCGCGTGCGTCTCAACCGTAATGGCGCCGGTTACACGCTGGCCTACGGCAACCCCGTGCTGCTTCAGGAAGAGCCGGTCGAGCGCCTGCCCTTCTTCCACGTGCTGCCGGGCAGCAGGACATTGTCGATCTCGACCGCCGGTTGCAACCTGCACTGCAAGTTCTGCGAGGTGTGGGACCTGGCGCTGGTGCATCCCGAGGAGGTGCACGCCTACGACATGCCGCCGCGCGCGGTGATCGAGCACGCCCGCTCGGCCGGCCTGGCCTCGGTGAGCTACGCTTTCGGCGAGCCGGTGGTCTTCTACGAGTACATGCTGGAGATCGCGCAGCTGGCACGCGAGGCGGGGTTGATCAACCTTCTGCAAACCGCCGCCTTCATCGAACCCGAGCCGCTCGGTCGCGTCGTGCCGCTGATCGATGCGGCCAACGTCGACCTGAAGGGCTTCGACCCGGTGTTCTACCGGGATGTGTGTGGCGGGGAGCTTGCGCCGGTGCTGCGCTCCCTGGTGGCGCTGCGCGCGGCCGGCGTGCAGCTCGAGATCACTCATCCCCTGATCCCGACGCTGAACGACGACGTGGCTACACTGCGGCGCATGTGCCACTGGATCCGGGCGGAGCTCGGCGCCGACGTGCCGCTGCACCTGGCGCGCTTCTACCCCCTCTACAAGCTCGCCAACCTCCCCCAGACGCCGGTCTCGACACTCGACAGGGCGAGGGAGATCGCGATGGAGACGGGCCTCGAGTTCGTTTACGTCGCCAAGGTCACCGGACACGAGGGCGAGAACACCTTCTGCCCGGGCTGCGGCGAGGCCGTCGTAAGGCGCATCGGCTTCATCATCGACGAGCTGCACCTGAACGCGGGCCGCTGCAGCCACTGCGGCGAAGCGATCCCCGGTCGCTGGCACTGAGTCAGGTCCGCAGCCGGCGGCGGTGTATCTCGGCGTTGGCCAGCGAGCGCTGGTCGAGGTTCCTGAGTCCGGCCTCGCGCGCCCAGTCCACCGCCTCCAGGAACTCCTGCGAGGTGATCGCCCGGGCGATTTGCTCGTGCTCGAAGGCGCGGAACTCGACGCGATACTGGGCCATGATGTTGACGTAGGTGTCGCGGGACAGGTTCTCCACGACCCAGTCGACGAACTCCCGAGTACCGGCCACGTGGTTGGGCATTACGAGGTGTCGGATCATGAGCCCGCGCAGTGCATGGCCGCGCTCGTCCTTGACCAGGTCCCCCACCTGGCGGTGCATCTCGATGATGGACTGCTGGGTCCGCTCGGGATAGTCGGGAGCACCGGCGGTGGCATACAGCGAGGACTGCTTGCCGTCCATGAACTTCAGGTCCGGCAGGTAGATGTCCACGATGCCGTCGAGCAGCCTCACGATCTCGACCCGTTCATAGCCGCTCGTGTTGTAGCAGATCGGCAGCCTGAGCCCCTTCTTCAGGGCGATCTGCACGGCGCTGACGACGTTCGGCATCACGTGGGTGGGCGTCACCACGTTGATGTTGTGGCAGCCGCGCCGCTGCAGCTCCAGCATCATCGCGGCCAGCCGCTCGTCGTTGACGTCGCGGCCGCGTCCCTCGTGCGCGATCGGCCAGTTCTGGCAGAAAACGCAGCGCAGGTTGCAGTGCGAAAAGAAGATGGTGCCGGATCCGTGCCGGCCGACCAGGGGAAGTTCCTCGCCGAAATGCGGGGTGTGGCTGTAGACCCTGACCCTTGCCGTAGCGCCGCAGAAGCCCGTGCGCCCGGCCAGGCGATTGACGCCGCACATGCGCGGGCAGAGATCGCAGTGCTCGAAACGCGCGTAGACCGCCTCGACCCGCTCCGCGAGCTTGCCCTCGGCATTCAGCCGCGTGTAGGCCGGCTCCCAGGGACGTTCATCCTCGGCGGCTGCGGTCAGCGGTCGCGCGCCGAGGCACATCGCGCCGCTGGCGAGCGCCATCCGCTGGAGAAATTCCCTGCGCTTGACCAACATGACCGCGGTCCCAGGAAGGCCAACGGTGTTGCGTTTGACTCTGACCGGCTGGTCAATTCTTGACCAGCCGTATTTTCAACGACCCGGAGCGTAGAGGTGCTCTCGCAGAGGGCCCGTGCCATCGAACGGTGGGGTGCAGCACACGAGGCGGAGGAAGTCGTCAGCCGGCCGGGGCGCCCTTTCTGCGGCACGCGTCCGAGCAGTACTTCACCTGCTCCCAGTTCCGCGCCCAGCGCTTGCGCCAGGCCATCTCGCGACCGCAGGCAGCGCAGGGCCGGCTCGGGAGGCTGAGCTTGTTGCCCTTGTAGTGGCCGGCGCGGGTCATCGCCTAAAATTAGGTTCTTCACCCAACTCCGGGAAATGCTGCCCGGATTTTGAGGAAGAAGTAGGC
>JBBINN010000063.1:4760-15816 GCA_037443885.1 Gammaproteobacteria bacterium | reverse complement strand
AGCGCCCGTCCGGCTCGGCGATGAACTCGACCGTGCCCGCGCCCACGTAGCCGACTGCGCGTGCCGCCGCGACCGCCGCCGCGCCCATCGCGGCGCGGCGCTCGGGCGTCATGCCCGGCGCGGGCGCCTCCTCGATCACCTTCTGGTGCCTCCGCTGAACCGAGCAGTCGCGCTCGAACAGGTACACCGCGTCGCCGTGCGCGTCGGCGAACACCTGGATCTCGATGTGGCGCGGCTGCGTGAGGTAGCGCTCGACCAGCACGCGGTCGTCGCCGAAGCTCGCGGCCGCCTCGCGCCGGCAGGAGGTCAGCGCGGCGTCGAACTCCTCGGCCGCGCGCACCACGCGCATGCCCTTGCCGCCGCCGCCGGCGACGGCCTTCACCAGCAGCGGGAAGCCGACCCGGCGCGCCTCGGCGAGCAGCGTCGCGGCATCCGCGGCCTCGCCGTACCAGCCCGGCACGACCGGCACGCCGGCCGCTTCGGCCGCCGCCTTGGCCTCGTGCTTCAGGCCCATGCGCCGGATCACCTCGGGCGAGGGACCGATGAAGGTGATTCCGGCCGCGGCGCAGGCGGTTGCGAAGTCCTCGTTCTCCGACAGGAAACCGTAGCCCGGGTGCACCGCCTCGGCGCGCGAGCGCCGCGCGACCTCGAGGATCCGCCCGGCGTCGAGGTAGGATTCCCGCGCCGGCGACGGCCCGACCGGGTGCGCCTCGTCGGCGAGGCGGACGTGCCGCGCGTGCGCGTCGGCCTCCGAGTGCACCGCGATGGTGTGGATGCCGAGGCGGCGGCAGGTGTCGATCACACGGCAGGCGATCTCGCCGCGATTGGCGATCAGCACGCGGCGGAACATCAGTCGTGCCTCCACGCCGGGGCGCGGCGCTCGAGGAACGCGCCGAGGCCCTCGCGGCCCTCCTCCAGCGCGCGCAGGCGCGCGATCCAGTGCGCGGTCTCCACCGCGAACGCGCGGTCCTGGTCGTCGCTGCGGCCCGTGACGTGGCGGATCAGGCGCTTGGCTTCGGCCTGGGCGCCCGGGGCGCCCTTGAGCAGCTCGGCGACGAGCCCTGCCACCGCGGAATCGAGCGCCTCCGCCGGCACGACCTGGTGCACGAGCCCCAGCCGCTCGGCGGCCGCCGCGTCGAAGCGTTCGGCCGTCAGGAAGTAGCGCCGCGCCTGCCGGGCGCCGATGGCGCGCAGCACGAACGGCGAGATCATCGCGGGCACGATGCCGAGGCGCACCTCGGTCAGCGCGAACTGTGCCGCTTCGCTCGCGACGGCGACGTCGCAGGCGGCGACGAGCCCGAGCGCGCCGCCGAAACCGTGGCCCTGGATGCGCGCCACCACGGGGTGGGCGAGCGCGTCGAGCTGAACCAGCAGGTTGGCGAGGCGGCGCGCCTCGCGCTCGTTGTCGCCGGGCGTCGCGCCGGCTGCGCGGCGCATCTCGTCGATGTCGGCTCCGGCGCAGAACGTGGGGCCGGCTGCCGCGAGCACGACGACGCGAATCGTCGGGTCCTCGTGCAGCTGCACGAGCGTCGCCGTCAGCGCGTCGATCAGCCCGCCCGACAGCGCGTTGTGCCGCTCCGGCCGGTTCAGCGTGACGGTGGCGACGCCGCGGTCGTCGCGTTCGAGCAGGACGAGGTTCTCGCTGGTCATCGGGGCTCCTTACATGCGGAACACGCCATAGCGTTCCGCGCGGGGCGCGGGGCCGCGCGCGGCCGCGGCGAGCGCCAGGCCGAGCACGCGGCGCGTGTCGAGCGGGTCGATGATCCCGTCGTCCCAGAGCCTTGCGGTGGCGTAATAGGGGTTGCCCTGGGATTCGTACTGGCCGCGGATCCCGTCCATGAACTTCGCCTGTTCCTCGTCGGGCCAGGCGCCGCCGCGGGCCTCGATGCCGTCGCGGCGGACCGTGGCGAGCACGTGCGCCGCCTGCTCGCCGCCCATGACCGAGATCCGCGCGTTCGGCCAGGTCCAGAGAAAGCGCCCGCCGTAGGCGCGGCCGCACATCGCGTAGTTGCCGGCCCCGAAGGAGCCGCCGATGATCACGGTCAGCTTCGGCACCGGCGCGCAGGCGACCGCGGTGACCATCTTGGCCCCGTCGCGGGCGATGCCAGAGTTCTCGTAGCGCCTGCCGACCATGAAGCCGGTGATGTTCTGCAGGAACAGCAAGGGCGTGCGCCGGCGCGCGGCGAGCTGCACGAAGTGCGCCCCCTTCAGCGCCGACTCCGAGAACAGGATGCCGTTGTTGGCGACGATAGCGACGGGATAGCCCCACAGCCGCGCGAAGCCGCAGACGAGGGTCTTGCCGTACAGCGCCTTGAACTCGTGGAACTCCGAGCCGTCCACGAGGCGCGCGATCACCTCGCGCACGTCGTAGGGCTGGCGCAGGTCGCGCGGGAGCACGCCGTAGAGGCCGGCCGGGTCGCAGGCCGGCTCGCACGGCTCGGCCGTCTCGAGCCAGGGCGCCTCGCCGGGGGCGAGCGAGGCAATGGCCTCGCGTGCGATCCTGAGCGCATGCGCGTCGTTGTCGGCGAGGTGGTCCACGACTCCCGACTGGCGGGCGTGGACATCGCCGCCGCCGAGCGACTCGGCGTCCACGACCTCGCCGGTCGCGGCCTTCACCAGCGGCGGGCCGCCGAGGAAGATGGTGCCCTGGTTGCGCACGATGACGCTCTCGTCGCACATCGCTGGCACGTAGGCGCCGCCCGCGGTGCAGGAGCCCATCACGACCGCGAGCTGGGGCACGCCGGCGGCCGACATCTGCGCCTGGTTGTAGAAGATCCGCCCGAAGTGCTCGCGGTCCGGGAACACCTCGTCCTGCAGCGGCAGGAAGGCGCCGCCGGAATCGACGAGGTAGACGCAGGGCAGGCGGTTCTCGAGCGCGATCTCCTGCGCGCGCAGGTGCTTGCGCACCGTCAGCGGGAAGTAGGTGCCGCCCTTCACGGTGGCGTCGTTCGCCACGACCATCACCAGCCGGCCCTGCACGCGGCCGATGCCGCAGACGAGTCCCGCAGCGGGCGCGTCGCCGCCGTAGAGCCCGTGCGCGGCGAGCGGCGCGACCTCGAGGAACGGGCTGCCCGGGTCGAGCAGCGCCTCGATGCGGTCGCGCGCGAGCAGCTTGCCGCGCTCGGTGTGCCGGCGGCGGGCGTCCTCGCCGCCGCCCAGCGCATTCGCCGCGAGCCGCGCGCGCAGATCCTCGACGAGGGATTGCATGTGCGCGGCGTTGTCGCTGAACTCGGCGGAGCGGGTGTCGGCGCGGGTCTCGAGGACTGGCATGGTCCGGCTCTCCCGTGTCAGGCCGTGGCGCGGAAGATCTCGCGGCCGATCAGCATGCGGCGGATCTCGTTGGTGCCGGCGCCGATGTCGTAGAGCTTGGCGTCGCGCAGCAGGCGCCCCGCGGCGTACTCGTTGATGTAGCCGTTGCCGCCGAGCGCCTGGATGGCCTCGAGCCCGGCGCGCACGCCGCTTTCCGAGGCGAGCATCAGGCAGGCGGCCGCATCGAAGCGTGTGGTGCGGCCGGCGTCGCAGGCGCGCGCCACGGCATAGGCGTAGGCGCGCGCGGCGTTGAAGGCGGCGTACAGGTCGGCCACCTTCGCCTGCATGATCTGGAACTCGCCGATGGGCTGGCCGAACTGCCTGCGCTCGTGCAGGTAGGGCACGATGAGGTCGAGTGCGGCGCGCATCAGGCCCAGCGGCCCGCCTGCGAGCACGACGCGCTCGTAGTCGAGGCCGCTCATCAGCACCTTCGCGCCGCCGCCGACGTCACCGAGTATGTTCGTGGCGGGCACTCGGCAGGAATCGAAGACGAGCTCGCAGGTGTCCGAGCCGCGCATGCCCAGCTTGTCGAGTTTCTGGGCCGTGGAGAAGCCCGGCATGCCGCGCTCGACGATGAAGGCCGTGATGCCCTTCGGGCCCGCGCCCGGCTCGAGCGAGGCGTAGACCACCAGCACGTCCGCGCCTGGCCCGTTGGTGATCCACATCTTGCGGCCGTCGAGGATGAAGCCGCCGCCATCCGGCCGCGCGCGCGTGCGCATGGAGACCACGTCCGAGCCGGCGCCCGTCTCGCTCATGGCGAGCGCGCCGAGGTGCTCGCCCGAGATCAGCTTCGGCAGGAAGCGGTGGCGCTGCGCGTCGCTGCCCCAGCGGCGGATCTGGTTCACGCACAGGTTCGAGTGGGCACCGTAGGAAAGCCCCACCGAGCCCGAGGCGCGGCTGATCTCCTCCATCGCCACCACGTGCTCGAGGTAGCCGTAGCCGAGGCCGCCGTAGTCCTGCTCGACCGTGAGCCCCAGCAGGCCCATGGCGCCGAGTTCCGGCCAGAGGTCGCGCGGGAAGAGGTTGCTGTGGTCGATCTCGGCGGCGCGCGGCGCGATGCGCCGCTGGGCGAACTCGCGCACGGCGGCTCGGAGCTCGTCGGCACGCTCGCCGAGGCCGAAGTCGAAGTCGAGGTCGAACATGGCGGGCTCCCAACGTCGCTTGCCGGAACATGATAATTGTCGGACAATCCGACAATCAAGCGTGACCGCCCGAGGCCCCGCTGGCATGTTCGAGCCCCTCGACACCGCGCCTGCCTACCTGCGCCTCTCCGCCGCCATCCGCGCGCGGATCCTCGGCCGCGAGCTGGGTGAGGGCGACAGCCTGCCCACCGAGACGGAGCTCGCGCGGCAGTTCGCCGTGAACCGCTCGACGGTGCGCGAGGCGCTCAGGAACCTTCAGTCCGCCGGGCTCGTCGAGCGTCGCGGCGGCGGCAAGAAGCTCTATGTCAGCCGGCCCGCCGTGGGCGCGGTCGGCGAGGGCCTGCGCGAGGCGCTGACGCTGCACGAGGCCCGCTTCGCGGACGTCTGGGAGGCATTGCTCGCGCTCGAGCCGGCGGTCGCGGCGGCCGCCGCGCGGCGGCGCGATGCCGCCCAGCTCGCTGCGCTCGAGCGGCTGGCGGAGGACTTCGGGTCGCGGGAACTGCCGGCGACCGAGGCGGTCGCCCTGGTCGGCCAGTTCTTCCGTGCCCTGGGCGTGGCCTCGGGGAATCCTGTCTTCGTACTGGCGAACGAGCCGCTGGTGCAGCTGGTGGAGCCGAGCCTCGCGATCATCATCGACCGGCTGCCGCAGGCGCGCCGGCGCATCGCTGGCGCGCAGCGGGCGATGGTCGCCGCAATCCGCGCGCGCGACCGCGCCGGCGCCGCCGACTGGATGCGGCGCCACGTGGAGGACTTCCGACGCGGCTTCGAGCAGGCGGGTTTTCCGCTCGAGACCGTCGTCGGATAAGAGTCGATCAGCTCAGCGCGCTGCGCTGCCCCTTTTGCCCGCGCCGACCTGTCCGGCTCGTGGAATCACTTCGCCGCGCCGCGCAGGTACTGCGCGGTGATCTTCGCGACGTGCTCGCCCTGGTACTTGCACATGTCGAGCTCGAGCGCCGAGGGCATGCGCAGCTCGTTGCCTGCGCCCGTCACGCAGCTCGCGCCGTAGGGCGTGCCGCCGGTCACTTCGCGCATGGTGGCCAGGTCCTTGTAGGAGTAGGGCAGGCCGACGATCACCATGCCGTGGTGCAGCAGCGTGGTGTGGAAGGAGGTGATGGTCGTCTCCTGGCCGCCGTGCTGGCTTGCCGTGCTGCAGAAGACGCTGCCGATCTTGCCGATCAGCGCCCCGCGTGCCCACAGGCCGCCGGTCTGGTCGAGGAAGTTGCGCATCTGCGCGGCCATGTTCCCGAAGCGGGTCGGCGTGCCGAAGATGATCGCGTCGTAGCGGTCGAGTTCGCTGGGGTCGGCGATCGGCGCGGGCTGGTCGAGGCGGATGCCGGCGGATCTCGCGACCTCCGGCGGCACGAGCTCCGGCACGCGCTTGACCATGGCCTGGACACCGGCGACGCGCTGCGCGCCTTCCGCCTGGGCATAGGCCATCTGCTCGATATGGCCGTAGCTGCTGTAGTAGAGGACGAGGATCTGGGTCATGTGAACTCCATTCGGTTCGTGAAGGCTCAGGGTGAGTGTTCGAGAAGGAAGTCCGAGACGATTCGGCCGTAGGCGGCCGGCGCGTCGAGACAGGCCAGGTGACCGGCGCCCGGGATGATGCTCCGCCGGCAGCCAGGGATCGCGCGCGCGATCGTTGCCCCGACCGCTAGCCGCTGGGTCGTGTCGCGCTCGCCGTTGACGACGAGCGCCGGCATGCCGAGCTTCGCGAAGTCCACCGGCCGCAACGCCTGGGTCGCAGTGGGGTCGGCGAAGTCCGCGCCGTCGTAGCGGGCCAGCATGGTTTCGAGCGCCTGCCGGGCCGCGGGGTCCCGGGTGTGCAGCTGCATGAGGGGATGCGCGGCGAGCTCTGCGCGCAGCGCCTCGATGCCCTCGGCCGCGAGCAGCCTGCGGTAGCGATCTAGCGGTGTCTCCTGCAGCCACGGCCCGCAGGGCAGGCCCTCCATCGCGGGGGCGCCGTCGAGCACGAGGGCGCTCACGCGATCGGGCACACGCTGCGCCAGGTCGAGCGCGATCCGTGCGCCTTGCGACATGCCGAGCAGGGCTGCACGCTCGACGCCGCGCTCGTCGAGCAGCGCCAGGACGTCATCGGCATCCTGGGCAAAGCTCGGCGCACCGGAAGAGCGGCCGAAGCCGCGCCGGTCCATGCGCAGCACGCGAAAGTGCCTGGACCAGGTCAGCTGCTCGGCGTCCCAGGCGGTGAGGTCCATGAGCCAGCCGTGGATCAGCACCAGCGGAGGACCGGTGCCTTCGTCGCGGTAGTACAGCCGCGCTCCGTCGCGCGCGAGGAATCGGGCGCCCGCCCGTGCCGTAGGCTGCGTCGGCGCTTCGCTCAGCGAGACATGCTTCGTATTCATGCGGCAAATGGCGGGGGACGGATCCGGCCGGATGGTCGTTCAGATCTGCGCGCTGAGCGACAGGCCCGGCAGTCGCGCGAGTTCGCGCGAGATCTGCCGGCTCACGTCCTGCAGCATCGCCAGGCGCTCCCGCACGAGCTTCGCCTTGCTCGTCTTGCGCGAGTGACTGGAAGAGTTGAGTGCGGCGACCACGCGGCCCGCGGCGTCGAGGACCGGCACGGCGAGGGCGACCACGCCGTAGGCGAGCTCGTCCTCGACCGCCGCGTAGCCGCTGCGCCGGCATTCGTCGACGAGGCGCTCCAGGCGCTTCGGGTCGGTGACGGTGTGCTCGGTCAGGGGCTCGAGCCTCGCCGTGGCGAGGTAGGACTTCAGTCGTTCCGGGGGCAGGCCGGCGAGCAGCACGCGTCCCATCGAGGTGGGATAAGCCGGCAAGCGGCTGCCGACGTGCGCCTCGAGCCGCATCAGCGTGCGCACCGAGGCGCGCGCGACGTACACGATCTCGGGGCCGTCGAGCACGGCGAGCGCCGCGGAGTCACCGGTCTGGCGGGCGAGGTCCTCGAGCAGGTTGCCCGTGACCGCCTCGATGTTCATGGACTCGAGATAGGCTGCGCCGAGCTCCAGGACCTTCGGCCGCAGCAGGAAGCTCCGCTCACGGCGCATCACGTAGCCGAGTTCTTCGAGCGTGTGCAGGCAGCGCCGCGCGGTCGCCGGCGTGAGCCCCGTGGCCGCGGCGACCTGGCTCAGCGTGAGCGCAGGCTGCTCGCGGGTGAACGCGCGGATCACCTCGAGCCCCTTGGCGAGGCCGCCCATCGTCTCGCGGCGGCTGGAGGAGAGTGCCTGTGATGCCATCGGGAAGACGTCCTCCGAAGTCCCTGGCCGACCCGAGGCCTCTGCGGGTGTTGACATCCCGCGGCCGGCTGTCCACAGTATTCGTTCAGCGAAAACAGTTTCGCATAGCAAATAATTGAACTCAAGCCCGGGAGGCCCTGGATGAAGATCGGACGTCAGGCGCACCGGTCGTCCGCAATCTGCGCGTCGAATCCGGCGACGATCATCGTCCGCGGCCATGACCTCTGCGGCGAGCTCATCGGCCGCGTCGGCTTCTCGGATTACGTCTGGCTGCTGATTGCCGGCAGTCTTCCCTCCGAGGGGCAGCGCAAGGTGCTGGATTCCACGCTCGTCGCCATCGCCGAACACGGCTTCGTGCCGAGCGTGCAGGCGGCGCGAATGACGCTCGCGGCGGCGCCAGAGGCCCTGCAGGGTGCGGTCGCGGCCGGCATTCTCGGCTGCGGCTCGGTCGTGCTCGGTTCGACCGAGGCCGCCGGGCGGTTCCTGGCGGAAGTGGTCGAGCGGGCGGGCGATGGGTCCCACGAGAGAGCGGTGGCTGACGTGGTCAAGGAGTACCGCGCGGCCAAGCGTGCCATCCCGGGCTACGGCCATCCGCTGCACCGCGGCCACGACCCGCGCGCGCTGCGCCTGCTGGAGGTCGCGCGCGAGGCGGGTCTCTCGGGACGCTACATCGAGGCCGCCCTGCTGGTGGAGAGCATGCTCCCCGGGCTGACGGGCAAGCCGCTCGCGCTGAATGTTTCCGGCGCCATCCCCTCGGTGCTGCTGGATGCGGGCTACCCGCTGCTGGCGCTCAAGGGCGTGCCGATCCTCGCGCGCACCGCCGGCCTCATCGCCCACCTGCTCGAGGAGCAGCAGCGGCCGGTCGGGTTCGTGCTGTCGCATGCGGGCACACAGGCGATCAGCTACGACGGCCCGGCCCCCGCAGGTTTCGTGGCGGACGAATCATGAGCATGCCGAAAGTCCTCGCGGGGGTCCGCGTCGTCGAGCAGGGCACCTTCATCACCGGCCCCTGCGCCGGCATGATGCTGGCCGACCTCGGCGCGGACGTGGTCAAGGTCGAAGGCCCCGACGGCGACCCCTACCGCGCCTACCAGGGCGGCCAGTACTCGCCGCACTTCCAGGCCTATAACCGCAACAAGCGCAGCCTGACGCTCGACCTCAAGCAGTCGGGCGACCGCCAGCTGCTCGATACGCTGGTCGGCGAGGCCGACGTCTACATCCAGAACTTCCGTCCCGGCACGGCCGAGCGCCTCGGCGCGGGCCCGGCCCGGCTGCACGAGCTCAACCCCAAGCTCGTGTACTGCTCGATCAGCGGCTTCGGCTCGAGCGGCCCCTACGTGGACCGGCCGAGCTACGACTCGGTGGCGCAGGCGCTGTCGGGCTTCCTCAGCGTGGTCGTGGACCGCGACCGGCCGCGGTTCCTCGGCCCGGCGCTGGCGGATGCGATCACGGGCATCTACGCCGCCTACGGCGTGCTCGGCGCGCTGTTCGAGCGCTCGCGCACCGGCCGCGGTCGCGTGGTCGAGGTGTCCATGCTCGAGGCCATGGCCCACTTCGCCGTCGAGCCCTTCGCCGCCTTCTTTGCCCTCGGCGAGGTACCGAAGTCGAGCGACCGGCCGCGGCTCGCACAGGCGCACATCCTGCGCACGGGCGACGGCGGCCTGATCGCCATCCATCTCTCCTCGCTGGAGAAGTTCTGGACCGGGCTCACGGAGGCGCTGGACGCCGTCGAGCTGCGCAGCGATCCGCGGTTCTCCACGAGGCTGCTGCGCATCGACCACTACGAGGCACTCGGGGCCGAGCTCGACGCGCGCTTCTCCCGCCGCGCGACCGCGGAGTGGGTCGAGCGGCTCGAGCAGCACGACGTGCCCTTCGCGCCCATCAACAGTGTCGACGCGGTCGTGAAGGACCCGCAGGTGCGCCACCTCGGCGTGATGGTGCCCGTCGAGAACCCGCACATGGCGAAGGAGGCGGTGCGGCCGGCCGTGCAGTTCGACGGCGAGCGGGCGACGGCGGTCACTTCCGCGCCGCTGCTCGGCGAGCACAGCGAGAGCATCCGTGCAGCCGTCGCCGCGGGCGCGCACTGGCCGGAATCGCAGGTGGCGACCGAACGTCGCGAAGCCAGGCAGGCCTGAGGGGGTTCCATGCTGCTGCCCACCACCATCGTCGGGAGCTTTCCGCAGCCCGAGTGGCTGATCGACCGCGCGAAGCTCGCGGGGCGTTTCCCGCCGCGCGTGCGCGCCCGCGAGCTGTGGCGCATCCCTGAGCCGTTCCTGGCCGAGGCGCAGGACGACGCGACGCTCATGGCCATCAAGGCCCAGGAAGAGGCAGGGCTCGACATCATCACCGACGGCGAGATCCGCCGCGAGAGCTACTCGAACCGCTTCGCCACGGCGCTCGACGGCGTCGACCTCGACAATCCGGGCACGGCGCTCGACCGCAGCGGCCACCCGAACCCGGTGCCGCGCGTGGTCGGCCCCATCCGCCGCCGCCACGCGGTCGAGGTCGAGGACGTCCGCTTCCTGCTGCGCCACACCCGCAGGCAGGTCAAGATCACCGTGCCCGGGCCGTTCACGATGTCCCAGCAGGCGCAGATCGATTTCTACGACGGCAGCCGCGAGGCGGCCGCCATGGACTATGCGGTCGCCGTCAACGAGGAAATCAGGGACCTGTTCGCGGCCGGCGCCGATGTCGTCCAGATCGATGAGCCCTACATGCAGGCGCGTCCCGACGAGGCCCGCCGCTACGGCCTCAAGGTGCTGAACCGCGCCCTCGAGGGCGTCACCGGCACGACGGCCGTGCACATCTGCTTCGGCTACGCCGCCATCATCCACGAGCGGCCGGCGGCCTACTCGTTCCTGCCGGAGCTCGCGGGCTGCCGCTGCGCGCAGGTGTCCATCGAGACGGCGCAGTCGAAGCTCGACTGCAGCATCCTCGAGACGCTCGCCGGCAAGAAGGTCATGGTGGGCGTGATCGACCTGTCCACGAACGAGGTGGAGACGCCCGAGATCGTGGCGGCGCGCATCCGCCGCGCGTTGCCGCACGTGCCGGCCGAGAGCGTGATCGTCGCGCCGGACTGCGGCATGAAGTACCTGCCGAGGGAGGTCGCCTTCGGGAAGCTCCGCGCCATGGTGGACGGCGCGGCCATCGTCCGCCGCGAGCTGGGCGGCGCCTGATCAATCATCGAGCCCGGCCGCCGGCCGAGGGGGAAATGCAAATGCGTATCCGGACTGCAGTGAACATGATCCTGGTGGCCGCCGCCTCCGCGGTGGCGATGCCGGCAGCCGTCTCGGCCCAGGAGGCCGGCGCCGCGCTGGCGCTCGAGGAAATCGTCGTCTCGGCGCGCAAGCGCGACGAGGCGCTTGGCAGCGTGCCGGTGTCCATCACCGCCTT
>JBBINN010000063.1:0-4750 GCA_037443885.1 Gammaproteobacteria bacterium | reverse complement strand
AGCGCCGAGGAGATCGCCTCCGCCGGCATCACGCGGCCGCAGGACTTCATCGCGCTGACACCCAACATGCAGATGGTGCAGACCCAGAACCAGGGCACCTCGTTCATCGTTATCCGCGGCATCTCGCAGGCACGCAACAGCGAGCCCTCGGTCGCTGTGATGATCGACGGCGTGCTGATGGCGAACCCGTCGCAGTTCAACCAGGAGCTCTTCGACATCGAGAGCATCCAGGTGCTGAAGGGCCCGCAGGGCGCGCTCTACGGCCGCAACGCCATCGGCGGCGCGATCATCATCAACACGCAGAAGCCGACCGACATCCTGCAGGGCAACGTTACGCTGGGCTACGAGTCGGGCCCCGGCTACAAGGTCCGCGGGGCGTTCGGCGGCCCGATCGGTGACTCCGACGCCTGGAAGTTCCAGGTCTCGGCCTCGTACTTCGACACCGACGGCCACATCGACAACCCCTACCTCGGCGAGGAGGCGGATCCGTTCGAGGACCTCTCCGTCCGCGGCCGCCTGATCTGGGAGCCGGGCGACAGCTTCTCGGCCGACCTGCGGGCGTCGATCTCGCGCGTGGACACGCAGGCGCTCTACTTCAACATCGTCGAGGACGTGAACGACACCAGCCTGCCGGTTCGTGTCAACAACCGCGGGAAGAACGAGCGCGACATCGACAGCATTTCGCTGAAGCTCGACTACCAGTTCGGCAACGGCGTCACGCTCACATCCGTAACAGCCTATGACACGCTGCAGGAAATCCTCACGGGCGACCAGTTCGACTTCCTCCCGGTCGAGGAGTCCGCGCTCTTCAACTGCCCGTTCTTCTTCTGTGGAGTCGACCAGGCGCAACACCAGTGGCTGGACGTCGAGGCGTTCAGCCAGGAGATCCGCTTCACGTCGCCTTCCGACCAGCGGCTGCGCTGGATCGGCGGCGCCTACGTCATCATGACAGATCGCTTCATCTCGACCGGCAACGTCTTCGACCTGAGCCCGTTCGTTCCGGGATGGACCGTGCCAGAGGTCAGGCGCACGCCGTTGCCGCAGTTCAATCCGCAGGTCAGCTACCTCGCGGATTCGCAGGACAACACGGCCTGGGCCCTGTTCGGCGAGCTCAGTTACGACATCACGGATGCCGTCGAACTGTCCGTCGCCTTGCGTTACGACGAGGACGAGCGCGAGAACACGACCGAGACGCCGCAGGAGTTCCTGCCGACCGCGGATGCGGTCACCGGCGAGGTCCGAAAGGAGACCTGGGACGAGTGGCAGCCCAAGGTCACGCTGCGCTGGAAACCGAGCGACGACGTGATGGTCTACGGCGGCTACAGCCGTGGTTTCCGCAGCGGCGGCTTCAACCAGACGGGCGTCGGCGCGGCCAATATCGCCGGCGTCGACGACCTGTTCGACGCCGAGGTCGCGGACACCTACGAGGCGGGCGTCAAGGCCCAGTTCATGGACCGTCGCGTCAGCACCAGCTTCACGGCGTTCTATACGGAAGCGGAGGGAACCTACTTCTTCGTCTTCGACCCCAACACCAGCACGCAGAACCTCGGCAACCTCGAGGAAGTGACCTACACCGGCTTCGAGGTCGAACTGCAGGCGCTGGTCACGGAGAACCTGGAGGTCTACGCGCGCGGCGGCTACACGGACAGCGAGATCAAGAAGTCGTCCCGCGACCCTGACGACGTCGGCAACCAGGCGCCGCTCGTCTCCGAGTACACGATCAACCTGGGCCTCAATTACCGTGCCCCGCTGCCGGGCGACAGCGGCCTCGACTTCTTCATCCGGCCGGATTTCCGCATCATCGGCGACACCTGGTTCTATCCGGACAACTTCACCAAGCGCGACCCGGTCGAACTGCTCGACCTGCGTGTCGGCATAGCCGGCGAGGCCTGGACGCTGACCGCCTGGGCCCGGAACCTGACCGACGAGGAGTACAATGCCGAATGGTCGCCGGGGCCGCAGTTCTTCCCTAACCCTGGCTACACCAACAACTTCGTTTTCAAGGCCCAGCCGCGGGTCTGGGGCATCGACTTCAACTACCGGTTCTGAAGGAGCGACGCCATGGCTGTCACCGCATCCCTCCCGTCACGCCTCCACCACACGGCCTACGTGTCGAAGGATCTCGAGGCGACGCGCAGGTTCTACGAGGACGTGATCGGCCTGCCGCTGGTCGCGACCTGGTGCGAGAAGGACGAGCTCTTCGGCAAGGAGCGCACCTACTGCCACGTGTTCTTCGGCCTCGGCGATGGCGGCGCGCTGGCGTTCTTCCAGTTCGCCGAGCCCGAGGACGCGGCGCAGTTCGGCCCGCAGATGCCGTTCTCGCCGTTCCACCACATCGCGCTCAAGGTGGACGAGGCCGCGCAGAAGGGCATCGAGCAGCGCCTGGCCGCGGCCGGCTACGGCGAGCCCGCCACATTCGTGCTGGAGCACGGCTACTGCCGCTCGCTGTACACGTCCGACCCGAACGGCATGATCCTCGAGTTCACCCTCGACCGGCCGGACGCCGACAAGATCAACGAAGTGCGGCTCAAGGACGCGCACTCGGAGCTCGAGCGCTGGCTCGCGGGTGATCACCGCTCGAACAACATGTTCCGCTGATCCGCGGCAAAGCGCGCGAAGTGCAGGGGACGGTCCCGTGAGGGGTCGTCGCCTTTTTCCTTTCGTGTTGCTCTGTGGCAACCGGATCCGGCGGTTGGTGCCTGCGCCGCAGCAGAGACTGGAACCAAGACCAAGACCAGGACCAGGACCGTGCCTCGCGCGCCGGGACCGTGCCCTTACAGCAGTTCCAGCGCGAGAGCCGTGGCCTCGCCGCCGCCGATGCAAAGCGACGCCACGCCGCGCTTCAGGCCCCGGGCCTGCAGCGCATTGATCAGCGTCGCGGTGATGCGCGCGCCCGTGGCGCCGACCGGGTGGCCCAGCGCGCAGGCACCGCCGTTGACGTTCACCTTCGCGTGCTCGAGGCCGCAGTCGTGCATGGCGGCCATGGTCACGGCGGCGAAGGCCTCATTGATTTCATAGAGGTCCACGTCGCCGGCCTCCCAGCCGAGCCTGTCGAGCACCTTCTTGATGGCGCCGCCCGGCGCGGTCGTGAACCACTCCGGCGCCTGCGCGTTGCTGGCGTAGGCCAGCAGGCGCGCGACGGGCCTCAGGCCGCGGGCGATGGCCGCGGACTCGCGCATCAGCACCACCGCGGCGGCGCCGTCGGAGATCGAGGAGGAGCTCGCGGCCGTGACGGTGCCATCCTTGGTGAAGGCGGGCCTCATGCCGGGAATCTTGGTGATGTCGCAGGTGAACGGCGTCTCGTCCCGATCGATCACGACCTCGCCCTTGCGCGACTTCACGGTCACGGGAACGATCTCGCGCGCGAACTCGCCGCTCTCGACGGCGCGCAGCGAGCGCGTGACCGACTCGGTCGCGAAGGCGTCCTGCGCCTCGCGGGTGAACCCGTACTTCGCCGAGGTCGCATCCGCGAAGCAGCCCATCGCCTTGCCGTCGAAGGGGCTCTGGAGGCCGTCGTAGAACATGTGGTCATACAGTTCGCCGTGGCCCATGCGGTAGCCGCCGCGCGCCTTGAGGAGCAGGTAGGGCGCGTTGGTCATGGACTCGAGGCCGCCGGCGACCGCGACGTCGATGTCGCCGCTGCGCAGGCTGTCGGCCGCCATCATGATGGCCTTCATGCCCGAGCCGCACATCTTGTTGATGGTGGTCGCCGGCACCGTGTCGGGGATGCCCGCGCCGAGGGCCGCCTGGCGCGCCGGGGCCTGGCCCAGGCCGGCCGGCAGAACGCAGCCCATGATCACTTCCTGCACGTCGGTGGCGGCGAGCCCGCTCGCTTCGAGCGCACCGCGGATGGCGGCCGCTCCGAGCTCGGGGGCCTTCATCCCTGCGAACATGCCCTGGAACGCCCCGATCGGGGTGCGGCGGGCCGACAGGATGACGATGGAATCGTGGCTCATGGGCGTCCTCCGCGGATCTGGTGCCGGGCCTGTCTAGCTGGCCGGAGATTTTGCCCTGCAAAAAACAAAAAGTCTCTGCACCCTTGGTCGGGGGCGGCTCAGGCCCGCAGGGTTTGCGGCAGCGGAGCCGCCTCGCGCGGCAGGAGGCCGCGCTCGAAAATGCCGACGAAGGCGTCGGCGATGTCCGCGGAGCCCATGGGCTGGTTCTCCCGGTACCACTGGGCGATCCAGTTGAGGGCGCCGGCAATGGCAAAGGCGGTCATCCTCGGGTCGCAGGGCGCGATGGATCCGTCGTGCATTCCCTCTGCGAGGAGTCGCCGGATGCCCTGGTCGATTTCCGACTTGAGCGCGCGGATGCGCCCGCGCAACTCGGGCCCGAGATCCTGGTCCTCCGCGCGGACCATGCACCAGCCGAACTCCGAGCCGACGGCCTGCGCGTAGTGCCGGACCACCGCCGCGAGGCGATCGCGGCCGGGAAGGCCGGACTTCTCGGCGCGCCGGAAACCTTCCCGGATGCCCTCGAGGCCGGCGAGGAAGCACTCGAACAGGAGGTGCTCCTTGCTCTCGACGTAGTAGTAGACCGTCGGCTTAGTGACGCCGAGCGCCGTCGCGATGTCGTCGAGCGAGGTGTTGTGGAAGCCGCGCTCATTGAAGGCCCGGGCGGCAGCCCGGACCACGGCCTCACGTTTGACGGCGTGGTCGCGCCGGCGGCGGGAACTCCATGGGTTGCGGTGGGCGCTGGAGCGGGTAGCGTCGGTCATGGCTGTGGGCCCCGGTCAGCGTTGACGGCGGTG
>JBBINN010000062.1:0-15861 GCA_037443885.1 Gammaproteobacteria bacterium | reverse complement strand
GCAGGAACTGTCTGCGGCTCAGCGGCATGCGGCACACCCTCCCCCGGGGCCATTTGGCGGCTCAGGTTAGCTGCTCGCATCGCCGGTCGCGGTACGCAGATCTGCGTACCCCGCCCCGGACGCGCCACGCCGGGGCATGACCGCGCCGAAGGTGTCGCTATAATCGGCCGTCAGACACATGGGGGAGGGGGCGCGCATGAGCGTTGCACCGACCGTGATCCACGCGCTGCGTTTCCGCGGCATCGATTACAGCATCGTCGAGCATCCGCACACGGCCACCGCGGCGAGCACCGCCCACGCGGCGCACGTCGCCGCCTCGCATGTCGCGAAGGCGGTGCTGCTCAAGGATGCGGGCGGCTACGTGCTGGCGGTGCTGCCCGCGAGCGAGGAACTCGATCTCGACCGGGTTGCGCGCGACCTGCACCGGCCGATGGTGCTCGCCAGCGAAGCCGACCTCGCAGAGGCCTTCTTCGACTGCGAGCCGGGTGCGGTGCCGGCCGTCGGAGAGGACTACCTGATCCCGACCATCGTTGACGCTTCGCTCCGCGAGGTCGGCGACGTTTACTTCGAGGCCGGCGACCACGAGAGGCTCGTGCACCTGACGGCGGCAGCCTTCCGCAGACTGATGGAGGACGCCGAGTACATCCCGATCGCGCGGCGCCGCGCGCAATGAGCAGCGGTGAACTGCCGCCCGCCGCGGGTTCGCCGCAGCCGATGCAGCCCACGGACACGCGCGATCCCGACTACTTCCACAAGGTCGTGGACTGCCAGTGGGCCTGCCCGGCCCACACCGACGTGCCGGAGTACATCCGCCTGATCGCGCAGGGCCGCTACTCCGACGCCTACCTCGTCAACCGCGAGTCGAACGTCTTTCCCGGCATCCTCGGGCGGGTCTGCGACCGGCCCTGCGAGCCGGCCTGCCGGCGCGGGCGCGTCGAGGACAAGCCGGTCGCGATCTGCCGCCTGAAGCGCGTCGCGGCCGACCTGCGCGACGACATCACCGACCGGCTGCCCAAGGCGCCGCCGCGGAAGAACGGCCGGCGGGTGGCCTGCGTCGGCGCCGGGCCTGCCTCGCTCACGGTCGCCAACGACCTTGCGCCGCTCGGCTACGAGGTCGTGGTCTTCGAGCAGTACGCGCAGGCCGGCGGCCTGATGCGGACCAACATCCCGGCTTTCCGCCTGCCGGCGCAGGTGCTCGACGAGGAGATCGGCTATATCGCGGAAATGGGCGTCGACCTGCGTCTCGGCACGCCGGTCGCGAGCATGCGCGGGCTGCTCGGGCAGGGTTTCGACGCGGTGTTCGTAGGCACCGGCGCGCCCCGCGGCAAGGACCTCGTGCTTGCCGGCCGCGAGTGCGACCGCGTCCACATCGGCATCCAGTGGCTCGAGTCGCTGGCTTTCGGGCACGTCGACAAGGTCGGCGAGCGGGTACTGATCATCGGTGTAGGCAACACCGCGATGGACTGCTGCCGCAGCGCGCTCCGTCTCGGCGCGCGCGAAGTGAGGGTGATGGCGCGCAAGCCGCGGCAGTTCTTCAAGGCATCCGCCTGGGAGCTCGAGGACGCGGAGGAAGAGAGCGTCCATATCGCGGTGAACCACGCGCCCAAGGCCTTCGTGAGCGAGGGCGGGCGACTCACCGGAATGCTGTTCGACCGGCTCGAGTACGACATGGACGGGGACCGGATCCTCGGCCAGCGCGTCATCGAGGAGGTGTTCATACCGGCCGACGACGTAATCCTAGCCATCGGGCAGGACAACGCCTTCCCGTGGATCGAGCGGGACATCGGCATCGAGTTCGACCCGTCTGGCATGCCCGTGGTGGACGAGGTCACGCACCAGTCCACCCGGCCGGGCGTGTTCTTCGGCGGCGACGCTGCCTTCGGCCCGAAGAACATCATCTGGGCGGTTGCCCATGGCCACGAGGCCGCGATCTCGATCCACCGCCACTGCTGCGGCGAGCCGCTCGCCGAGCGGCCGCCGCGCGGCGTCAACCTGCAGAGCCGCAAGATGGGCATGCACGAGTGGTCCTACAAGAACGACTACAACCCCGTCGAGCGACGCCTCGTGCCGCACGTCAGCCTCAAGGAACGCTTCCGCAAGCTCGACATCGAGGTGGAGCTGGGCTTCGACGCGGAGCAGGCCGCCGCCGAGGTCCAGCGCTGCCTCAACTGCGACATCCAGACGGTCTTCGAGGCGCGCCTGTGCATCGAGTGCGATGCCTGCATCGACATCTGCCCGACGGATTGCCTGACGATCACGCGCAACGGGTCCGAGGCCGAGCTGTCGGAGCGCCTGAAGGCGCCGCGGCGCAACCCGGAGCAGCAGCTGTACGTCTCCGGTCCGCTCAAGCAGACCGGCCGGGTGATGGTCAAGGACGAGGATCTGTGCGTGCACTGCGGGCTGTGCGCCGAGCGCTGCCCGACCAACGCCTGGGACATGCAGAAGTCCTGGATCGAGATTCCCCACGCGGAGGACGACGACCGATGCCGGATCCCGAACGCGCTCAGGCGCGCGTGAACGACTTCACCGTCAGGTTCGCCAACGTCAACGGTACCGGGTCGGCGAGCGCGAACGCGCTGATCATGAAGTCCATCTTCAGGATGGGCGTGCCGGTGGTCGGCAAGAACTTCTTTCCCTCGAACATCCAGGGCCTGCCGACCTGGTACGAGATCCGCGTCACCGCCGAGGGGTGGCGCGCGCGATCGGGCCGGGTGGACATCATGGTCGCCATGAACCCCGAGACCTACGTGCGCGACCTCCGGGACCTCGCGGGCGGCGGCTGGCTCGTGTACGACTCGACCTGGCCGCGGCCGGCGCTGCTGTCGCGCCCGGATATCACGCTCATCGGCGTGCCGCTCGCCCAGCTCTGCCAGGAGCACTTCGAGGGCGCCCGGGCCCGCATCCTGATGAAGAACATCATGTACGCCGGCGTGCTGGCGGCGCTGCTCGATCTCGACCTCGAGGTCATGCGCGGCCTGCTCGGCGAGTCGTACGCGAAGAAGCCGGCGCTGGTGGAGGCCAACATGAAGGCCATCACCATCGGTTACGACTACGCGCGCGCGAATTTCGCCTGCCCCCTGCCTGCGCACGTGGGGCGGCTAGACCGCACCCGCGGGCACGTGATGATCGAGGGGAACACGGCGGCAGCGCTCGGCTGCGTGTTCGCCGGCGCCACGGTGGGAGCCTGGTATCCGATCACGCCGTCCACCTCGCTCATGGACAGCTTCAAGGCTTTCTGCACGCGCTACCGCGTGGACCCGGAGACGGGCCGCAACAACTACCTGATCGTACAGGCCGAGGATGAGCTCGCGGCCATAGGCGCGGTCATCGGCGCGTCCTGGAACGGCGCCCGGGCCTTCACGCCCACGAGCGGTCCGGGCATCTCGCTGATGAACGAGTTCATCGGGCTTGCCTACTACGCGGAGATCCCGGCGGTGCTGTTCGACGTGCAGCGGGTCGGACCCTCGACGGGCATGCCCACGCGCACCCAGCAGTGCGACCTCATGGCCTGTGCCTACGCCTCCCATGGCGACACGCGCCACGTGCTGCTGTTCCCGGCGGATCCGGAAGAGTGCTTCCACTTCGCCGCGAAGGCCTTCGACCTCGCCGAGCGCCTGCAGACGCCGGTCTTCGTGCTGCTCGACCTCGATATCGGCATGAACGACTGGATGATCCCGGATCTCGAGTGGGACGACGGCTATCAGCCCGACCGCGGCAAGGTGCTCACCGCGGAGCAGCTCGCGGGCATGGAGAAGTTCCAGCGCTACCTGGACGCGGACGGCGACGGCATTCCCTGGCGCACCATCCCCGGCGTCGGCAGCAAGGGCGCCTACTTCACGCGTGGTTCCGGGCACAACAAGTTCGGCGGCTACACCGAGGATTCGGCGGAGTACCAGGAGGTCATGGAGCGGCTGCTGGTCAAGTTCCGCACGGCCGCGACGCTGGTGCCGCCGGCAGTAGTGGACGGCAACGGCAAGGCGAGAATCGGCGTCCTGAGCATCGGGTCTTGCGACGGGGCAGTGCGCGAGGCGTTGCACGCGCTGCGCCGGGGCGGCTTGGCCGTCGACTACCTCCGTGTGCGCGGCTTCCCGTTCGGGGCGGAGGTGGAGGCCTTCCTCGCCGCGCACGAGACCGTGTTCGTCGTCGAGCAGAACCGCGACGCCCAGCTGAAGTCGCTGCTCGTGCTGGAGACGGCCGTCGAGAAGCACAAGCTCCACTCCATCCTCCACTACAGCGGCCTCCCGCTGACGGCGCAATGCGTCGTCGACGGGGTGACGGCCGCCATCGCGAAGGGGCAGGCCGCATGACCTTCATCGCCAAGCCCAAGATCCAGCGGGGCGCCGTCCGCAACGAGCTCGGCCTCACGCGCCGCGACTACGAGGGCGGCATGTCCACGCTCTGCGCGGGCTGCGGCCATGACTCCGTGACCGCCGCCATCGTCCAGGCCTGCTTCGAGCTGTCACTGCCGCCGCACAGCGTCGCCAAGCTCTCCGGCATCGGCTGTTCCTCCAAGACGACGGCCTACTTCGTTTCCGGCGCGCACGGCTTCAATTCAGTCCACGGCCGCATGCCTGCCATCGCCGCGGGCGCGATCGCCGCCAACCGGCAGCTGCGCTATATCGGCGTGTCGGGCGACGGCGACTCGCTCTCCATCGGCCTCGGGCAGCTCGGTCACGCGGTTCGCCGCAATATCGACATGCTGTACATTCTCGAGAACAACGGCGTGTACGGGCTCACCAAGGGACAGTTCTCCGCGTCGGCCGACGTCGGCACGAAGTCGAAGAAGGGCGAGCGCAACGACCACGAGCCGATCGACCCGGTACTGCTGGCGCTGTCGCTCGGCGCGACCTTCGTCGCGCGCAGCTTCTCCGGCGACAAGGAGCAGCTGGTGCCTCTGATAAAGGCCGGCCTCTCGCACCGCGGTTTCGCCATCATCGACGTCCTGTCGCCCTGCGTGACCTTCAACGACCACGAAGGCTCGACCAAGAGCTACGCCTACGTCCGGGAGCACCTGCAGGTGCCGGTGGCGGCGGACTACGTCGAGTCGCGGCGCGAGATCACCGTGGACTACGCCGAGGGCGACACGGTATCCGTGGAGATGCACGACGGCGCGCAGATCGTGCTGCGCAAGATCGACAAGTCCTACGAGCCGACCGACCGCGCCAGGGCGCTGGCCTACGTGCAGGAGCACGCGCAGCGCAACGAGTACGTGACCGGCCTCATCTACGTCGGCACCTACCGGCGCGACTTCCACCAGCGCCATAACACGCCGGAGGAGCCGCTGAACACGGTACCCTACGCGAAGCTCTGCCCGGGCCGCGGGGCGCTGCTGGAGTTGCTCGCGCGCTACCGCTGAGGGAGGGGCTCGCCCTCGCAGCCGGCGGCGCGATCCAGCGCGGAGACCGCCTGCGCGTAGAGCGCCTGCGCGGCCTGGTGGGTCGCGCCGATGGCGGTGAGCCCGAGCTTGCCGTGCTCGGCGATGCAGCCGAGCAGGCTGAACGCGACACCGCACTGCGTGGCGGGGTCGAAGTGCAGGCCTTCCTCGACGGCGACTTCGATGACGTCGTCCGGCGTGAGCCGGCGGTAGCACCCGCGGCCCAGGTTGTCGGTGGCGTAGTAGCAGCGCGGCTCGCCGCCCCGCGTGCGGAACTCGCCGTCCTCCGGGCAGTAGCGGCCGTCGGAGAGGTACTGGAGCATCTGGAAGGGGTGGGTGGTGCCACCCTTGCGCAGGTTGATCTCGATGGCCCAGTGGCGCCAGCCACGGGCTTCGCGGGTGACGATGAAGTCCACGCCGACCCGGCCGATCACCCCGAGATCGCGCAGCCTCTCCGCAACGCTCCTGCCGGCGGCATGGATCTCCGCGCGGTAGCCGGACGCAGCCGGAAACAGGCTGCCGTGGAACACCTGGCCATGTGGTCCCCCGAGCACCTGGTCGTGGGTGGAAACGGACTCGATCTCGCCCAGCGGATTGATCCGGAACTGCGCGGACGGCGAGCGCTTGTCCTCGCCGTCTATCCAGGCCTCGACGATTCCGTGCATCCCGGCGAGCTTCGCGAGGTAATGCTCGAAGCTCTCGCCCGGCGCCTCGAACCGCAGGCGCGCCGGCAGCTCGGCGTCGATCCAGGGCTCCAGTCCGGCGCCTTCGGGAGCGCCGGCGTAGTCGAACAGCGCGTTGCCCTCGCCCGAGAAGCCGTCGTCGAGCTTGACCACCGCCCGGCGCAACGAAGGGTCGCGGCCGCGCAGCGCGGCCAGTGCCGCGACGACATCGGCGCGGTCGCGCAGGTCCTCCTCGCCCGCCGGGCAGGGCACTCCGGCCTCCCGGAAAAGCCTGCGCCCGCCGCTCTTGCTCCCGAGCAGCATAAGCGCCGGGTCGCAGGAGTACAGCGGCACACCCAGCCGGACGGCCAGCGTGCGCTCTAGCGGCGAGGAGCTGAAGACCGACAGGTGCGCGATGGAGCGATCGCCGATGGCTGCGGCCAGCCGCGCCAGCGCTTTCACGGGCGCGCGCGGGCGCTCGCGACCCTCGCCGTCCAGCCGCGGCCGGTCGAGCAGCTTGCCGCTCAGGGCCCCCGGGCTGCCGTCGTAGGCGCTGAGCAGGCTCAGCCGGCGTCGCGCGTGCGCGGTCGGCACGCCCTGCATCATGTTGAGATAGTAGTCCACGACCAGCGGGTGCAGTGGCTGGCTGGTGACGTAGACCAAGCGCGTGTTCGGCATGCGCAGCAGGAGCAGCATGGACAGCTGCCGCTCCTCGTAGTGCAGCGATCCGGGAATCCGGGCCAGGGACTCCGGGTCCAGCGATAGGCTCGGGATGACGGCGACGGTGCGCGGCGCGAGCCGGTCCTCGAAGACGCGCCGCGTCAGGCCCGGCAGGCGCTGCTGCAGGCGGGCGAACTCCGCAATTTCACCGGCCGACCCCGGCTCGACGGACACCGCCATCCGGCCATCCCCCTGCTATCCCCCGGGCCAGTGTAGGGGCCGGCGGGCGCGCGGCCGTCGTTGCAAGCCGCAATCAGGACGATGAGGCGCAGTGCAGCACGCGGATCGCGCCCGGCAGGACGCTGACGCGGGCGGGGGTGGTTCCGACGAGCTGCCCGTCGGCCTCGATCGAGGCCGGCGGGCTCGCGTGTATCTCGAGGCAGGCCGCCCGGGAGCTGCGCACCCAGCGCTCCCGGGCGAGCCGGCCGTCGAAGAGCCGGGGCAGGCGCCGCAGCGCGGCAAGCAGCGGCAGCGGTTCCACGGTCACGATGTCGAGCAGTCCATCGTCCGGCGCCGCGCCGGGCGCGAGGCGCATGCCGTTGCCGCAGTAGGCGCCATTTGCGGCGAGCGCGAGCAGCCTCGGTCCACGCTCCTCGCGCCCGTCCGCCAGCAGCGTGAAGTGCGGCGGGCGGAAGGACCGCAGCGCGCGGAGCACGCCGAGCAGGTACGCGCTGCGCCGCGCCGGGCCGCGCGGAAGGGCGGCAAGGACCTCGGCATCGATGCCGGCGCCCGCCACGTTGATGAAGTGCCGGCGCGGGGTGATCGGCGCGCCAGTGAACTCGATGCACCCCAGGTCGCAGCAGGTGGTTCGTCCCGCAGCGATGCAGCGGGCCAGGGCGAGCGGCTCGCGCGGCAGGCTGCGGCCGCGGGCCCAGTCGTTGCCCGTACCGAAAGGCGCAACCGCCAGCACGATCTCGCGGCTGTCGACGCCGGGCGCAGCCAGTGCGCCGTTCAGCACCTCGTGCAGCGTGCCGTCGCCGCCGACTGCCAGCAGGCGGCGGAAGCCCTGGCTGACGGCGGCGGCGGCCAGCGCCTCGCCGTCCCCGGCATGTCGGGTGACCGCGGCCTCGAAGCGAATCCCCTCGACGCCGAGCGCGGTCGCCAATGCCTGGAAGCCGCGCAGGCTGCGGCCGCTGCCGGAGGCGGGATTCACGACGACGAACCATTCGGCGGGCGCAGGCATGGCAGTGCATGATGAGCCAGCGCGGCCGCGGTCGGAAGCCCGCATCCGTAGCGGCGCCATGCGGTGCAATCGGCGATAATCCCGCCGTGAGCCCTGCGATCGAGCCCGTCGACTACCGTCTCTTCCGCCGCGACCCGGCGGTTTTTGCGTCCGCGCTCGGAGCCAGCTTCGAACGTTACGGCTTTGCCGTCGTCGCGGAGCATGGCCTTCCCGGGTCGCTCATCGACGCCTTGCTCACGCGCTTCCGGACCTTCTTCGGCTGGCCCATGGAACGCAAGCGCCGCTATTACGTGCCTGGCCAGGGCGGTGCGCGGGGCTATACGCCCTTCGGCATCGAGACCGCCAAGGCTGCGACACACCACGACCTCAAGGAGTTCTGGCACATCGGGCGCGAGCTGCCTCCCGGGCACCGCTACCGCCGCTGCATGCCGGACAATCTCTGGATCGAGGAGATCCCGGGCTTCCGCGAGAACGTGCTCGAGCTCTGGGAGGAGTTCGATGCCCTCGGCCGGGAGCTGCTCGCGGCCATCGCGATTCACCTCGGCCTCGACGCCCGCTGGTTCGACGACAAGGTGGGCGAGGGCAACAGTGTGCTGCGCGTGATCCACTATCCGCCGGTGGCCGAGGGCAGCACGGGCCAGCGCGCCGGTGCGCACGAGGACATCAATGTCATCACGCTGCTGCTCGGCGCCGACGAGGCGGGCCTCGAACTGCTCGACCGCGACGGCCGCTGGCTCGCGATGAACCCGCCGCCCGGCGCGCTCGTCTGCAACGTGGGCGACATGCTCCAGCGCCTGACGAACCACGTCCTGCCGTCGACCACCCACCGTGTGGTGAACCCCGACCCGAATCGGGCGCGCTTCGCCCGCTACTCGCTGCCCTTCTTCCTGCACTTCAATCCGGACTTCGAGATCCGCACGCTCCCCGGCTGCGCGGGTTCCGGCCGGCCCCACCGCTACCCGCAGCCGATCCTGGCCGACGACTACCTGCAGGAGCGGCTCCGGGAAATCCGCCTGCTGTAACACCCCGACCCCGGAGCGCCGCCCCACATGCAATGGACCTCCTACGCGCAGGCTGCGCTCGGACTCGTGGTATTCGTCGCGCTCGCGCTGCCGTTCAGCCGTGACCCCCGCCGCGTCGACTGGCGGCTGGTGGTCGTGGCCATCCTGCTGCAGCTCGGCATCTGCTTCCTGCTGCTGCGGGTGCCGCTGATCGGTGTCGGCTTCGCCTACCTGACCCGGGCGGTCAATGCATTGTCGGCGGCGACCCAGCAGGGGACGTCGTTCATCTTCGGCTACCTCGGCGGCGGCGCGCCGCCTTTCGAGGTGACGAACCCGGGCTCGCTCGTGACCTTCGCCTTCCAGGTGCTCCCGCTGGTGATCGTCATGTCGGCACTGTCCGCGCTGCTGTGGTACTGGCGCGTGCTGCCGCTGGTCGTGCGCGCGATCGCCAAGGTCTTCGAGCAGACCCTCGGTACGCGCGGCCCGGCGGGACTGGTGGCGACGGCCAACATATTTGTCGGCCAGGTGGAGGCGCCGCTGCTCGTGCGGCCCTATATCGCGCGCATGACTCACTACGAGCTGCTGCTCCTGATGACGGCCGGCATGTCCACCATCGCGGGCTCGGTGATGGTGATCTACGCTGCGATGCTCGGACCCCTGCTCGACGGTGTCCTCGGCCACCTGCTCACCAAGTCCGTGATGTCCGTGCCGGCGTCCATCCTGTTCGCGCACCTGCTGCTGCCGGAACCGCCGCCCGACCGGCCGGTGGCCGAGCCGCCGCGCCTCTACGGGGGCGCGATGGACGCCATCACGCAGGGCACCTCGGACGGACTCAACATCTACCTCGGCATCCTCGCCGTGCTGCTGGTGCTGATCGCGTTCGTCGCGCTCGCGAACGGCGCCATCGGGCTGCTGCCGCCCTTTCTCGGCGAGCCGCTCTCGCTCGAGCGCATCGCCGGCTGGGTGTTCGCGCCGATCGCCTGGCTCATGGGGATCCCGTGGTCGGAAGCGCCGCAGGTTGGCTCGCTGATCGGCCTCAAGACGATCCTCAATGAGTTCATCGCCTACATCCAGCTCGCCGAGCTCGGGCCGGGGGCGCTCTCGCCGCGCTCGGAGCTCATCACCATCTACGCCCTCTGCGGCTTCGCGAACCTCGGCAGCATGGGCATCCTGATCGGCGGCATCGGCGCGATGTGCGGCGAGCGCAAGCTGGAGCTCGCCGAGCTGGCGCCGCGCGCACTGCTCGGTGCGACGCTCGGCACTTGCATGAGCGGGGCGGTCGTGGCGCTGGTCGGCCCCTGAGGGCGGCGCGGTGGCGAAGCTCTATTTCTATTACTCGACCATGAACGCCGGCAAGTCCACGGCCCTGCTGCAGTCCAGCCACAACTACCGCGAGCGCGGCATGCACACGGTGATCTACACCGCGGCGGTCGACGACCGGGGTGGCGGGCTCGTGCATTCGCGCATCGGGCTCTCGGGCGAGGCGCGCCACTTCGGTCCGGGAATGGACCTGCTCGCGGACGTCGAGCGCGAGCACGCCGCGCGCCGCGTGAACTGCGTGCTCGTGGACGAGGCACAGTTCCTCGAGCCCGCGCACGTGCGCCAGCTGGCGGCCGTGGTGGACGAGCTCGGCATCCCCGTGCTTTGCTACGGGCTTCGCACCGACTTCCGCGGCGGGCTGTTCGCCGGCAGTGCGAGCCTGCTCGCGATCGCCGACGAACTGGTGGAGCTCAAGACCATATGCCATTGCGGTCGCAAGGCCACGATGGTGGTGCGCGTGTCGCCGGCGGGGAAGGTCGAGCGCGAGGGCACGCAGATCGAGATCGGTGGCAACGAGCGCTACGTGCCGCTGTGCCGGCGGCATTTCCACGAGGCCCGCGGAGAGCTGCTCCGCGGCTGACGGGCACCGCAGGGTCGACATGCCGCGCCCGATGGTCTAGGGTTCGGGTGATGTCTCGTCGCCCGACCCATCAGGTGGGCGGGGCCCCCGCGTTCTTTCTCGACGTCGACGGCACGCTCCTCGACATTGCGGAGGCCCCGGATCGCGTATCCGTCCCGGAACGGGTCGTGGACCTCCTCGCGCAACTCTCGGCGCGCGCCGACGGCGCGCTGGCGCTGGTGAGCGGCCGCTCGATCCGGGACCTCGACTGCCTGCTCGCGCCGCTGCGGCTGCCCTGCGCGGGACTGCACGGCGCGGAGCGGCGGGATCACGAAGGGCGAGTGCACCGGCCGCGCGTCAACGATGCGCTCGACGAAGCCCGTTCGGTCCTCGCGGACTTCTGCGGCGTCCATCCCGGCACCCTGTTGGAGGACAAGGGGGCGGCGCTCGCGCTGCACTATCGGCAGGCGCCGCAGGCCGAGGCCGCGGCCCGGCTGGCGGTCGATTCGCTCCTCGCAAGGCTCGCGCCGGACTTCACGCTCCAGCAGGGCAAGTGCGTGTTCGAACTAAAGCCGGCGGGCGCCAGCAAGGCGCACGCGATCTGCGATTTCATGGCCGAGCCGCCGTTCGCCGGCCGCGTCCCTGTGTTCGTCGGCGACGATGTGACGGACGAGGACGGCTTCCGTGCAGTGAACGCGCACGGCGGACTGTCGGTGCGTGTCGGGGCCGCGGCGATCACGGCTGCGCGGGCAACGCTCGATGGCGTCGCGGACGTGCTCGACTGGCTGTCCGGCTGGGCGGCGGCGCCGGCTGGGAGTCCCCCGTGAGCGCTTCGCTGGAACTCGGCGTCATCGGCAACTGCCAGGTCGCCTCGCTGGTGGACCGCATGGCGCGCGTCGTGTGGATGTGCCTGCCGCGGCCCGACGGCGACCCCGTCTTCGGCGCGCTGCTCGGCGGCGACGCAGCGGCGGGCGCAGGCGAGTTCGCCGTGGACCTGCTGGGCGCGCGTGAATCCCGCCAGCGCTACGTGGGCCACAGCGCGGTCCTCGAGACCGTGATCATGGACGGCAGCGGCGGGTCCATCCGGGTGACCGACTTCTGCCCGCGCTTCAGCGCGCGCGGGCGCTTCTTCAGGCCCGTGTCGCTGGTGCGGATCGTCGAGCCGATGTCAGGGCGGCCGGTCGTGCGCCTGCGCCTTCATCCCCGTCGCGACTACGGCCGTTCGACGCCGCAGATCAGCTGGGGCAGCAGCCACCTTCGGTTCAGCGGCGGCGGCTACACCTGGCGCGTGACCACGGACGCCTCGGTGCAGGCTGTCGTCGAGGAGCGGGCCTTCGTGCTCGATCGCAGCGTGACCATGATGCTTGGTCCGGACGAGCCGCTGGAGCAGTCCGTGGCGCGGACGGGACGCCAGTTCCTCGAGGACACGCTCGACTACTGGCAGGACTGGGTTCGCGGACTGGCGGTTCCCTTCGAGTGGCAGGAGCCGGTGATCCGGGCCGCGATCACGCTCAAGCTTTGCACCTACGAGGACACCGGCGCGGTCCTTGCGGCGCTCACCACGTCCATCCCGGAGGCTCCCGCCAGCGGCCGCAACTGGGACTACCGCTATTGCTGGTTGCGCGACGCCTACTTCGTCATCCGCGCGCTCAACCGCCTCGGCACGACGCGCACCATGGAGTCCTTCCTCCACTACATCGACAACGTCGTCGCGCAGGCCGGCGAGGTCGGGCTGCAGCCCCTCTACGGACTTAGCGGCGAGTCGGGTCTCGCCGAGCGGCTCGCGGAGAGCCTCGCTGGCTACCGCGGCATGGGCCCGGTGCGCGTCGGCAACCAGGCGCACGAGCAGGTACAGCACGATGTCTACGGTGCGCTGATCCTGGCCCTGACCCAGTCGTTCTTCGACTCGAGGCTGGTGCACCGGGGCGATGCGGCCCTGTTCCGCCGCCTCGAGCCGTTCGGCGAGCGCGCGGCCGCCGTCTATGACACGCCCGATGCGGGCATCTGGGAGTATCGCGGCCGCCAGCGCCCGCACACTTTCTCGGCCGTCATGTGCTGGGCCGCAGCAGACCGGCTGGCGCGGATCGCCGCGGTGCTGGGCATCGAGGACCGCGCTGCCTACTGGACTTCGCGTGCGCAGGCGATGCACGGGCGCATCCTCGAGGCCGCCTGGAATCCCGGGCTGGGCGCCTTCACGGGCTCTTTCGGGCATCCGTCACTCGACTCGAGCTGCCTGCTGCTCGCGGAACTGGGGTTCGTCGTGCCCTCGGATCCCAGGTTCGTGTCCACGGTCGAGGTCATCCGCCGCGAGCTGGGCGAGGGGCGGCTGCTGATGCGCTACCGCGAGGAGGACGACTTCGGCCGGCCGGATACCGCGTTCACGGTCTGCACCTTCTGGTACATCAATGCGCTCGCCTCGATCGGCCGGCGCGAGGAGGCGCGCGAGCTGTTCGAGTTCGTGCTATCGAAGCGCAATTCCCTCGGGCTGCTCTCCGAGGATCTGGACCCCGCTACTGGCGAGCTGTGGGGCAACTTTCCTCAGACCTACAGCATGGTCGGGATCGTCGATTGCGCGGTGCGCCTGAGTCGCAGCTGGGAGGAGGCGCTGTGACCCCCAGGCTCGTGTCCGTCTCGAACCGGGTCTCCATCCCGCGCAGGCAGGCCGCACCGGGCGGGCTCGCGGTCGGCGTGCTCGCGGCGATGAAGGCCCGCGGCGGGCTCTGGTTCGGCTGGAGCGGCGAACTGACGTCCGACGCCGAGCCGAGGATGGACGTGGTCCGCCGCCAGGGCGCGACTTTCGCCGTCACGGACTTCCCCGAGCCGCTGTTCGCGCCGTTCTACGAGGGCTTTGCCAATGGCATGCTCTGGCCGCTGTTTCATTACTTCGTCGAGACCTTTCACTATGACGAGCCGTCGTGGGAGGCCTACCTCGAGGCGAACCGCTTCTACGCGGATCGCCTCACCCGCGTGCTCGAGCCCGACGATCTCGTCTGGGTCCACGATCACCACCTGATCCCGCTTGCGCGTCTGCTGCGCGAGCGTGGCGCGCGCCAGCCGATCGGCTTCTTCCTGCACATTCCCTTCCCGCATTACGAGGTCCTGCGCTGCCTGCCGGTCCACGAGCGGCTGCTCGCCGACCTGTGCGCCTTCGACGTCGTGGGCTTCCAGACGGACAACGACCTGCGCTGCTTCCGGGACGCGGTCGGGCGGGTGTTCGGCGAGTCTTGCATGTCAGGTCAGTACGAACTGCGGGTGGCCGGCCGAAAGGTCCGCACGGGAGTGTTTCCGATCGGCGTGGACGTCAACGCGATCGCGGCCGAGGCCGGCCGCAGCAGCCAGGGCGAGATGGTGCGGCGCATGGTGGCTTCACTGATGGACCGGAAGCTCGTGCTCGGCGTGGACCGGCTCGACTACAGCAAGGGACTGGTCGAGCGCTTCAACGCCTTCGACCGCTTCCTGCAGGATCACCCGGAGCGCCGCTGTCGGGTGTCGCTGATGCAGGTGGCGCCGCTGTCGCGGGCCGACATGCGGGCCTACTCGGCCATTCGTGAGCAGCTGGAGCAGCTCTCCGGGCACATCAATGGCCGGCACGCGGAGGCTGACTGGGTGCCCATCCGCTACCTGAACCGGAATTTCGCCCACGAGTCCCTGATGGGATTCATGCGCGTGGCCCAGGTAGGGCTCGTGACGCCGGTCCGGGACGGAATGAACCTCGTCGCCAAGGAATTTGTCGCGTCGCAGGACCCGGCGGACCCGGGCGTGCTCGTGCTGTCGCGGCTCGCGGGCGCCGCCTGCGAGTTCGGCGAGGCCGTGCTGATCAATCCCTACGACACCCATGGCGTGGCCGAGGCGATCGAGCGGGCGATCGCGATGCCCCTCGAGGAGCGCCGGCACCGACACGAAGCGCTGCTCGAGGTCCTGCGCCGCAACGACATCCACGCCTGGCACGGCGCGTTCGTGGCCGCCCTGGAGTCCGTTTCACGTCCCGAGTGAACCGGCCGGATGACTGGCGGATAATGGCGCCGACGGCGGCAAGCCGGGCGGAGGTTCCATGGAGAGCAGGCTGGCGGCGGCGGGAGTCCTGGCGGTGGGCGTCGCGCTCGCCGGGTGGTGGGTCGGCATCGGCTTCGCGCAGGGTCGCGCCGCGGACCGCTACTTCACGGTAAAAGGTGTCGCCGAGCGGGATGTCGAGGCGGACCTGGCTCTGTGGCCGATGCAGTTCGTGGTCGCCGACAACGACCTGTCGCGGGCTCAGGCCCGCATGCAGGAGACGTCGCGCCGCGTGCGGGATTTCCTCGTGCAGAACGGCTTCGAGTCGGACGAGATGGCGCTGCAGGACCTGTCCGTGACGGACACGCAGGCCAACCGCTACGGCGGCCAGCCCGCGACGTTCCGTTTCGTCGTGAGCCAGACGCTGATGGTCAGGACGGACCGCCCGCAGGTGCTGTTCGATGCCAGCCAGAAGGTCGGCGAGCTCATCGAGGCCGGCGTGGTGCTGTCGTCGGATGGACCCTGGGCCGGGGGGCCGACTTACCTGTTCACGAAGCTCAACGACCTCAAGCCCGCGATGATCGCCGAGGCCACCGCGAGCGCGCGTGCTGCCGCGGAGCAATTCGCCAAGGACTCCGGCAGCCCGCTCGGCCCGATCCGCCGCGCGAACCAGGGTCTGTTCGTGATCTTGCCCCGCGACCAGGCGGCCGGAGTCCAGGAGGAGCGGCAGAGGGCCAAGGTCGTGCGCGTCGTCACAACGGTCGAGTATCTCCTCGAGGACTGACCGTATGCTCATGCGTTACTCGAAAACAGGTCGTAGGTGTTCCGGTTGCTGGCGGCGGCCGGGATCTGCGCGGTGCTGTGGCTTGGCCGGGCCGTGGCCGAGGAGCCGCGGGAGTTCCCTGAGGGAGCCGGATCTCCGGAGGCGGCTCCGTCCGATGCGCGCGAGGGCGTGCCTGCCAAGGACGACCCGTGCAGGCATCTCGGCGCAGGGGGCGACGCTGCCCTCGACAGCGTCCGCTCCGGCCTCGAATGGCAGGCCTGCGTGACCT
>JBBINN010000061.1:0-15965 GCA_037443885.1 Gammaproteobacteria bacterium | reverse complement strand
CGTGATCGCCACCGTGCAGGACCACCAGCGCTACTTCCCGGTGCGCGACGCGGACGGAAGCCTCACGCAGTGGTTCATCACGGTCTCGAACATCGAGAGCGCGGATCCCGCGCAGGTGCGCGCCGGCAACGAGCGCGTGGTCCGCCCGCGCCTCGCGGACGCCGCCTTCTTCTGGGACACTGACCGCGCCCGGCCGCTCGCCGACCGGCGCGACGCGCTCGGCGCGGTCACCTTCCAGACGCAGCTCGGCACGGTGCTCGCCAAGGCGTTGCGCGTCGCCGGCCTCGCCGAACGCATCGCGCCGATCGCCGGCGCCGAGCCCGGCCTCGCGCGCCGCGCGGCCGAGCTCGCCAAGTGCGACCTGATGACCGCGATGGTCGGCGAGTTCCCGGAGTTGCAGGGCCTCATGGGTCGCTACTACGCCGTCAACGACGGCGAGCCCGGCGAAGTCGCCGCCGCGATCGAGGAACAGTACCGGCCGCGCTTCGCGGGCGATGCCTTGCCCTCCACCGCCGTCGGCACCGCGCTTGCGCTCGCCGACAAGCTCGACACGATCGTGGGCATCTTCGCGGCCGGGCAGAAGCCGTCGGGCACCCGTGATCCCTTCGGCCTCAGGCGCGCCGCGCTCGGCGTGCTGCGCATCCTGATCGAGCGCAGGCTCGATCTCGACCTCACGGCGTTCGTCGAGCAGGCGCTCGCGGCGGTGCGCAGCGACATGCTGGCCGTGGCGCGTGCCGCGGCCGAGGCGAAGGGCAAGCAGCCCCCGGCCGATCCCGCGGTGCAGGTGGACGGTGGCGACCCGGCGGCCGCAGAGGTCTACGACTACATCATGGAGCGGCTGCGCGCGTACTACCTCGAGGACGGCTCGGGCATCACGACCGAGATGTTCGACGCCGTGCTCGCGCGCCGCCCGGGCTCGCCGCTCGATTTCGATGTGCGCCTGAAGGCCCTCGCCGGCTTCCTGACCCTGCCGGATGCCGCGAGTCTCGCCTCCGCCAACAAGCGCATCGCCAATATCCTGCGCAAGGCCGGCGACGCGCTCGCGCCGCGGGTGGACCCGGCGCGACTGCACCACGCCGCGGAGCTCGAGCTCGCACGTGCGCTCGAGGCGCTGCGCGAGGACGTCGAGAACCTCCTGGCCGAGCGGCGCTACGAGGCGGCGCTGCGCCGCCTCGCAACGCTGCGTCCCCAGGTGGATGCCTTCTTCGACGGCGTGATGGTCATGGCGGACGACCCGGCGCTCAGGGCGAACCGGCTCGCGCTGCTGGCCGCGCTGCAGCGGCTGTTCCTCGAGACAGCCGACCTGTCGCGCCTGCCCGGCTAGCCTCGGGCAACGGCGGAGCGGGCGCGGCATGCAGTGGCTCCGGTCATTCGTCTTCACCACGCTGCTGTTCGTCGACACTTTCCTGTGGGCCGTCGCCGTCCTGCTGGCCGGACCCTTCGGGCTCGATGCCCTGCACGCCGTCGCGCGCGCCTGGGCACGTTTCCACCTCTGGTTGCTGAAGGTCATGTGCGGCCTCGACTACGTCGTCGAGGGCACCGAGAACATCCCGCGGCAGGGTGCGCACGTCTCCTACTGGAAACACTCCTCTACCTGGGAGACGCTCGCGCAGATGCTGCTGCTGCCGCCCCAGGCCTGGGTGCTGAAACGCGAGATCATGTGGATTCCGCTGATAGGCTGGGCGACCGCCCTGCTGAGGCCGATCGCCATCGACCGCGGCGCAGGCCACCGGGCGGTCAACCAGGTCGTCGAGCAGGGCCGGGAGCGTCTCGCGCGCGGCCTGTGGATCCTGATCTTTCCCGAAGGCACCCGAGTCGCGCCCGGACAGACCCGCAAGTACGGCGTGTCCGGCGCCCTGCTCGCCTCGCGGGCCGGCGTGAAGCTCGTGCCGATCGCCCACAACGCCGGCGACTTCTGGCCGCGCCGCGGCCTGCTCAAGAAGCCCGGCACCATCCGCGTGGTGATCGGGCCGCCGATCGAGGCCGCTGGCCGCGACCCGCGCGACCTCAATGCCGAAGCGCAGGTCTGGATCGAGGACAAGATGCGGGAGATATCCTCGGCATACCGCTGACTTTTCCCGCGGGCCGCAAGCGCGCTTCGCGAAGCCCGACTACGCAGTCGTCCCGATTGCAGCGCCACCGCCTCGGGAAGAGCCTAGCGGTACAAGACGGCATTTCCCCAGAGGAAGCGCGCCATGGCCTATAAGCAGGTGTCCTTCCGTTCCGCCGCGCGCGAGAAAGTCCTCCGCGGCGCCACTCAGCTGGCCGACGCCATCCGCATCACCCTCGGGCCCAAGTCCAAGTCCGTGCTGATCCAGCGCTCCTGGGGCGCCCCGCTGGTTTGTAACGACGGCGTCACCATCGCGAAGGAGATGAGCCTCAGGGATCCCGAGGAGAACCTCGGCGCGCAGATGCTGCGCCAGGCGGCCGAGAAGACCGGCGACCTCGTCGGCGACGGCACCAGCACCTCGACCATCATCGCGCACGCCATCTTTGCCGACGGCGTGCGCAACGTGGCCGCCGGCGCGAGCGCCATCGACATCAAGCGCGGGCTGGACCGCGCGCTAAAGGTCGCGGTCGAGCAGCTGCGGACCATCTCGAAGCCGGTCAGCACGCGGCTGGAGAAGGCGCAGGTCGGTACGATCTCGGCGCATAACGATCCCGCGATCGGCGAGCTCGTCGCGGAGGCCATGGAGAAGGTCGGTGGCGAAGGCGTGATCACCGTCGAGGAGTCGAAGACGACGGAGACCGTGCTCGAGGTGGTGGAAGGACTGCAGTTCGATCGCGGCTACCTCTCGCCCTACTTCGTCACCGACCTGGACAAGATGGAGGCGCGGCACGAGGACGCCTACGTCCTGCTCACCGACCGCAAGCTCGGCGCCATCAAGGACCTGCTGCAGCTGCTCGAGCAGCTCGCCAAGCAGGGCCGTCCCCTGCTCGTGATCGCGGAGGACGTCGAGGGCGACGCGCTGGCGACGCTGCTCGTGAACCAGGTGCGCGGGATACTCAAGAGCGTGGCCGTCAAGGCGCCCGGCTTCGGCGACCGGCGCAAGGCGATGCTCGAGGACATCGCCGTGCTGACCGGCGGCCAGCTCATCGCCGAGGAGCTCGGCCTCAAGCTCGAGGACGCCACGCTCGAGCAGCTCGGACGCGCCAGGCGCATCGTCGTGGACAAGGAGCACACGACCGTCATCGGCGGCGCCGGCGACCGCAAGGCCATCGAGGGTCGCATGAGCCAGATCCGGCGCGAGATCGACAAGGCCACGAGCGACTACGACCGGGAAAAGCTCGAGGAGCGCCTCGCCAAGCTCTCCGGGGGCGTCGCCGTCATCCGGGTCGGGGCGCCGTCCGAGGCCGAGATGAAGTCCCGGAAGGACGCCCTCGACGACGCCATCGCCGCCACCAAGGCCGCGGTCGCCGAGGGCATCGTTCCGGGTGGCGGGCTGGCCCATCTCAGGCTCGTGCCGGCCCTCGCCGCCGAGGAAGGCCGCTGCGAAGGCGACGAGCGCACCGGAGTGACCATCCTCAAGCGCGCGCTCGAGGCGCCGGCCCGGCAGATCGCCGAGAACTCCTCCGTGGACGGCGGCGTGGTCGTCGCGAAGATGCTCGAGTCGGCGAACTCGACCGGCTTCGACGCCGCGCGCATGGAGTACGTGGACCTGTACGAAGCCGGCATCGTGGACCCCACCAAGGTGATCCGCATCGGCCTCGAAAATGCCGTCTCCGTGGCGAGCACGCTGCTGCTCACCGAGGCGACGATGACCGAGATCCCGGAGGAGAGGAAGGCGATGCCGGGCATGCCGGAGCCCGAACTCTAGCCACTGCGTCGGCGGGCGCCGAGCGGACCCCTGGCCAAGCTTGCCGCCGGACGCGGCAGCCGCTGCCGCGGGTGCCTGCCCGCGTCAGCCGAATTGCGCCACCACGTGATCGACTTCCGCCGCGCTGCCGAGGATCACCGGCGTGCGCTCGTGGATGTCGCGCGGCTCGACGTCGAGGATGCGTCTGCCCGGCGCCGCCAGCGCCTTGCCGCCGGCCTGCTCGATCAGCATGGCCATGGGGTTCGCCTCGTACATGAGGCGCAGCTTGCCGGCCGGCGCCTTCTGTGTCGGCGGATAGAGGAACACGCCGCCCTTCAGCAGGATGCGGTGCACGTCGGCCACCATCGAGCCGACGTAGCGCGAGGAGTAGCCGCGCTCCTGCGCCCAGTCCAGGTAGTTCCGGTAGCCTTCGGGGAACGTACGGCGGTTACCCTCGTTCACCGAGTAGCTCTTGCAGGACTCCGGCGTGCGCAGGCCCCGCTCGACGAGCATGAAGGCGCCGATCGAGGGGTCGAGGACGAACATGTCCACGCCGAAGCCGACGGTCAGCACGAACACGGTGGACGAGCCATAGAGCACGTAGCCGGCCGCCACCTGCTCGCGGCCCGGCTGCAGCAGCGAGGACTGCGGGTCCGCGCCCTGCGAATCGTGGCGCAGGATGCTGAAGATCGTGCCCACGCCGCCGCAGACGTCGAGGTTGGACGACCCGTCCAGCGGGTCGAACAGCACGCAGTAGCGGCCCTCCCCGCCCGGGTCGCGGCGGATGATCACCGGCTCCTCGTTCTCCTCCGAGGCGACGATGGCCACGCCCTCGCGCCCGCTCAGCAGCCGCAGCAGCACGTGGTTCGAGATCACGTCGAGCTTCTGCTGCTGCTCGCCCTGCACGTTGCCGCTGCCCGCCTCGCCGAGCACGTCTTCGAGTCGCGCGCGCCGCACCTTGTCGCTGATGATCTTCGCGGAGATCGACATTGCCGACAGGATCCACGAGAGCGTGCCCGTGGCGCCCGGGATGCGCGACTGCTGCGCGAGCAGATGGCTCTGGATGGTGACGATGGGCCTCGAGTCGTCGAGGGCCGGGGGATTGCCGTGGGTCATGTGCCTGCTCGCTCTTTCAGGAGACGCTATTGGATCGGCGCCGAGCGCAGGGGATAGACCCTGTCGCCGTCGATCAGGAACTCGGCGCGCAGCCGCGACTCGGGAGCGCCGGGGCGCGTGAAGCCGACCACCGCAGCCTGCGACCCGACCTTGGGTTCGGGCGCGCGCCACGCGTTCATGCGCGTGAGCGGCGCGAGCTCCACGGTCCAGACGCCCGGCCGCGGCGGGAGCGCCGCGCCGCGGAGGAGGCCCGCGCCGTCGACGCTCGCCTGCTGCGCCGGCACGACGAGGCCGGCCAGGCCTGCGGGGATCTCGAGCGAGTCAGCCACCGAGAGCTCGAGCTCGGCGTGCGGGTTCTGCCAGCGCACCGCGACCACCTCGCCTGCGAGGTAGTAGGGCTTCGTCTCGTCGAAGCCGCTCCAGCCGTGATGGGCGGCTGCGCGCAGCGAGACCAGGGCGCCTGGCGCAGCGAGGAGGAACAGTCGTCGGTTCATCGCGGGCTCCTGTGCCGGCGCCGCTCGCGCCGTGGGCGGTCAAACGTAGGCAATCCAGCGGCCGGCGGCAATCACCGCGACCCACAGGACGAGAGACAGCCCCGCCTGCACCCGGGTTCCCGGCCGGGCGGGGTCGAGCGGTCCCTGGCTGTGCAGGATGGCCGCGTTCAGTCCCGCGAGGGCGATGAGCCCCATCTTGAGCTGGAAGGCCGGGTTCGCGATCAGCTCGCCGGCGCTCGCGGTGAAGAGCAGGAGCCCCGTGACTGCCGACAGCGCGAAGCCGGCGAGGGTCCAGGGCAGCGCCTCGCGCGCCGCGTCCGCGGCATCCCGACGCCGTCCGACTCCGAGCAGGCGCAGCTCGACCAGCCACAGCGTTCCGAAGACGAGGCCAAGCCCGAGGAGGTGGACGACCTCGATCGAGGGGTACGCCCAGGGGCTCGTGCGGACGAACTCCAGCAGGCTCCACGGCTGCGGCGCGGCGGTGCTCATGGTGTGGTCTCCGTCGTCGAATCGGGGCGCTCCGTCGCGCACGTTTTGCAGATCGATCTGGGTGGCTGAAGGCAGATCCAGTCTCAACAGGTCTGACACGGCAAACAGGACTACCGACCCTGCTGGTTTCGGTTTGCGTGACACCAGCCTACTGGTGTCCCATTGCTGGTGGCCAAGCTCATCCGGGCTTGTGGTGGGGCCCGCGACGGACCGGGACGACCCCGCGACGACCTTCCGGAACAGCACGCCGTAGAATCTGCGCAGCACAGACAGGGGGACAGCCCGCCCCGCCGGGTCCTGCAGGAGGAGCGCGATGTTCAAGGTCATCGGTGTTCTGCTGGTCCTCACACTCGTCCACGGCGTGCCCGCGGCGGCGCAGGAAGCATCGGACGCCCAGCTGCTGCGCCAGCGCTACCACAGCGAGGTCACGGGCAAGGACCGGGAGTACTACGTGTTCCTGCCGAAGGGCTACGGTGCAGACCCGGCGCGGCGATGGCCGCTGATCCTGTTCCTGCACGGCGCCGGTGAACGGGGCAACGGGCTGACGGATCTGGAGAAGGTGCTGGTGCACGGACCGCTGATGGAGGCGTGGATCCAGCGCCGTGACCTGCCGTTCGTGATGGTCGTGCCGCAGGCCCCGTTCCCCGACGACCGGACCAACACGTCGGAGATCCCGCCCGGGTTCGTGGAGAAACGGGACGCGTCGGCCGCTCCACCGCCGCGGCCTGCTCCGGCGCTCGAGACCGATCCGATCCCCGAGGACTGGGGCACGCTGCGCGACAGGGGCGACGGCACCGTCGTCAACCCATGGCTTCGGATGGAGAAGGAACTCGTCGCGATGATCGAGGACACGGCGCGCACGTACCGGGTCGATCGCGCACGCCTCTATCTCACGGGCTTGAGCATGGGCGGCTTCGGGGCGTTCGGAATCGCCGCTGCGTGGCCCTACCTTTTTGCGGCCGTCGCCCCGATCTGTGGCGGTGGCGAACCGGTCACGCTCGACGCCCTGGCGACGTCGCAGCGGCCCATCTGGATCTTCCATGGCGGCCGCGACCGGGTGGTAGCTCCCATCGAGAGCCTGCGGATGGCCAACGCGCTGCTCGAAAGGGGCCACCGCGCTGCGCGGTTCACGGTGCACCACGATCTCGATCACGACGTGTGGATCCGCATCTACGCGGGAGAGGACTTCTACACCTGGCTCCTGGCGCAGTCGCTCGGCGAGCGCTGAATGAACGAGCGGACTGCGTAACGAGCCGTAGCCCATGCGCGGCGGCCCAGTCCCATCGCCGCGACTCGACGATCAGCGCGCTGATCAATGAGGCCCTGCAGCTGACAGCGGACGCTCAGACGTCCAGGTTCGCCACCGACAGCGCGTTCTTCTCGATGAACTCGCGGCGCGGCTCGACCGCGTCGCCCATGAGCGTGGTGAAGATGTCGTCCGCCGCGACCGCGTCCTCGATGCGCACCTGCAGCAGCCGGCGCGTCTCCGGGTTGATGGTCGTGTCCCACAGCTGCTCGGGGTTCATCTCGCCGAGACCCTTGTAGCGCTGGATCGTCTGGCCCTTGCGGGCGAGCTCGAGCAGCCAGGTCATGGCCTCGGGAAAGCTCGACACGTCACGCCGCGCGTCACCCTTGGCGACGAAGGCGCCAGGGCCGATCAGGTCGGCCAGCGTGCGGCTGAAGTCGGCGATGCGGCGATACTCGGCCGAGTCGAAGAACTCGCGCTGCAGGTGCTTCTCTGTCGGCACGCCGTGCTCGATGCGCGTGAGGTCGATGCGCTGCGCCTGGCCGGCGTCGTTGCGCAACACGCTCAGCGAGTAGCGGCGCGTCGGGTCGCCGGCGGCGTTCATGCGCTGCTCGAGACCGGCGGTCCACGCTGCCAGCCAGTCGGGGTCCGCGAATCGGGCGGACTCCACCACCGGCACGTTGATCAACTCCTCGAGCAGGCGACGGTCGTAGCGGCGCGCCCAGCGCGACACGATCGCCTGGAACTCCACCCAGCGGCGCGCCAGCGTCTCGAGCGCCGGGCCCGCGAGTGGCGGTGCCTCGGCGGTGACGTGCAGCGCAGCGCCGTCGATGGCGGTGTTCAGGAGCATCAGCTCGAGCTCGGCGTCGTCCTTGACGTACTGCTCCTGCTTGCCCTTCTTGACCTTGTACAGCGGCGGCTGCGCGATGTAGATGTGGCCGCGTTCGATCAGTATCGGCATCTGGCGGTAGAAGAACGTGAGCAGCAGCGTGCGGATGTGGCTGCCGTCGACGTCCGCGTCGGTGTTGTGGCAGCACAGGCCGCCCATGCCGGCAACGAAGTTCTCGTCGGCCTCGACCGAGAAGTCGTAGACATAGCCGTTGCTGGCGTCGACCGGATCGATCGACACGATCGGCAGCGCCATCAGGTCGCCGTCGAGCGTTTCGAAGCGGCGGTTGATGCCGGTCGCCGGAGAGTCCAGGCGCGGCCGCAGGACTTCGGCGCGCGCGTGATCACGCCAGGCGGGTTCGATGGCGCGCAGGTCCTGCGCCGCGCAGACACTGATGCTCCAGTGCCGGTGCCGCGTCACGCAGGGCTTGCCGCGGATCTGGCGAACGACGCCATCCGGCGCGATCTCCGACAGGGTCGGCACGGTATCGAGCGAGGACAGCAGGTACATCAGCCCGCTGGCGAGGTCGTACGACGAGGTCGAGAAGGAGATACGCTCCGCGCAGACCGTGCCGTCGCCCAGCAGGTAGCCTCGCAGGAAGGCCAGCCTCAGCGCCTTGGGGAGATTGAAAACGAGATCGGGAATGCGCTTGGTGACGGAATCGGCGCCGCGCAGGCCGAAGACCTCCTGCCAGGCGATCGCCGCCACCTTGTTGGCCAGCTTGAGGTCGGCCACGCCGGGACGCCCCGGATAGAGCCTGGCCGGCAGGCCGAACAGCCGCTGCAGGCGCTCCTGCATCTCCGCGGCAAAACGCGTGTTCCCCGAGCCGATCGCGAGGCGGATGCCGTTGCGGTCGCCCGCACAGCCCTCGGCCAGATAGAAGCCGAGCAGGCAGGCCAGATCCTCGTTCACCGGCAGGTAGCGGGGAATGCCATGGCCGGCGTAATGTTCCGGCGTGAGCTCGAGATCCTCGCGCTCACCTAGCCACTCGAGGTCGTCCGCCTCTAGCGCCGACAGCCTCACGCGGTCGGTGACCTCGTTGCTGCCGGATCCGCGGTACTGCACCTGCCAAGTCCGCTCGAGGCGGCTGCCGCCCACGGCGACCCGCGGCATGATCGCGGTGGCATCGGCGCCCACGGCGCGAAGATAGGCCTCGAAGTGTTCGATGGTCGGGCGACTGCTGCCCCGCTCCCAGGAGTAGAACGTACAGGGCTGGGAGATCCCGACCGCGCGGCACAGGTCCTGGTTGGAGATGCCTGCGGCGCGGCGTCGAACTGCCAATTCGTCCCGGACATCGTCAGGGACATCCACGCGCGGCGCGACCAGTACCGCATTGGCCGCGTGGCGTCGCGTCACGCGCGCCTTGTGCCAGGCCTCGACCGCCTGCCCACGCAGCCACACGCCTCGGGCGCGCGGGCCGGCGCCGGCCAGGGCGCGCAACAGATCAATGCGGCGGGGCGCGGTCTCCGGGAGCGCCAGGCGCCGGGGCGCAACGACCTTGTCGCCGACCACGAGCTCGTCGCCGCGCTTGAGGCGGATCCCATTGCCCTCGTGCACGAACACGCTGTGGCTCGAGGTCACGCGCACGCTGCGTCCGTACGCGGTGCGCAGCTTGTAGAGCGTTTCGTCGAGCGGGTGGCGGATGACCGCCTTGATGGGCCGGAAGCGGATGGCGTGTGAGTCGACTCCGAAGCAGAGGACGTCGCCGAGCCCAGGCCCGCGAGCCTTTTCCGCATGACCATCCGACTCGACTTCGCCACGCTCGCGCCGCGCGTCGAGCGTGGCATCGATGAACTCACCGATGCGAACCATGCGCGCGCCGCCGTCCGCTCCGCGCACGAACGCATGGTCGTCACCGTCGACGCTCATGATAATCACGCGGTGATAGCGCAGCTTGTCGGGATCGAACTCCTCGCGGCCGATGCTGCAGCCGAGCGCGCTGATGAGCGTCACCACTTCCTGCGACGACAGCATCTTGTCGAAGCGCGCCTTCTCGACGTTCAGGATCTTGCCCTTGAGCGGCAGCACGGCCTGGTGGCGCCGGTCGCGGCCCTGCTTGGCGGAGCCGCCGGCGGACTCGCCCTCGACCAGGAACAGCTCGGACTTGGCCGGATCCTTCTCCTGGCAGTCAGCGAGCTTGCCGGGCAGCCCGCCGAGGTCCAGCGCGCCCTTGCGGCGCGTCATCTCGCGCGCCTTGCGCGCGGCCTCGCGGGCGCGGGCGGCGTCGATGATCTTGTTGCAGATCGCCTTGGCGTCGGCGGGCCGCTCGAGCAGGAATTCCTCGAGCTTCGCGGCGACGGCCGACTCGACCACGCCCTTGATCTCGGAGGAGACCAGCTTGTCCTTGGTCTGCGAGGAGAACTTCGGGTCGGGCATCTTCACGGACAGGATCGCGGTCAGGCCCTCGCGGGCGTCGTCGCCGGTGAGGGCAACGTTCTCGCGCTTGGCGAGGCCTTCCTTCTCGATGAAGTCGTTGAGCTTGCGCGTCAGCGCGGCGCGGAAGCCGGCGAGGTGCGTGCCGCCGTCCTTCTGCGGGATGTTGTTCGTGTAGCAGAACATGGACTCCGCGTAGGAGTCGTTCCACTGTGCCGCGACCTCGACCGCGATCGGGCCGTCCTGCACCTGGAAGTAGAAGATGTTCGGGTGGATGCCGGTGCGGCTGCGGTTCAGGTACTGCACGAAGGCCTTGACGCCGCCCTCGTGCTCGAACACGTCATGGCGCTCATCGCGCTCGTCGACGAGCTCGATGCGCACGCCCGAGTTCAGGAACGACAGCTCGCGCAACCGCTTGGCCAGCCAGTCGTACGAGAACGTCGTCATCGTGAAAATCGTGGCGCTCGGCTTGAAGTGAACCGTCGTGCCGCGCTCGGCCGTCTCGCCGACAGCGGCAAGCGGCGCCTGCGGCTCGCCGAGGCGATACTCCTGGGTCCACAGCTTGCCGTCGCGCGCGATGGTGAGCGTGAGCACCTCCGAGAGCGCGTTGACGACGGAGACGCCGACGCCGTGCAGCCCACCCGATACCTTGTACGAGTTGCTGTCGAACTTACCGCCGGCGTGCAGCACGGTCATGATGACCTCGGCCGCGGAGCGCCCCTCTTCCGGGTGCAGGTCGGTGGGGATGCCACGGCCGTTGTCGGTTACCGTGATGGACTCGTCCGCGTGGACGGTGACGACGATCCGGTTGCAGTAGCCGGCGAGCGCCTCGTCGATGGCGTTGTCCACCACCTCGAACACCATGTGGTGCAGGCCGGTGCCGTCGTCGGTGTCGCCGATGTACATGCCGGGCCGCTTGCGCACCGCCTCGAGGCCCTTGAGGACCCGGATGCTCCCAGCGTCGTAGGTATCTTGGTTGCTCATCGGCGGGACCTGTCGGACACAAGGGCGGAATTATACCCGCGGGCGCCGTTTTTTGCTTGAAAGTCAGAGACTTGAGTTCCCGAGGGCCGCACGGCCCACTGATCCGCCGAGCTGGACCGGGCTTTCGTAAAATTCAATAAAAACAAAGGCTTACTCGGCGTTGGCGATGAGCATGAAGATCGGCGGCCGATTCCTGTGGATAAGCCTGTGGACAGCCGGCGCCCGCCGCCGGCCGGCCCTTTGTAGCGCGCCACCGACACTGCGTCCGCACGTCACCATCCGGGCGGCGATTCCCGGCCTGGCTGCGGTCCCCTGACCACCACGCCTGTGCTCGGCCAGCGGCCCATCGGGCTCACGGTGGCTGTGGACAAACCTGCGCTGAGTCGCTGCGGGTATGTGGGTCACCGCTCCTGCCGCGCCAAGGCGCCCCGGCTCCTGGCCCCGCGAGCCCCGATGGCGCGCGTTTGTTCCACGTGGAACAAGACCGCCGTCGGTCCGTGCACAAGACCATAAGGCGGTGCACGTCGAGGCTAAGCCCCGCCTTATTACCCTGGCGCCGGGGCCACCTGCCCGTGTTCCACGTGGAACCTCCGGCCATCGGCGGGCAGGCCGGGTACTTTCTCGCGCAACGACGTCACGATGAGCTGCACCGGCAGGGCCCGCACACAAGCCAGCAACCTCTCGAGGTTCGCGCCGTCGAGTTCCGCCGCGGGATCATCCAGCAGCAGCGCCGAGCGGCCGGGCCGCTCCTGCTCCTGCAGCTCCAGCTGCGCGAGCGTCAACCCAGCCGCCAGCAGTTTCTGCTGGCCACGGGACACGCGATCCTTGGCTGCGTGCCCGGCGATCCGCACCACGACATCCGCCCGATGGGGTCCGTGCTGCGTCGCGCGGTATCGCCGATCCCGTTCCAGATCCCGACCCAAGCACTCGGCCAGGGCGGCGTCTTCCGGCCAGCCGCGGTGATACGCGAGGCCGACTTCCGTACCCAGGAGGTCCTGACCGACGCGTGTGAGCGGCCCTGCCAGCGCTTGCAGATAAGCGCGGCGCTGCTCGCTGAGCGCCTCCCCCGCCAGCACGAGTTCCGAATCCCACACCCGTACGCTCTGGTCATCCAGCCCCAGCTTCAGGGCGGCGTTCCTCTGCCGAAGCGCCTTGTGATACCGCTGCCAGGTCTCCATGAACGCTGGTTCCACGTGGAACACGCCCCAGTCCAGGAACCGGCGCCGGCGGCCGGGTCCTTCCTCCAACAGCTTGTGGATTTCGGGATCAATGACCTGCGGAGGAAAATACTCGGCCAGCTGGGCGGCACCCTGGGCCGGTTTCCCCGCCACCCGGATCTCCGTTCCGTCCCTGGCCCCGCGCACGCCCAGCGGCGTGAGTCCGTGTTCGGTCCGGACTCTGCCTACGACCAGGAACTCTCTTTGTCCCTGCCGGATCAGCGAATCCAGCCGCCGCGAGCGAAACGACCGCCCCCGCCCCAGAAAGAACAACGCCTCGAGCAGACTGGTCTTGCCCGAGGCGTTAGCGCCTGCAAAGAAATTGAATCGCGGGTCGAGTTCGACCTCGATCCGCTCGAAGCAGCGAAACTGCTCGATACGGACCCAGCAGAGCGCCATCCCGCTCCTTACAGCCGCATCGGCATGACGACGTAGCGTGCACTTGCGCTTCCCGGCGCATGCACCAGGCAGCTGGAGTTGCCGTCCGTCAAACCGATCTCGACTTCAGAGCCGTCCACCGCAGCGAGTGCGTCGAGCAGGTAGTTCACATTGAAGCCGACCTCGAGATCCTCTCCCTCGTAGGTCACCTCGAGCTCTTCGACCGCCTCCTCCTGCTCCGGGTTGTGCGCCTGGATCGTCAGCACGCCTGAGCGCAGCGTCAGGCGAATGCCCCGGTACTTCTCGTTGGACAGGATCGCCGCTCGATGCAGAGAGGCGCGCAGCGCGTCGCGATCCGCCAGGACCACCCGCGGCGGCTTGGCCGGAATCACCCGCGAATACTCCGGGAATCGGCCATCAATGAGCTTCGAAGTGAAGCGAATGTCGCCGATCTGCGCCCGAATGTGGTTGGTCCCGATCGTCAGCGTCACCGCGCCGTCGCCAGTCAGCAGGCGCTGCAGCTCGAGCACGCCCTTGCGCGGGATGATGATTTGCTGCTGGCGCCCGCCGAGGCCGAGCTCGATCTCACACAAAGCCAGACGATGGCCGTCAGTCGCCACCGTTCGCAGCATTTTCCCGTCCGATTCAAGCAACATGCCATTGAGGTAATAGCGCACGTCCTGCTGCGCCATCGAGAAGTGGGTCTTGTCCAGCAGCCGCTTGAGGTCCGCCTGCGGGATCTCGATTGCCTGCTGCTCGTTGATCTCGTCGATCACCGGAAACTCTCCGGCCGGCAGCGTCGTGAGCGTGAACCGGCTCTTGCCCGCACGGATCGTGGCCCGCTCACCCTCCAGGGCGACCGTGAGGGTCGCCCTTTCCGGCAGTGACCGGCAGATGTCGAGGAGCTTGCGGCCCGGCAGCGTTACCGCGCCGGCGCTGCCGGAGTTGATCGCCGCCCGGGCAACCAGCTCGACCTCCAGATCCGTCGCCGTCAGGGACACCTTGCCGTCGCGCACCGCGACCAGGACGTTGGCGAGGATCGGCATCGTCTGCCTGCGCTCGACGACGCCGATGGATGCCTGCAAGGCCGCGAGCAGCGGTTCCCTTTCCACGATGAATTTCATCTGCGCTCCAGGTTCGTTCTTGTCGATGGCCAGGACTGGGTCAAAACAGTATCGGGATACTTCCTCAAAGATAATTATTGCTGTTACAGAGGGCCGGCTAAACGGTGCAAAACCCCGTAAAAACCCGCAGCATCATGCACTTCCGCGCGGCGAAGAGCCGTGTGCCTCCTGCTCGCGGGCTCTGGCCTCCCTGTGTGCGGCCTGTGGACGAAAAAGCATCCCCGGGGAAACCCCACATTATCCACATCAACCCGTGAGGATTCTCAACAGGTTGAGGTAATCCTCCTGCGTCCTCTGCTCGGTTTCGCGCAGTTCGCGGACCCGCGCACAGGCGTGCAGCACCGTCGTGTGGTCGCGGCCGCCGAAGGCATCGCCGATCTCCGGCAGGCTGTGGTTGGTGAGCTCCCGGGCTAGCGCCATCGCGACCTGCCGCGGCCGCGCGATGGACCGGCTGCGGCGCTTCGACAGCAGGTCCGCGACGCGCAGCTTGAAATACTCGGCGACGGTCTTCTGGATGTTCTCGATCGTGACCAGCCGCTCCTGCAGCGTGAGCAGGTCGCGCAGCGCGTCCTTGGCGAACTCGAGCGTGATCGGCCGGCCGGTGAAGCGCGAATTCGCGATGACCCTCCTCAGCGCGCCTTCCAACTCGCGGACGTTGGAGCGGATGCGCTTCGCGATCAGGAAAGCGACCTCTTCCGGCAGCACCACGCCGGCCGCCTGGGCCTTCGACATCAGGATCGCCACGCAGGTCTCGAGTTCCGGCGGCTCGATGGCCACCGTCAGGCCCCAGCCGAAGCGTGACTTCAGCCGTTCCTCCAGGCCGGTGACCTCTTTAGGGTAACGGTCGCAGGTCAGGATGACCTGCCGCTCGGCCTCCACCAACGCGTTGAAGGTGTGGAAGAACTCCTCCTGGGAACGGTCCTTCCCGGCGAAGAACTGGATGTCGTCGATCAGCAGGGCGTCGAGCGTGCGATAGGACTGCTTGAATTCGGCGATGGTGTTGTGCTGTAGCGCACGCACCATGTCGCCGACGAAGCGCTCGCTGTGGACATAGGCAATCCGCGCGCCCGGATTGCGCTCGCGAACGAGGTTGCCCACCGCGTGCATGAGGTGTGTCTTGCCGAGACCGACGCCGCCGTAAATGAAAAGCGGGTTGTAGGCGGTGCCCGGATTCTCCGCGACCTGCAGCGCCGCCGCGCGGGCGAGCTGGTTGCTCTTCCCCTCGACGAACGTGGCGAAGGTGAAATCCGGATTGACGCGGCTGCCGAGCGGCGCGGCCTGCGTGGGTCGGTTGCCGGGCGATGCCACCGGCGCGCCTGAAACCGCAGCTGCCGGCGCCGCCGGCGAGGGTCGGGAACCGACCTCCAGGAGCACCTGCCAGCCCGCGCCGTCGGATGCGGCCCGGGCCAGCTCCACGATGCGGCCGTAGAGGTTCTGCTGGATCCAGTCCACGACGAACCGATTGGGCGCATACAGGCGCAGGACGCCGTCCGACTCGAGCGCCTGCAGCGGGCGGACCCAGGTGTTGAAGTGCTGCTCGGGGACCTCGCGCTCGAGCTGGCTGAGACAGCGATACCACAAGGACCCTTGCAACGGCGATCCCCCGGTCGAGCTTACGAATGCGAAAGGGCGCGCAGTCTAGCGCCCGCCGCAGGGCTGGCGCCAGAGTTATCCACAGGGCCGTCCAAGGTACCGGTCATTCGGAATCGTTCGGATCATGCTCTGCCGGATGGGCAACCGAACGATTCCGAATGACCGGTACCTGCGCGATTGACTTGAGGGCCGCGGCCCCGTAATCTTGCCGCCCTTTGCCCATCTGGGCATGTCTTTGTTTTGATGAAGGTTTGGGGCCGCCGCC
>JBBINN010000060.1:11096-16263 GCA_037443885.1 Gammaproteobacteria bacterium | reverse complement strand
TCTCGCCCGCCTCGACGTAGGCGCCGTCCTCGCGGATCTGCGTGCAGACCTGCCGGAAGCGCCGCTCATCCACCTCCCTGAGTTCCTTGAGCCAGGCGAAACCCTCGCAGCCCTTCTCGAGCATGAGTTCGGCGAAGGCGTCGCGCGTACCGGAGGTCGGCGGCGGACCGAGCACCTCGATCCGCGTGTTCGGAAGCTTGGGGTTGATCTGGTTCCAGGTGCGGTAGGGGTTGTTGATGAGCCTGGTGGGATTCGCCGGATCCGGCACCTGCTTGGCGAGGGCCATGTAGACCTCCTTGCGCGTCAGCGAGAAGGTCGGCTGGGTCTTGGCGTTGGCGACGACAATGCCGTCGAAGCCGATCTTGACCTCGACGATCTCCGTGACGCCGTTCTTCTGACAGTCGTCGAACTCAGACTTCTTGATGCGTCGCGAGGCGTTGGCTACGTCCGTGTGCTGCGGTCCGATGCCCTGGCAGAAGAGCTTGAGGCCCCCGCCGGTGCCCACGCTCTCGACCTTGGGCGTCTTGAAGTTGGTGCCACGGCCGAACTGCTCGGCGACCGCCGAGGTGAAGGGGAACACCGTGGACGATCCGGCGATGTTGATGAAGTCGCGCGCCGCCTGCGCCTGGGCGACGCCCGAGAGCAGGACGCCGACGACGGCGGCAGCGATGAGGGGCTTGTTGATCACGATGGCCTCCAGGACTCCAGATGAACGGTTCGGAACTGTCGTCGAGGCGCGAGGACCGACAATGACGCCCACGACGCCTCTTCAACCTGCGGCGGAGGTTACGCCCTGATTGTTACAGTATTGCTTCAGCTCCAAGCCGCCGCCGATTGATAAAAATCAGTGACTTGCAGGTGACGGCCGGCATGCCGGCCAACGCTTTTCGGGTTTCGTGACAGTTTGACGCCAAGGGCAGCGCCTACTCGCGCGACGCCTCTTCGGGCAGAAAGGGCCCGGGATGCGGCCGGTTTCACCGACCGCATCCCCGCGGAACACCGACATGGAGATCCGCATGAGGCCGAAACATGGGGGCAAGTTCATGCTGCGCTCGACGCATGGCCTTTTGATGACCGCCGTTTGAACCTTTCGAGGCGCGAAACCGGCGTTGGTTCACCGAGCGGTCACGGCTACCCGTTAGTCTGGCCCGGCATGAGCGAACCTCGTCTGAACCTGGTGGACACGACCATCTTCTTCTCGCCGACCAGCGGTGGCGTCAGGCGCTACCTCCTCGCCAAGCACAGGTGGCTGAGCAGCCGGTCCGATGTCCGGCATACCCTCGTGGTCCCAGGGCGACTTGATCGCTTCGATCCGGGTGGCCAGTGCGAAATCGCCAGCCCGCGCCTCCCGGGCTCCGGCTACCACCTGCCATTGCGTCTCGCTGCCTGGACACGCTGCCTCGAGGCACTGCGACCAGACGTGATCGAGTTCGGCGATCCCTACCAGTCGGCGTGGGTTGCGAGGCGCGCGGGTCGATCGAGCGCCGCAGCCCGCATAGGATTCTGCCACTCCGATCTGCCGCGCCTGCTGGGCTCGCGTGCGGGCCGGCTGGGCAGCGCCGCCGGGGCCGCCGCGCTGCTCGCGGCCTACCGCCACGCCGACCTCGTGCTGGCGCCGAGCCGCTCCGTCGCCGGGATGCTCGATACCTGCGGCATATCGCGCGTGGTCCTGCAGCCGCTCGGCGTGGACACCCGGTTGTTTGCGCCCGAACGCGCTCATGGCGACCCGCGGCAGCGCCTCGGCCTGCCGGCGGACGCCCGGCTGCTCGTCTTCGCCGGCCGCCCGGGACCGGAAAAGAACGTGCCGCTGCTGCTCGAGACCATCGAGCGGCTCGGTTCGCCGTACTGGCTGCTCCTCATCGGCCGACATCAGGGGGCGGCGCGCACGCGCGTGATCCCCTGGGTACGTGACGCGCGCGAACTGGCCGGCTGGATCGCTGCGGCCGACGTATTCGTCCACGCGGGCCGTCAGGAGACGTTCGGGCTGGTTGTTCTTGAGTCGCTTGCCTGCGGCACGCCGGTCGCGTGTCTCGAGGGCGGAGCGCTGCCGGAGATCGTCGTGCCAGAGGTCGGCGTGGTGGCGCACCGCGCCGACCAGTTCGGTCTCGCCGAAGCCGTGGCGAGCGTCTTCGAGCGCCCACGCGAGGTCCTGGCCGCAGCCGCACGCCGACACGTCCTCGACCGCTACACCTGGGACGTCGTCTTCACGGCACTCATGGCCCACTACGAACGCATCCTCGGGCGCCGGCCCGCGTCTCCGGCTCACGAAGTGCCGGCGCTGGCATGAGTGCGCTGCGCCTCGCCGTGTCGATCCACGATGTCGCGCCTGTGACCTGGCCACTGTGCCGACGGCTGATCGCCCTCGTGGAGGAGAGCGGCTGCGGGCCGTGCACGCTGCTCGTCGTCCCGGACTACCACAGGTCCGGTCGCTGTGACCTCGATCGCAGCTTCAGTCATGCCATCGACCGGCGGCTGTCCCGCGGAGACGACGTCGCGCTGCACGGCTATTTCCACTGGGACGACGCGCCGACAGCCCTGTCCGCGCAGGCCTGGTTCAGCCGCCGTGTCCTGACGGCGGGCGAAGGCGAGTTCGCGGCCCTCGAGCGTCGCAAGGCCGCTGCGCGGCTCGAGCGCGGCAGGCGGCTGTTCACCAGTCTCGGCTGGCCGACGCGAGGCTTCGTGCCCCCGGCCTGGCTCCTCGGGCCCGGGCTGGTCGAGTTGCTGCGCGCTGCAGGCTTCGCCTGGACATCGACCCGGGATGCCCTCGTCGACCTGCGCGACGGGACCGGGCGTGCGGCGCCAAGCCTGACCTGCTCCGTGCGTTCACCGTGGCGTCGGTTGGCGTCCCGCTCATGGCTCGCGATCGGCGAACGCGTCTACGGGAGCCAACGCCTGCTGCGGGTCGCCCTGCACCCCGCAGATGCCCGCCACGCTCGGGTCATCGGCGCGTGGGCCCGGGTGTTGCGGCACCTTCGGGAGGACCGCGAGCCGCTGCTCGAGGGCGACTGGCTGCTGAACTGAACGCTCGGGCGAGTCAACCCCGCGCCGGCACCAGATGACCCTCGAACTGGCGTGTCGCCGCCTCCCAGGTGAAATGCCGGGCGTGCGCGACGCAGGCCTGCGGATCGAGCTCGAGCGCCGCGAGGGCCGCCTTGCGCAGATCCGCATCGAGTACGCCGGTCACGCCAGGCTCCACCACGTCCAGCGGGCCGGTGACCGGGAAGGCCGCCACCGGCAGGCCGCAAGCCATCGCCTCCAGCATCACGAGACCGAAGGTGTCCGTGAGGCTCGGGAACACGAAGACGTCGGCCGCGGCGATGGTGGCCGCCAGTTCCTCGCCGTAGCGGTAGCCGGTGAAGTGCACCGCCGGATAGCGCCGCCGCATCGGCCCGAGCGCCGGCCCGCCGCCCACCACCAGCTTCGAGCCCGGCAGGTCGAGCGAGAGGAAGGCCTCGATGTTCTTCTCGACCGCCACTCGTCCTACACAGACGAAGATGGGCCGCGGCAGGTCGAGGAAGCCCTTGTCGCGCGGCCGGAAGAGCGTCGTGTCCACGCCGCGTGTCCAGTGGACCAGGTTGATGAAGCCCTGCGCGGCCAGTTCATCGCGCACGTGCGGCGTGTTCACCATCACGCGCGCGGCAGCCGAGTGGAACCAGCGCAAAGCCGCGTAGGTCCAGCCGACCGGCAGCGGCGCCCGGGCCCGCAGGTACTGCGGGAACTGCGTGTGATACGAAGTCGTGAATCTCCAGCGGCGCCGGCGAAGCTGGCGCCGCGCCGCGAGGCCCAGCGGCCCCTCGGTCGCCACGTGGACCGTGTCGGGCTCGAACTCGTCGAGGAAGCAGCCGAGGCCCCGGCCGGGGCGCAGCGACAGCCGGATCTCGGGATAGGTCGGACAGGGAACGGAGCGAAACGAGTCGGGGCCGAGGACGCGGACGTCGTGCCCGAACGACTCCAGGCAGCCAGCGGTGCGGCCCAGCGTCGTGACGACGCCGTTGGTCTGCGGGGACCAGGCGTCGGTGACGATCGCGATTTTCACGCCGCAACGTCCGGTTCACGAAAGTCGGGGCAGCCCCCGTTTACGCTCGACTGAGCCGTAGCCATCTGCGGCGCGGCCGAGAAGACGGGGACTGTTCCCGTTCTCTCGACGGTTCCCATCTCCGCCTCTGTCCAGCGCAGCACGGCCAGCCGGCCATTGTGGTCCTCGACCAGCGACGTGCAGCTCTCGACCCAGTCGCCGTCGTTGCAGTAGAGCACACCGTCGATCTCGCGCAGGGCCGGACGGTGGATGTGGCCGCAGATCACCCCGTCGAGTCCGCGGCGGCGCGCTTCCGCAGCGGCGGCCCGCTCGAAGCGGTCGATGTAGTCGACCGCATCCGGCACCTGGTGCTTGATCCAGTCGGCCAGCGACCAGTAGCCGTAGCCCATGCGCCGCCGCAGCCGGTGCACCACGTGGTTCACGCGGATGATCGCGTCGTAGGCGGCGCACCCGACCCGCTTCAACAGCGCGCCGAACTTCACCGCTTCGTCGAATTCGTCGCCATGCAGCAGCAGCAGGCGGCGTCCGTCGGCCGTCTCGTGGAGGTACTCCCGGTGCACCTCCACCGGTCCGTACTGCGAACCGCACAGGTCACGGCACAGCTCGTCGTGGTTGCCGGGGATGTAGACGACCCGCGTTCCGGTGCGTGCCAGCGTCAGCAGCTTGCGCAGCACCTCCTGGTGCGCCGGCGGCCAGTACATCTGCCGTCGCAGCGACCAGAAGTCGATCAGGTCGCCGATGACGAAGATCTGCTGCGCATCGGTCGAGTCGAGGAAGTGGAGCAGGTAGTCGGCGCGACAGCCGCGGAAACCCAGGTGGACGTCGGAGATGAAGACCGAGCGCAGCCGCAGGGGCTGTCGTGCCGGTATGACACCCATCGAGCCCTCCCGGGGTTCGTTGCCGACCCTGACAGGCTGACCCGCTGATGTGACAGGCGAGTGTCTGCTGCGCGAAATATTTATTAAGAACAGTAGCTTGTAGGCACTTGGTGACAAGGCGCCTCAGAAAGCGGCGCCGGCGACCGTTCAGGCGACCCGCTTGGCCGGAAAGTGACAGGTGAACATCGAGCCACGTCCCTCGACGCTGTCGATGGCCAGGCGCCCGCCGTGGCGCTGCAGGGCGTGCTTGACG
>JBBINN010000060.1:1140-11067 GCA_037443885.1 Gammaproteobacteria bacterium | reverse complement strand
TTGCGCGAGCGGCCCTTGTCCACACGGTAGAAGCGCTCGGTGAGCCGGGGGATGTGCTCAACGGGAATGCCGATGCCAGTGTCCCGCACCGACAGGTGCCCACCCTCCGCGTCCACCCACCAGCGGATGGTGACGGACCCTTCGGCCGGAGTGAACTTGCAGGCATTGGAGACGAGGTTGGTCGCGATGGAATGCAACTCGGTCTCGCTGCCGAGCAGGCGGCGGTCGGAGTCGAGCTGCAGTGCGATCTCGCGCGGCCGCTGCACGCGCGCCAGCGCTTCCTTCCGCAGCAGCGCCAGCATGCCGGCGATGTCCACCGGGTCGTATGGCGCTTCCTTGTCGGAGGCCTCGAGCCGCGAGAGCTCGAGCAGGTCCTCCACGATCAGGCGCATCCGCTCGGACTGCCGGCGCATCTCCTCGATCGGCGCCTTCCAGATCGGGTCGACGCCATGGTCGTCGGCGAGCTGGTCGAGGTAGCCGGAGACGACGGTAAGCGGCGAGCGCAGCTCGTGCGAGGCGTTGGCGACGAAGTCCTTGCGCATGGCCTCGAGGCGGGTCTCGCGCGTGATGTCGCGCACGAGCAGCAGCTGCTGCTCGGCCGCCGGGATGAGCTGGAACGCAAGGAAGCGCTCGTCCGGACCCTGGCTCGAGCGGATCGTGACCGGTGCGCTTTGCGGCCCCGCCTCGATGTAGCGGGCGAAGTCGGGGTGCCGAACGAGGTTCTCGATGCGCATCCCGAAGTCGACCTTGCGGTGCAGCCCGAGCATCACGCCCGCCGTGCGGTTGAACCACAGGATCTCGCGGTCGTTCGTCAGGAGCAACACGCCCTCGGGCATGGCCGCGGTGAGGCGCCGGAACTCGCGGAAGAGCTGCACGACACGGCGCTTGTGGAACTGCTTGCGCCGGTAGATGCGCCCGACGAGGGCGACGACGTCACCCCACACCCCGCCGAGGTCCGGCGGATCCTCCTCGCTGCGGTGCTTGAGCCAGCGGTGCAGGCGGTAGAGGTTCGCAAGCTGCAGCAGCAGGTAGGCCGCCAGCACGGCGACCAGCCACAGGTCCATCCGACCGAAGATCAGGCCACCGGCGATCGCCAGTCCGATCGCGCCCGCAAGGCGCGCCAGCGCGAACGACCAGGCCGAGCCCATTCGCTACTGTGGCCTCGCGGAGAAACGGTAGCCCGAGCCGCGCACCGTCTGGATGTAGCGGTCGTAACCGGACTCCTCGAGGGCCTTGCGCAGCCGGCGGATGTGCACGTCCACCGTCCGCTCGTCCACATAGACGTTGCCGCCCCAGACGCGGTCCAGCAGCTGGCCCCGGGAGTACACCCGGTCGGGGTGGGTCATGAAGAAAGCCAGGAGGCGGTACTCGGTGGGGCCGAGGCTGATGGTCGCCTCGCCGGCGAGGACCCGGTGGCCCGCCTGGTCGAGCGTCAGGCCGTTGGCCCGAACGAGATCGTCCGGGCCCCCGGGCGCGCTGCGTCTCAGGACCGCGTTGATCCGGGCCACCAGCTCGCGCGGCGAGAAGGGCTTCGTCACGTAGTCGTCGGCGCCGCATTCGAGGCCGGCGACCTTGTCGCCCTCCTCTGCTCGCGCGGTGAGCATGATGATGGGCAATTCCTGGGTGTCGCGGTCGCGCTTGATCTGGCGGGTCAGCTCGAGGCCGCTCTGGTCCGGCAGCATCCAGTCCACCAGCATCAGGTCGGGGCGGCGGTCCGCGATGCGCGCCCGGGCCTCGGCCGTGTCCTCCGCCTCGGTCACCTCGTAGCCTGCGCGGCGCAGGCCAAAGGCGATCATGTCCCGGATCGGCTTCTCGTCCTCGACGATCAGGATCTGTTTTCCGGACATAAGTCTCCGTCCCGCAAGGGAAATGCCAGAGCGACTGGGCTTTGGCGTCGGAAACATACGGGTAATTTATGACATCCCGGTGACGGTTGCGCGGTGACTGTCATCTTCGGTGCGCCACCTCGTCGCGCAGGTAGACGGGCTGCGCGTCCTCCGGCGCGACCGTCCGGCCAGCCGCGAACCCGGTGGCCCCGATGAGCGCCACCTCCCGCGCGTGCGGCAGCAGCCCGGCATCGAAGCCCGCCAGGCGATCGCCCAGCATCCCGGCCAGCGCCGGGTAGCCCGAGAATCCGTGCCCGGCGCCGAACAGCGGGAAACCGGGGCTGTCCCCGACCGGGTCGCCGACCGTCGCTGCGAGATCCCCCGGGTCCGCCACGCGCTCGGGCGTCAGCGCGACCGGCGCGGCCGGGTCGGCGCAGTCGAACGCGGCCCACTACACCTGGCCCATGCGCGCATCGAGGCAGGCGAGGACGTGGCGCCTGCCGTGGTGAACCGCCGCCCGCGCGGCCAGCGCGGCGAGGTCCGAGACCGGCACCACCGGCAGCCCGGCGCCGAAGGCGAGGCCCTGCGTCACGCCCGCCGCGATGCGCAGACCCGTGAAGGCGCCCGGCCCCCGCCCGAAGGCGACAGCATCGAGCGCGGCGAGCGCCACGCCGCCCTCGGCGAGCACTTCCTGCACCATGGGCAGCAACCGCTCGGCATGGCCGCGGCCGAGCACCTCGTAGCGCTCGAGCACCTCGCCGTGCAGCAGCAGCGCCGCCGAGCAGGCCTCGGTCGCAGTGTCGAGCGCGAGGATCCTCATGCCGAGGCCGCCCGCGGTGGCGCGAGGCCCGCTGCCGCCAGCCGCGCCCTGAGGAAACGCACCGCCTCGTCGCCGTCCTCGGTCAGCACCGCCGGCGGCAGGGACTGCACGAACAGCCGGCCGTAGCGGCGCGACTTGAGCCGCGGGTCGCAGATGGCGACCACGCCGAAATCCTCGCGGTCACGGATCAGCCGGCCGAAGCCCTGCTTGAGTGCCAGCACCGCCTGCGGCACCTGGTACTCGAAGAAAGGATTGCCGCCGCGGCGGCGGATGCCCTCGAGCCGGGCCTTGAGCAGCGGGTCGTCGGGCGAGGCGAAGGGCAGCTTGTCGATGACGACCACCGCGAGCGTCGGCCCGCGCACGTCCACGCCTTCCCAGAAGCTCGCCGAGCCGAGCAGCACCGACCCGCCGTGCTCGCGGAAGGACTTCAGCAGGCTCTCGCGCGGCGCCTCGCCCTGCACCAGCAGCGGGTAGCGCTCGGCGAAGCCGGGCCGGCCGCGCAGCAGCCGCGCCGCTTCCTTCAGCGCGCGGTGGCTCGTGAACAGCAGGAAGCTGCGTCCGCCGGCGGCCTCGATGAGCGGCAGCGCCGCCGCGACGACGGCCGTGGTGTGGCCCGGATCCGAGGGCTCGGGCAGCGCGCGCGGCAGGTAAAGCAGCGCCTGGCGCTCGAAATCGAAGGGGCTGTCCACGCGCAGGGTGCGCGCATCGCCCGCGCCGACGCGGCCGAGGAAGTGCGCGAAATCGTCCCCCACCGCGAGCGTGGCCGAGGTGAACACCCACGCGCAGGGCCGCGCCTGCATCAGCTCGCGCAGCCGCGCAGCGACCTCGAAGGGGCTGAAGCCGAGGCTGAAGCCGCGAGCGGATTCCACCCAGCGCACGCCGTCCTCGGGCGCGACCGCAAGCCAGGTCTCGACGGCCGCCGCGAGCTCCTGCGCGCGGCGCGCGCACTGGCGCATCCCCGGGTCGTCGCTGCCCGTGTCCTCGAGCCCCCCCGCGAGCGCGCCAAGCGCCTCGGCCGCCTCGTGCAGCGAGTCGACGAAGGCCACCGGCAGGGCCTCGAACTCGACGCGCTCCGGCCCGCCGCGCAGCGCCGACTGCGCCTGCGCAAAGCCGGACTCGACGCGGAAAACGAGGCCGCGCGCGCCCGTATCCAGCAGGCCGAGACGCGTCAGCTCGAGCTGGGTGTCGCGCGTGAGCGCGGCTGCCTGGCGGCTCGACACCGACAGGCCGAAGAACTGCGCCGCGATCTCCGGCACCTGGTGGGCCTCGTCGAGGATCACCGCATCCGTGCCGGGCAGCAGCTCGCCGAAGCCCTCCTCCTTTAGCGCAAGGTCGGCGAGCAGCAGGTGGTGGTTGACGACGACGACGTCCGCCGCCTGCGCCTCGCGCCTCGCGGCGACCACGTGGCAGCGCTGGTAGTCCGGGCACTCGGTGCCGAGACAGTTGTCGCGGGTCGACGTGACCGCCGGCCACACCGGGTCGTCCTCGCGCAGGCCGGTGAGCTCGGCGAGGTCGCCGCTGCGCGTCACCTGCGCCCAGGCGCGCACGCGCGAGAGCGCGCGGGCCGACGGGGCCTCCAATCCGGGCAGCGAGCGCACCTGGTCGGCCAGCTGCAGCCGGTGGCGGCAGAGGTAGTTGGCGCGCCCCTTCAGCAGCGCCACGCGCACCGGGCGCCCGAGCGCCTGCGACAGCACCGGCAGGTCGCGGTGGAACAGCTGGTCCTGCAGGGTGCGGGTGCCGGTCGAGACGATCACATGGCGCCCGGACAGCAGTGCCGGCACGAGGTAGGCGAAGGTCTTGCCCGTACCCGTGCCAGCCTCGACTGCCAGCACGCCACGCTCGGCCAGCGCCTCACCGACCCAGTCGGCCATGAGCTGCTGCTCGCGACGCGACTCGAAGCCGTCGATGACGCGCGCGAGCGGACCGCTGGGCCCGAGCAGCGTGGCGAATTCACCCATGAGGCCGAAATCCTAGCTGGGACAAAGCATTATGACCGAGTCAGGCACGCTGGCGGGCAGCGACTTTTCGGTTTATTTCGACTGATTCGGGCCCCGCCCCGACTATAATCATGGACTACGTCCAAACCCAGGCGAACCCGGAATGGCCACTCCCCTCCCTCGCACCGATCGACCGACCCAGGCCCCGAAAGCCGTCGCCGCTTTCGTGGACGAGGTCGCCCGCCTGACCCAGCCCGAGCGCATCCACTGGTGCGACGGCTCCCAGGAAGAGTACGACGGCCTGCTGGCCCTGATGCACGAGCGCGGCGACCTGGTCACGCTGAACCAGGACACCCATCCCGGCTGCCATCTGCACCGCTCGAACCCCTCGGACGTCGCCCGCGTCGAGCACCTGACCTTCGTCTGCACCCACCACTCGCACGACGCCGGCCCGAACAACAACTGGATGGACCCGGTGGACGCCCACCGGCTCATGCACGACCTGTTCGAGGGCTGCATGCGCGGCCGCACGCTGTACGTCATTCCCTACTGCATGGGCCCGATCGATTCGCCCTACTCGCGCTGTGGCGTCGAGGTGACCGACAGCCCCTACGTCGCCGCGAACATGCGCCTGATGACCCGCATGGGCAGCGATGCGCTCGAGCGCATCGCGCGCGACGGCAAGTTCGTCAAGGGCTGGCACTCGACGGGCGAGCTCGACCCGGACCGGCGCTACATCATGCACTTCCCGGAGGAGCTCACCATCATGAGCTATGGCTCCGGCTACGGCGGCAACGCGCTGCTCGGCAAGAAGTGCCACGCGCTGCGCATCGCCAGCTGGCAGGCTCGGGACGAAGGCTGGCTCGCCGAGCACATGCTGGTCGTCGGCCTCGAGAGCCCGCAGGGCGAGACGCACTACGTCGCGGCGGCCTTCCCGTCGGCCTGCGGCAAGACCAACCTCGCGATGCTGATCCCGCCGGACTCCATGCCCGGCTGGAAGGTCTGGACGGTCGGCGACGACATCGCCTGGCTGCACCCCGGCCCCGACGGCCGGCTGTACGCGATCAACCCCGAGGCGGGCTACTTCGGCGTGGTGCCCGGCACCAACGCCCACACCAACCGCCACGCCTACGAGATGATCCGCAGCGACACGATCTTCACGAACGTCGCCGTGACCGCTGACTGCCAGCCCTGGTGGGAAGGCCTCGAGGACGGCGCGCCGGCCACCGACTGGCAGGGCCGGCCGTACGACCCGAAGAACGGCCCGGCTGCGCATCCCAACTCGCGCTTCACCGTCTCCGCGAAACAGAACCCGACCTATTCGCCGATGGCGGACGCCGCGAGCGGCGTGCCCATCTCGGCGATCATCTTCGGCGGCCGGCGCCGCGAGCTCGCGCCGCTCGTGTACCAGGCCCGCAACTGGTCGCACGGCGTGCTGGTCGGCGCCTCGGTCGCCTCGGAGACGACAGCCGCCGCCACCGGCAAGGTCGGCATGGTCCGGCGCGACCCGATGGCCATGAAGCCCTTCTGCGGCTACAACTTCGGCGACTACTGGGCGCACTGGCTCGCGATGGCGGGCCGGGTCGAACGCCGCCCGAAGGTGTTCCACGTCAACTGGTTCCGCCGCGACAAGGACGGCCGGTTCCTGTGGCCGGGCTTCGGCGAGAACCTGCGCGTGCTCGAGTGGATCATCGGCCGCTGCGAGGGCACGGCCGAGGCCGTCGAGACGCCGATCGGCTGGCTGCCCGCGCCCGGCGCAATCAACACGGCGGGTCTCGACCTGCCGGCCGGGACGCTCGAGGAACTGCTCGCCGTGGACAAGGAGGCCTGGCGCGCGGAGTTCGCCGACATCGGCGAGTACCTCGACTCCTTCGACGAGCGCACGCCGGCGGACCTCAAGGCGGAACTCGCGGACGTCCAGCGGCGGCTCGGATAGAAGAGGAGAAGAGGTACCGGTCATTCGGATTTGTTCGGAAACGCCACGGGTTACTCCCGCCAGGCACCGCTTCGCGGCTGACCTGTTTCCGAACAAATCCGAATGACCGGTACCTTTACTCCTCGCAGGAGTACTCGATCGTGTGGTAGGACTCGGGCTCCGGCACGCGGCCGAGCCCGATGATGCCCTTGCCCGACAGCGGCAGCGAATCGCGGCGCACGAAGGCATCCTCGCCCTTCGCCGTCTGCACGAACGACCCATTGGTGCTCTGGTCCACCAGCATGAAGCGGTTCTTGCCCGCCTCTATGCGTGCGTGCAGCCGCGACACGAGGTTGCCTTTCACGACGAGGTCGTTTTCCTCGCCCCGGCCGATGGTCACCGAGGGTGAACGCCGTTCATCGAGCACGATCTCTTTCTCGCCGTAGCGCAGGCGGATGTGGAAGGAGCGGTGCTGCTCCGTCAGCGTCGCGATCGACGGCAGCATGCTCGTGGCCTCGCCCCGCTGCCACAGCACCTCGTAGACGCCGACCTCGCCCTGCTGGCCGCGGGGCACCGACACGTCGAGCATACGGGCCATCTCGTGCCACTCGCTCGAGGCGTGCTTCATAAGCGCGTCCGTGACGATGATCTGGCCGGCCTTCGCCTGGCTGGTCATGCGGTTCGCGGTGTGCACGGCGGCGCCGAAGACGTCCCGCTCCTCGTTCACCACCGGGCCGTAGTGGGCGCCGACCCGGATCGCCACGTGCTGGCCCTCGACCTGCAGGTCCGGGTGCGCGCTGATCTCGGTCTGCATCTGGGTGGCGGCGTCGAGGGCGTCGTCGCTGCGCTCGAAAGTCGCCATGACCTCGTCGCCCATGGTCTTGATGACGCGGCCCTCGTGCGCCTCGCAGCCGCGCTTCATCAGCTCGACGCAGGTGGACACCATGTCGCGTGCGCGAGCGTCACCGAGCAGCTCGAACAGCCGGGTGCTGCCGACGACGTCGGCGAACAGGATCACCAACTCCCTATCCCGGCCCATCCGCAATCCGAGCCCCCACGACGATTCGACGCCGGAAGTATAGCAAGTGGCTCCGGCCGGGCCGCTGCGGTCTCCACCGACGGGTGGAGCGGCCGGGCCTGCCTCGCGGACTCACCGCCGGGTGACGCGCCGACGGTCGCGTGGGCCGGGCGACGAGCTGGGTGCGACCGCCCTGCTCACCCTGCAGGGCAGGTGCGCCGTCGGGCGGTTCACGCTGCCCGCACCCGCCGCTGCTGAGGCCTCCTGGCCTTCGGATCCGCAATCAGTTGATGGTCTTCGAGCCGACGTTGGAGTAGTCGCTCTCGACACCCGACGTGTCGTAGGCCGTCGCGGCGAAGTACCATGTGCCAGGCGTCAGCCCCTCGATCACGGCGCTGGTGATGCCGGCGTTGCTGATGGTGATCTTCTGGCTGAACGTGCCCGGCGCAGTGCCGTAGTGGATGCGGTAGCCCGCGAGGTTGGTCAGCGTCGAGCCGTCCGTCCGCGACGTCGGTGGCTGCCAGCTGAGCGTTGCCGTGCCGGTGGTCGTCGGCTCCTGCACCGTGAGCGAGAACGACGGCAGCGAGGCCGTCAGCTGGCCATCGCTCACGCTGATGACGATGTTGGAGTATGTCCCTGAGCTTCCCTGCGGCGGCGTGCCGGACAGCTGCCCCGTACCAATGTCGAAGGTCGCCCAGGCGGGGCGATTCGAGATCGAGAAGCTCAGTGCCTGCCCATCCGGATCGCTCGCCGTCGGCCGGAACGAATAGCCGCTGCCGACCTTGGCGCTCGTCGGCGGCGTCCCCGATATGCTCGGCGGGTTGTTGAGCGCGAGCACCTCGATGCTGAACGGCGCCAGCGTCGTCACAGCCATGCCGTCGGACACGCTGATGGTCACGTTCGACGTGACGCCGACATGGCTCGACGTGGGAGTTCCCGACAGCTGTCCCGTCGACGTGCTGAACCCCGCCCAGGACGGCATGTTCGAGATGCTGAAAGTCAGCTTGTGTCCGTCCGGGTCGGACGCGCTCGGCGTGAACGCGTAGCTCTTGCCCGACTCCACCCGGGTGCCCGGCGTGCCGGAAATGGTCGGGACCGAGTTGGGCGCCACCGAGATGGAGAACGCCGGCAGCAGCGTCGCGCTCTTCCCGTCGCTCACGGAGATCACGATGTACGGGTACAGGCCGGCCGTGCCGCCCGGCGGCGTCCCGGCGAGGCGTCCCGTGGCCGTATCGAAGCTCGCCCAGGCAGGCTTGCCGTCGATCGCGAATGTCAGGGGATCGCAGTTGGCATCCGACGCGGTCGGCGTGAACGAGTAGGCCACGCCCTCGATCGTTCGCGTGGCGGGCGTGCCGCCGATGGTGGGTGCCACCTGGGTCGTCTGGCAGCTGCTCGTCGTTCTGCTGCTCTTCGACTTTCCACCACCCTTGCCGGCCGGCGGCGCAGCAAGCGCGATGGAAGTCGACAGCACGACCAGCAGCGAGCCCGCGACAATCCGCAGTGAGTTCTTCATGTGGCAACCCTGCTGTCTCGCCTCGCGAGACCAGTGGCTTTGCGTCCCCGCCTCGCGGCGGGTATGCCCTTTTCACATCACCTGCAGGACTGCGGCACGACCGCAGCATCGCAGGCACCCTTTCGAGCACCGCAACCATGTCCGTGTGAATGCGGTTTCGCGCGACTCTAAGGGACGCGAGTGAAAGTCGAGCGTGATGCTCGTCGCTCAACGGCGACACATTTGCGGCGGAAAAAGCGCTGTTTTACTTAATGCGCCGGATCGCTGTGACGGACTCGCCGCATGCAGCTGCGCCTTCGGCCGCGCGCAGCGCATCCGACATCAGCGAGGGACGAGCCGCACCGCGCGCGACTCCCTCGCTCAGCGCGCGCCGCCACCTGCGCGCACCGCTGCGGCCATTCATCAGACCGAGCATGTGGCGGGTGATGGAGCGCAGCGGTACGCCGGCATCGATCCGCTGCGCCGCATATTCCTGCATGTGCGCCACGATCTCGGCAGGCGTCGGCGCAACGAACCCGTCGTCCCATGCAGCGTGGTGCAGGGCCGTGAGAACGAAGGGATTGTGATACGCCTCCCGCCCAAGCATCACGCCATCCACATGACGCCACTGCTCGGCCACCTGCGGCACGGTCCGCAGCCCGCCGTTGACGACCACGGTCAGGCCAGGATAGTTGCGCTTGACCTGCCACGCACGCTCGTAAACGAGCGGCGGGATCTCGCGATTCTCCTTCGGCGAGAGTCCGCCGAGGATCGCCTTGCGCGCATGGATGATGAAGACCTCGCAGCCCGCCGCCGCGACCTGCTCGATGAAGTCCTGCAGGAATGGAAAGTCGTCGCGGTCGTCGATGCCGATGCGGGTCTTGACGGTGACCGGCACGCGCACAGCGGCGCGCATGGC
>JBBINN010000060.1:0-1130 GCA_037443885.1 Gammaproteobacteria bacterium | reverse complement strand
CCAGATCGTATTTTGTCCCATGGCGGCGAAATCCACAGCGGCGCGCAGGGCCCGCACGCAGTCGGCGACGAGGCGCGGCCTGGCCATGAGGCAGGCGCCGAACGTGGCGTTCTGCACGCGATCGCTCGGGCAGCCGACGTTCAGGTTCACCTCGTCGTAGCCGAAGTGTTCGCCGATGGCGGCCGCCTCGGCGAGCATCGCCGGGTCGCAGCCGCCGAGCTGCAGTGCCAGCGGCCGCTCAGCCGGGTCGAATCCGAGCAGGTACTCGCGGTCGCCGCGCAGCACGGCGTTCGCCACGACCATCTCCGTGTAGAGCAACGTGCGCGGCGAGAACTGCCGCAGGAAGACGCGACAGTGCCGGTCCGTCCAGGCCATCATCGGCGCGACGGCGAGCTTGTGGTCTACGCCGCGGGAGACCGGCGGCGCTGGCGTTGACGGGTCGTTCACCCCGACATTCTAGGGCCTGTCGGGGCAACGGCACTCAAGACAGCCGGCCGACGGGGCAGGCCGCCCCGCGTCGCCGCGCGCCGCCGCCGGGTCACTGGATCGTCTTCGACGCGACGTTCGAGTAGTCGCTCTCCGCGCCGGTCGTGTCGAAGGCCGTCGTCGTGAAGTACCAGGTCCCCGCCGTGAGGTTTTCCACGACATAGGTGTTCACGCCCGGATTTTCGATCGTGATCCGCTGTGTGTACTGGCCCAGGGTCGTGCCGTAATGGATCCGGTAGCCCGCCAGGTTGGTCAGCGGTGTCCCGTCGGTTCGCAGCGTGGGGGCCGACCAGGACAGCGTGGCACTGCCCGTCGCGGTCTGCTGGACGGAAATCGAAAACGCGGGAAGCGAGGTCGAGGCCTTGCCGTCGCTGACGCTGATCACGATGTTGCCGTAGCTGCCTGCGCTGCCTGTCGGGGGTGTGCCGGTCAGCGCGCCACTCGAGGCGCTGAAGTTTGCCCAGGACGGCTTGTTCGCGATGCTGAAGGTGAGCGCATCGCCGTCAGGGTCGCTCGCCGTGGGCGTGAACGAGTAGGCCTGGCCCTCCCGCGCCGTGGTCGGCGGCGTGCCCGAGATGGTCGGCGCACGGTTATCGGCCGTCACCTGGATGCTGAACGACGGGAGCGACGTCGTGACGAGTCCA
>JBBINN010000059.1:0-16394 GCA_037443885.1 Gammaproteobacteria bacterium | reverse complement strand
GCCAAATCAGGCGTCACCTCACGCGCGCGCGGGCGAGGTGGCCAGTGGCCCCCCCCAGAGCGAGCGCGTAAGTTCCGACCGCGCGAGCGACGCGGGGGGCCCGGCCGGATCCCGCCCGCGCGCGAGGCAATGTCCCTGTCTTGATCTTGGTCCAGTTCCCGGTCGCGGTCGCGGCGCAGGCAAGACCAGCCGATCACCGCCGCGGCGTGCGTCGCCCGTAGATAGTCCCCTTTCGGGTGGCTCAGCTCGCCGGCCAGTACAGCGGCGTCGCGGGACCGAGCGGCAGGCCGAGCACGAACACGTAGAGGTAGAAGAACGCCGTCCAGCCGATCATGAACACGATCGTGTACGGCAGCATCGTCGCGATCAGCGTGCCGATGCCCAGGTTGCGCACGTAGCGCGTCGCCATGGCGAGGATCAGCCCGAAGTAGGACATCATCGGCGTGATCACGTTGCTCACCGAGTCGCCCACGCGGTACGCCGCCTGCGTCAGCTCCGGGCTGTAGCCCAGCAGCATCAGCATCGGTACGAAGATCGGCGCCGTAATCGCCCACTTCGCGCTCGCGCTGCCGATCGCGAGGTTGAGGAAGGCGCAAAAGGGGATGAACAGCAGGAAGAACAGCGGCCCCGTCAGGCCGATCGCCTCGAGGCCGCGTGCGCCAAGAACGGCCGTGATGGTGCCGATGTTCGACCAGCCGAACCAGGCGACGAACTGCGCGGCAAAGAACACCAGCACGATGTAGAGGCCGAGCGTGCGCATGCCCTCCTCCATCGCCTTGATCACGTCGCGATCCGTCCTGAGCGTGCCCACGGCGCGGCCATACACGAAGCCCGGCACCACGAACATCACGAAGATGAACGCCACCACGCCGTTGAGGAACGGCGAGTGCAGGATGCTGCCGGTCTGCGGGTTGCGCAGGATGCCGTCCTCGGGCACCACGGTCCACGCGATCAGCGCCGCGGTCACGAGCGCGGCCACGCCCGCTCGGCGCAGGCCGCGCCGCTCCGCGTCCGTGAGGGGCTCCATCCGCGTCGCGGCGCCCAGTTCCTCGCTCGCGCCCGCGGGGTCCCAGGGGCCCAGCTTGGGCTCGACGATCCGCGCGGTGACCCACCAGCCGAGCAGGGTGACGAGGAACGTGCTGGCAATCATGAAGTACCAGTTCACCAGCGGGTGGACCGTGTACGCCGGATCCATCAGCTGCGCCGACTGCTGGGTGAGGCCCGCCAGCAGCGGGTCGATCGTGCCGATCACGAGGTTCGCGCTGTAGCCGCCGGAGACGCCGGCGAAGGCGGCGGCGAGCCCGGCGAGCGGGTGTCGGCCGAGGGAGTGGAAGATCGCCGCAGCCAACGGCACCAGCACGACGTAGCCCATCTCCGAAGCGGCATTCGACAGGACGCCGGCGAACACGATCGCGAACGTCACGATCTCGCGGCCCGCACCCAGGACGAGCTTGCGGATGACCGCGGCGAACAGGCCCGAGCGCTCGGCCACCGCGACACCAAGCAACGCGACGAGCACCACCCCGAGCGGCGCGAAGCCGGTGAAGTTGGTGACGAAGCCCTCGACGATGCGGCGCAGGCCCGCGGCGGAGAGCAGGTTCACCACTTCTATCATGCCGTCCGGCGCTCGGCCCGCCGCGCCAGGCGGCCTGGGATCGGCGACGCTGAAGCCGAGCCAGGCCAGAACCCCGCTCGCGACCAGCACCGCGACCGCGAACAGCGCGAACAGCGTCACCGGATGGGGCAGGAGATTGCCGAGGAATTCGACCGTGTCGAGGAAGCGGGTGAAGGCGCCCCGCCGGGCTGGCGTGGCCGCCGTCCGCGAATCTCCCGCCATTCCAGCCCCCGACGCCTGAACGAAAGTTCGGGGATCGTACGTTCGGGGGGCAAGGCCGGCAAGGCCGGGGCCGCCGTCAGGGCGACCGGCCGCGGAATCCCTTTCGCGCGGCGGCCGTGTGTATTATCTTGGACCGACGCACGCCCGCGGCCCGAGACCCATTACAACGACCCGCATCGGCGCAGGATGAGCAAGCTGTCCGTCAGAGCGCGCGCCTTGTCGCTCGCCGCGATCCTCGTGGCGGTCCTGCTTGCGCTGCCCGCGATCCTGATCGTCGCGGACCACGGACTGCATGTTCGCGCGGATGTCGCGGCAGTGGATCGAATGGCTGTCTCGCTGCCCCCCGGTGCCGATTCGGCCGAGCCGGTCGCACGCCTGCGGGCCGAACTCGTGGAACTGGCCGACGCCGTGCTCGTGAACCGCCTCGTCCTGCTCGCCATGGGTGGCGTCGCGCTGCTGCTCGCCGCGCTGGCCGTCGCCTGGCGCATCGCGCGCTCGGTCGAGGCCGGCATCGAGGCTTTGGGCGAGGCCGCGGCCCGCCTCGCGGCCGGCGACTGGTCTCGCCCCGTGTCGGGGTTCGACGGGGGCCCGGCGAGCGACATCGCCGTGTCGCTCGAGTCCCTGCGCGAAGGGTTGCTGAGGCGCGAATCCGCCGCCCGCTGGCTCGACGTGATGCTCGACAGCATGAGCGACGCCGTGTTCGTGACCTCCCCGGAGGGCCGGATCAAGCGCGTCAACGCGGCCGCCACGGAGCTGACCGGCTGGTCCCTCGACGAGCTGCTCGGCCGCGACGTCGCGGCCCTCGTCGCAGATCAGGACCGCGAGCGGTTCAACGTCGAGCAGGCCTCGCAGGAGACCGCCGAGCTCACCGTCCGCACGCGCACTGGCCAGACCATCCCGGTGTCGCTGTCGGGCTCCCGCCTCGCCGCGCCAGACCCGCAGTTCGAGGGTTGTCTGTTCGTCGCGCGCGACATCACCGAGCGCAAGCGTGCGGAACGCCGCATCCGGTTCCTCGCGCGCTACGACTCGCTCACCAAGGTGCCGAACCGGATGCAGTTCCAGCACTCGCTGCAGCAGGCGATCGCCCGCGCGCGGCGCAGCGGCAAGGGGCTGGCGCTGCTGTACATCGACCTCGACCGGTTCAAGGAGGTCAACGACACCTTCGGCCACGCGGCCGGCGATCGGGCGCTCGAGATCGTGAGCGAGCGGCTGATCGCGCAGCTGCCCAGGGAATCGATGCTCGGCCGGCTCGCCGGCGACGAGTTCGGGCTGTTCATCGAGAACCTGGACGGCGGGCAGGACAACCGCCCGTCCACGGCGGCGATCGCCCGCGAATTGCTCGAGCAGATCGCGCGGCCCTTCCATCTCGGCTCGCACGAGTTGTACGTGTCGGCCAGCATCGGCATCGCGTTCTGCCCGGCCGACGCGGACAACGTGGTCGATCTCATCCGCAACGCCGACGCGGCGATGTACCATTCCAAGCAGAACGGCGGCAACAGCCACACGTTCTATGCCGCCGAGATGAACGCGGTGGCGGTCGAACGGCTGATGCTGAAGAGCAAGCTGCGCCGCGCCATCGAGCGGGACGAGCTGGTGATGCTCTACCAGCCCAAGGTCGACCTCCGGGACGGGCGCCTCGTCGGCAGCGAGGCGCTGCTGCGGTGGCGGCTGCCGGGGCACGGCGACATCCCGCCGTCGCAATTCATCCCGCTCGCCGAGGAATCGAACCTGATCCTCGACGTCGGCGCATGGGTGCTGCGGCGCGTGTGCCGCGATTACCGGCAGTGGCAGGACAGCGTCGCCGAACCCGGTCGCGTGTCCATCAACCTGTCGCTCAAGCAGCTGCGGCAGGCCGAATTCATCCCGCGCTTCCGCTCGGTGTTCGACGACTACGGCGTCTCGCCCCAGCACTTCGAGCTCGAGATCACCGAGACGACGCTGATGACCGACGCGCGGCGCATGGTGCGACTGCTGGACGAGCTGCGCGCGATGGGCGTCCACCTGTCCATCGACGACTTCGGCACCGGCTACTCGTCGCTCGCCGCCCTGCAGCAGTTCCCGGTCGGCACCCTCAAGATCGACCAGACCTTCGTGCGCCACGCCACCGTGTCCCGCGACGACGCCGCGCTGGTGCGCACGATCGTCGAGATGGGACGAAACCTCAGCCTCGAGGTGCTCGCCGAGGGCATCGAGACGGTCGAGCAGCTGGCCTTCCTGCGGGGGCTCGGCTGCCACTACGGCCAGGGCCAGCTCTTCGGCGAGGCCATGGCCGCGGACGATCTGCTCGCGCTGATGGTCGACCAGACGCGCGGCGAACGCCGCTTCGCCGCTCTGTTCGGCTAGAGCCTGTGAACGCTGCGTCAGCCGCGTGGGAGGTGGAGCCGCGGTGCAAAAAATCGGGCGGGCCGTTTCCGGCCCACCCAAAGTTTGGGGGCCACTCGTCAGACGAGCCAGAAGGTAACCCGGTCCTGGATTGAAGTCAAGGGTCTGTATAGCTATAAGCTGTACAGATGATGTATAATTAGCTTATGAACGCCGCCGTCAGCCCCGCCATGTACTCCATCAAGGCCGTTTCCCACGCGACGGGCCTCAGCATCGAGACCCTGCGAGCCTGGGAGCGCCGCTACGGCATCGTCGAGCCGACCCGCGACGGTAACGGCCGGCGAGCCTACCGCCCGGAAGACGTGATCCGGCTGCGCAAGCTGCGCGAGGCAACCGAGCGCGGCCACCCCATCAGCCGCCTCGCCCGGCTGGGATCGGGCGATATCGAGCGCCTGCTGGGGCAGCCGGCGCCCCGCCAAGGCAGTGCCGCCTCCCTGCAGAACATCGCCGCGCAGATACTCGAGGCGGCATCGGACTACCGGCCTGCCGACTGCGACCGGCTGCTGGCCACGACGCTCGCGCTCCTGCCGCTGTCGCAGGTGGTGCACGAGATCCTGTCGCCGCTGATGCGCGAGATCGGCGAGCGCTGGCACCGCGGCGAGCTGTCCATCGCCCAGGAACGCATGGTGAGCATGGCGCTGCGCAAGCAGCTCTCCAGCGTGCTCGACACCTACGGCCGCGTCGCCACGGGGCCGCTGATGGTCTTCGCCACCCCCTCCGGCGAGCGACACGAGCTCGGCATCCTGATGGGCGCCCTGCTGGCCTCGGCCCGAAACGCCCGTTGCCACTACCTCGGCTCGGATCTGCCGGTCGCCGACCTCGCGACTTACGCGACCCGGGTCAAGGCCAGCGTGGTCGTGCTCTCGGTGCTGATGCACGAGGCGAGCCTGCCGCAGCTGGCTGAGCTGGCGCAGTTCCTGCCGGAGTCCGTGGACCTGTGGGCCGGCGGCGGCGCCGTCGAGCGTGCCGGGCGCGAGGCCTTGCCCGTGCGGCTGAAACTCATCCCGGATCTCGTGACTTTTGATCAGGAAGTCGCGTTGCTCGCCTCCCGCTGACCGCCTGTCGGTCGCGACAGCAGCGCCCCGGCCATAAGGGTGACTGCCCTAGAACCCGCCTATATCGTGTCGATCGTAGGAGTCGGCCTCGCGCCGTCGCCGGGGGACGCCGGGCGCGGGCAAGGAGGTACGACATGATTCCGATTCTGATCGCCTACAGCACCGCCGAGGGCCAGACGCGGAAGGTGGCCGAGGCCATGGCCTCGGCACTGGCCGAACAGGGCTACCGCTCGGACGTGGTGGACGTCGGGTCCGAGCGGGCCGCCCAGGTGCAGCCTTTCTATTCCGCCGTCATCGTCGGCGGCTCGGTGCACATGGGTCACCACGCGCCCGAACTCGCGCGCTTCCTGCGGGACAACGCCGGCTGGCTCGCCAGCGTGCCGCTGGCGCTGTTCTCCGTGAGCCTGACCGCCGCCCGCGAGGATCCGGCCAGCGAGGCCACGACGGCGCACATGATCGAGGACCTGCTGAAAGGCACGGGCCTCGCACCGGCACGGAGCTGCCGCATCGCCGGCGCGCTGCGCTACAGCGAGTACGGGCCGGTGAAGCGCATGGTCGTGCGCAGCGTCGCGAAGGCGACGGGCGCCCCGGTGGACGAGGACGCCGAGTTCACCGACTGGGAGGACGTCCGGCGCTTCGCGGTCGAGTTCGTCAGCGACTTCGGCGGCGAGCCCCGCGAGGTTGCGTAGCGACGATCGGGCCGGGTCAGCGCGCGGCCGGAGGCTCCGGCGGGCGCGAGAGGTCGCCGGCCAGCGCGTCCTGGCTCTGCCGCAGCAGTTCGACCAGCGCGCGCCCGAACGCCTCGTCCAGCGCGGCCGTCACGCCGCTGACCGTGTTCCGCGCCGCCGCCACATCGGCAGCCGCCGTCCAGGTCCCGAGCGCCTGCCGGCTGTCCTGCCGACCGAGCGTCGCGACCATCGTCACCCGCGCCACGGGGGGCGTGCCGGCCACGTAGTCGGCCTCGAAGCGGCGCAGCTCGAGGGCGAGCACGTGGGTCGCGGCGAAGCGGCCGGGCTCGGCCTCGACATGGCGCAGCGCGCCGGCCGCGGCCAGCGACTCGACCGCCGCGACCTGCACGACCGCGCCGAGCTCACCGCTCCAGCGCGCGCCGGCGAGATAGTCGAGGCGGTTGCCCGGCCACAGCGTGGCGATGCGGTGCGTCCTGAGGCCCGGCGCGATCGCCGGACGCAGCACGAGAAGATCGGCCGGGAACGCGACCGCCACTTCGAGGGCTGGCGCCGAGAGGCGGTAGATCCGCTCCTCCGGAACGTTTCGCTCGAAGCTCGGCGCGCAGCCGGCCAGCAGCAGGAGCGGGGCCAGGATCAGGGCTTTCATGGCGGGATCTCCACGCCGCGGCTGGACGGCTGGTAGAGCAGCCGCGACGGCTCGTTCTCGAGGCTGCGGCCCAGGCGCTCGACCGCCTGCGCCGTCTCGCGCAGGTCGCGCACCAGGGCCTCGATCTCGGCTAGCCCCTGGCCGCCGAAGCGGTTGACGCTCGCTTCGTTGGCGGCGATGAGCTGGTTCATGCGCGCGCTGGCCTCGGCGATGCTGTCGGCTGCGGCGCGCAGGCGCGCCATTGCGAAGCGGACGTCCGGCGTCGTCGCGGCCGCCAGCTGGCGCGTCGCGCCGGCTGCGTCGCGGATCTCCTCCACCGCAGCGTTGACGTTCGCCACGAGTCGGCGCGTCTCGGCCATCGTCTCCGGCAGCTCGCGCGTAGAGCGCTCGACGCTGCCGATGACCGCATTGATGGACTCGACGTTCTGGTCCGACAGGATCGCGTTCAGCCGGTCCAGCACCTCGCCGGCCTGGGCCACGACATCGGGCAGGCTGCTCAGGAACACGTCGAACTCGGAGCGTTCGGAGGGTATCACGGGGTACTGCAGGCTCGGCACCGAGTCGAGGCGCGGCCGCGCGGGATCGGCAGGCTTGAGGTCCACGAACAGCAGTCCCGTCACGCCCTGCAGGGCGAGGCGGGCCACGGTATCGGGCGTGATCGGCGTGTCCTGGGAGATGTTCGCCACCACCCGGACGCGGCTCGAGTCGCGCGGGTCGAGCCCGATGCGAAGGATGCGCCCGACGGCGACGCCCAGGTAGCGCACCGAGCTGCCCTCGGAAAGCCCGAACACGCTGCCCTCGAAGTAGATCTCGTGGCGCACGTAGCTGCGGCGGTCGCCGGACTCCGAGTACCAGAGCACGAAGCCGGTCGCCATGGCCGCGAGCAGCACCACGAAGGCGCCGACCGCGACGTAGTTGGGATCCCTGTCCATCGCTCAGGCTTCTCCTGCGGCGGCGCGGCGGCGCTCTCCATGGAAGTACTCGCGGATCCAAGGATGCTCGTGGCGGGTGATTTCGTCGAGCGTCCCGCTCACCATCCGGCGGTCCACGATCACCCCGACGCGGTTGCAGGTGCGGAAGATCGTGTCGAGGTCGTGGGTGATCATGACCACGGTGAGGGCGAGACTCTTCTGGAGGTAGAGGACGAGACGGTCGAAGGCCGCGGCCGAGATCGGGTCGAGGCCCGAGGTCGGCTCGTCGAGGAACAGCAGCGCCGGGTCGAGCGCCAGCGCGCGCGCCAGCGCCGCGCGCTTGACCATGCCGCCGGAGAGCTGCGCAGGGTACTTGTCCGCCGCTTCCGGCGGCAGGCCGACCATGCGGATACGCAGCTCGGCGAGTTGACGGCAGGTCGCCGGGTCCAGGTCGTGGTACTCGTTGACGGGCAGTTCCACGTTCTGGGCGACGGTGAGCGACGTGAACAGCGCCCCATGCTGGAAGGTGACGCCGTAGCGGCGCTTGACGTCCAGCAGCTCGCGCGGCGAAGCACCCACCACCTCGCGGCCTTCGATGCGCACCGAGCCCGCGCGTGGCGTCTGCAGGCCGAGCATGGTGCGAAGCAGCACCGACTTGCCGCTGCCGGAGCCACCCACGATGCCGAACACCTCGCCCGGAAAGACGTCGAGGTCGAGCCCCTCGTGCACGACCTGCCGGCCGAAGCGGTTGTGAACCCCGCGCACCGAGATGATCGGCTCCATCAGAAATCGATTTCCATGTAGATCACGGCGAAGAGGGCGTCGATCAGGATCACCAGGAGATGGACTGCACGACCGCCACGGTGGTCAGCCTCCCCAGCTCGCGGGACGAATCGCGTACCTGCAGGCCGCGCAGCGTGGCGACGAGCGCGATGACGAAGGCGAACACCGGCGCCTTGAGCATGCCGGCCCAGAAAGTGGTCGGCGCGATCGACTCGTTGACCCGGTCCCAGTACTGCGCGAAGGTCATGTCCACCAGTGACCAGGTCAGCAGCGCGCCGCCGGCCAGGCCCATGGCGTTCGCGACCACGGTCAGCAGCGGCAGGGCCAGCACCAGGCCCAGCACGCGCGGCACGACCAGGACCTCGACCGGGTCGAGGCCGATGGCGCGCAGCGCGTCCACCTCGTCGTTCAGCTGCATCACGCCGATCTCGGCGGCGAAGGCGCTGCCCGATCGGCCCGCGACGATGATCGCCGTGAGCAGCACGCCGAGCTCACGCAGCACCGAGACCGTGACGAGGTCGGCGACGTAGATTTCGCCGCCATAGAGGCGCAGCTGCTGCGCGCCGATGTAGGCCACGATCACGGCGATCAGGAAGGCGATCAGCGCGACGATGGGGATCGCGGTGACGCCGGTGTCGTAGACGTGCCGGACGATCGAGGCCGGCCGGAAGCGGCGCGGCGACGGGCAGGCACGGCCCAGAACCGTCACGACGCCGCCGACCAGCGACAGGTGGTCGAGCACGGCGCGCCGGAAGCCGACCGCGAGACGCCCGATGCGCCGCAGCGGCCGGGTCACCAGGGGCGCGCGGGAGGCGGCAGGCGGTTCCGCGGCCTCGCCCTTGGCGAGCAGTTCGTCCACGAAGGCGAGCGGCTGCGGCCGGTCCGGTCGCCACGTGACGGCGGCGCCGGCCCTCGCCAGGCGTCCCTCGAGGGAGTGCAGCAGCCAGGCGCCGGTCAGGTCCAGGCCCTCGAGGCCGGATGTGTCGATCTCGACGGTCGCGGGTGCGCCGGCGGCCGCCGGACCGATCGCCCGCGCCAGGCCGTCCACCCGCTCCATGGTCCAGCGTCCAGCGAGGCCGATGCGCCGCCGGCTGTCGCCATCCGCGACTGCGAGCTGTTCCGCCATCAGGCGGGCACGGGAATCAGAGACGCTTGTGGCTGCCGTCGCAGAGTGGTTCGCTGGCGGTCTGCTTGCAGCAGCAGAACCAGACCTTGCCATCCTGCGCGGCGTCGTACTTGAGCGGCGCGATGTCGCCGCCCTTGTGGGATCCATCGCAGAACGGCTGGCGGGCGCTCCTGCCGCAGCGGCACCACCAGTAGGTCTTGCCGGCCTCGACATCCACGCCCATGGGCGCCTTGGCCGCCACCACTCTCTCGGTCATCCTGGATCCTCCTTCGGGCTTCGGGCCGCCCGGATGCTAGCAGGGCGGACCGGCACCGGCCATCATGAGGGTGGGGTGGCGCGCAGGCGCGCCCGCAGACCAGAGGCTGCCGTTGGACAGCACGCTTCCCGACATCCTGCTGCTGCTTGCGGCGACGCTGGTCGTCGTGGTGACGCTGCGCCGCTTCGCGCTGCCGCCCGTGCTGGGTTTTCTAGTCGTGGGCGGCCTTCTGGGGCCCTATGCCCTCGGCTGGGTGGAGGACACCGAGACCACCCGTGCCGTGGCCGAGTTCGGTGTCGTGTTCCTGCTCTTCACGCTGGGCCTCGAGTTCTCGCTGCCGCGCATGATCGCCATGCGCCACGAGGTATTCGTGCTCGGCGGCGCCCAGATAGCCGTGACCGCCACCGCCTTCGGCGCGATCGCGTGGTGGCTCGGCGCGCCGCCGGCGGTCGCGATCGTGCTCGGCGGCGCGGTCGCGATGTCCTCTACCGCCATCGTGATGCAGCAGCTCGCGGAGCAGGAGGAGATCAACCGGACCCATGGCCGGCTCGCCTTCGGCATCCTGCTTTTCCAGGACCTGGCCTTCGTGCCCTTCCTCGCCCTCGCCGGCGTGATCGGCGCCGCCGGCGAGGAACACTCGGCGAGCGAGGTCGGCTTCGCCGTGCTGAAGGCCGCCGCGGCCCTCGCGATCGTGCTCGCGGCCGGGCGCTGGCTCATGCGGCCCATGTTCCACGAGATCGCCCGCGCGAAGACGCGCGAACTCTTCACCGTCGCGGTGCTGTTCGTCGCCATGGCGGCTGCGTGGGCAACGCACGCCGTCGGCCTGTCGCTCGCGCTGGGGGCTTTCCTCGCCGGCATGATGCTGGCCGAGACCGAATACCGCTATCAGGTCGAGGCGGGCATCCGGCCGTTCCGCGACACGCTGCTGGGGCTGTTCTTCGTCACCATCGGCATGAAGCTGGACCTTGGCCTGATCCTCGGCCAGCTTGCCGTGGTCGCCGCCCTGCTCGTCGGCATCCTGGTCCTCAAGACCGCGATCATCACGCTCGTCGCCCGCCGCCGCGCGGGCAGCTGGTTCAAATCGCTGCGCACCGGCATCGTGCTCTCCGAGGGCGGAGAGTTCGGCTTCGCGCTGATCGCGCTGCTGTTGCAGAACCGCCTGATCGCGCAGGACACCACCCAGCTGCTGCTGGCCGCGATCACGCTCAGCATGGTCGTGTCGCCGCTGCTGATCCGGCACAACAAGCTGATCGCGAGGTTCATCCTGCGCGAAGCGGCGCCGCCGGCACGGTCCTCCGCACCGGTCGACCTCGCGACCGAGGCACTCGCACGGCGCAGGCACGTGATCCTGTGCGGCTACGGCCGCGTCGGCCAGAACGTGGCGCGCGTACTCGACGGGCAGGGCCTGGAGTACATCGCCATGGACCTCGACCCGTTCCGGGTGCGCACGGCCCGCGAGGCCGGCGACCCGGTGATTTACGGCGACGCGGCCGAGCCCGAGATGCTCGAGGCCGTGGGTCTCGAGCACGCCAGCGCCGTCGTCGTGACCTTTGCCGATCCGGAGCGGGCCCTTGGCATCGTGCAGGCGGTGCGACGCTCGCGGCAGGACGTGCCGCTCCTGGTTCGCACCGCGGACGATACCTATCTCGAGCGGCTTCTGGCGGCTGGCGCCACCGAGGTCATACCCGAGACGCTCGAGGCTGCGCTCATGCTGGTATCGCACGCGCTGCTGGTGCTCGAGGTGCCCATGTCGCGCGTCGTCAAGACCGTCGGCGAGATCCGCCGCCACCGCTACGGCCTGCTGCGCAGCGTGTTCCGCGGCGAGCGGGCGGAGGTCATCGACGATGAACACCTGCTGCGCGAGGAGCTGCACACCGTGGTGATCCCGCCCGGCGCCTGGGCCGTGGACCGCAGCATCGCCGAGGCGCGACAGCACGGCGCCGAGGTGTCCTTCACTGCCGTGCGCCGCGAGGGCATCGTGGGGCGCGACCCCGATCCCGACATGAAGCTGAGGCCTGGCGACGTCGTAGTGCTCTACGGCACGCCGGAGGCGCTCGAGCACGCGGAAGCCGTGCTGCTGGCCGGCTGAACGGCCTCTCAGGGCTGGCGCAGGGCGAGGTCCCGGCTGTAGGTGACGTTCATGACGTTGTCGTACCAGCCCTCGACGCGCTCCGCGACGAGGTGCTTCGACACGTAGAAGAAGAGCGGGATCAGCGGCACGTCTGCGAGCATCACGCGCTCGGCTTCGGCGAGGAGGGCCGCCCGCTCCGCCGGGTGGTCGGTGGCCCGCGAACGGGCGAGCAGCGCGTCGTAGTCCGCGCTGGCGTAGCGCGGCAGGTTGATTCCGAAGCCGCCCTCGAGCACCTGCAGGAAGGAGTGCGCGTCGTTGTAGTCCGCCACCCAGCTGCCGCGGAAAGCCTGCACGTTCCGCGAGTCTATGCTCTGGCGCAGCACGCGGAACTCCTCGGCGGCGAGCCGCGTCTCGACCCCGAGCGCATCCTTCCACATCGCGGACACCGCGATGGCGAGGCGGTCGTGCAGCGGGCTCTTGTTGAAGCGCAGCTCGATGGAGAGCGGCCTTTCGGGCGAATAGCCGGCCTCGCGGTAGAGGCGCCGCGCCTCCTCGAGGCGTCGCTCCGCCGGCCAGTCGGCCCACTCGAACCGCGCCGGCTCGTAAGCCGCCACGCCGGGCGGTACCCAGCCGTAGGCCGGCAGCTCGCCATCGCCGAGCACGCGCTCGGCGAGGATGCGCCGGTCGATCGCCATGGCGAGCGCCCGGCGGATGGCCGAGCCGGCGTCGAAGGGCGGACGGTCCAGTGCCAGGCCGTAGTAGTAGACGCCGAGCTGGGGCGAGACGTGCAGGCCCCGTGCGCCCGCGGCGCGCTGGCGCGCGACCTCGCCGGGCGGCAGGGTGTAGGTGACGTCGAGCTCGCCCGCCCGGAAGCGCGTGAGCTCGACAACCGGGTCGGACACGTGGTGGTAGCGCACCGTATCGAGCGCCGTGCTTGCGTCATCCCAGTACTGCGGGTTGCGCCTCGCGGTTACGTGCGAGCCGACCTGCCAGTCCACCGGCACGAAGGCGCCGTTCGTGACCGCGATCCCCGGCCGGGCGAAGTCGGCCCCGCGCGCGGCGAGCGTCGGCCGGTGCACGGGGAAGGTGCTGGGGTGGGACAGCAACGCGGGGAAGTAGGCTGTCGGGAAGTCGAGGGTGACCTCGAGCGTGTGGTCGTCGGGCGCGGCGACGCCGAGCGTGCCGGGCGCGGTCTCGCGGGCCAGGATCGCGCGCGCGCCCGCCACGGGCTCGAGCATGGCCGCGTACTGCGAGGCCGTAGCGGGATCGACGAGGCGCCGCCAGGCCGCGACGAAGTCCGCCGCCGTCACGGGATCGCCGTTCGACCAGCGGGCCGCGGTGCGCAGCCGGAAGGTGTAGCGTCGACCGTCGTCGCTCACGCTCCACGACTCGGCCGCGCCTAGCGCCACGCCGCCGTCGGCGGCAATGGAGGTCAAGCCCTCGTAGGTGTCGCGCAGGATGGTGAGCGAGGACTCCATGCGCGCGAGCTGCGGGTCGAGCGAATCCGGCTCCGAGCCGTTGCCCCGCTCGAGGCGCAGCTGCGCCGGCGGCGCCGGAGCATCGCTGCCGGAGCCGGGCGCCTCCGACTGCAGGCGCCACAGTCCGACGCCCGCGGCGAGCGCCAGCGCGAGCAGCGCGACCCAGGCCCCGGCCTTCATGCGGACCGCGCCACCGCCGGGGCGCGGGTTCCCACGCCGCGGGAACACCCGCAGCGGTGGCTCGGGCGCCGCTGCACGCGGGTGTTCCCTACGCCCACTCCGTCAGTCCCTCGACCTCGTAGAGCCGGCTGAACGCGGGCCGCAGCTTCATGCGCGCGACGTAGTCGGCGATCGCGGGCCAGTCCGTCGCCGGCCTCGGCATGTTGCGCGACCAGCGCATCAGCATCGTCGTCATGAAGTCGGTCGCCGTGACGCGGTCTCCTGCCATGTAGGGACCCTTCGCGGCGAGCCACGCGTCCACGCGGTCCCAGCCGCCCTCGATCAGGGGGCGCACCGACGCCTTCACGCGCTCCGCGTTCTCCTCGCCCGCCGGTCCCGCCGCGTAGAACCACTGCCGGAAAGCCGCCTGCTGGGTGTTGGTCATGTGAACCATCCACTGCAGGTACGGCAGCCGCGCCGGTGATCCCGCCGCGGGCGCGAAGGCGGCCTCCGGATGCCGCTCGGCGAGGTAGAGCAGGATGGCGGCGCACTCCGTCATCGGCGTGCCGTCGACGACGAGCGTCGGCACGACGCCGGCCGGGTTGAGCGCGAGGTATTCCGGCCGGCGCTGCTCGCCGGCTGAGAGGTCGAGCTTCACGAGTTGATGCGGCGCGCCGATCTCGATGAGCATCCAGTGGACCGCGAGGCTCGCGGCACCGGGTGAGTAGTAGAGCGTGTACATGGCGGGACCCTCCTGCGTTCACGGCGCCGTGCTGGCCGGCACCGGCGGCACCGGCAGCACGATCACTTCGAAGCGCGAGTTGCCCTCGCGCAGCTTTACGATCTCGCGGTACTCGGGCGAGTTCCAGAAACTGCGCGCCGCCTCGAGGCAGGGCCAGCGCGCGATCACGACGCCGCGGCCCGGCGGCGGCTCGCCCTCGAAGACCTCGACGAGCGGCGTGATGGCCTCGTACTGGCCGCCGAAACGGGCGTACAGCCCCGACTCGGCGAGCGCCCGCGCGTAGGCGCCGAAGCCGGCGCGGTCCGAGATCTCGCCGTACACCAGCATGCGCACCGGCTGGATGCAGGCGCCAGCCTCGCCGAGGCGGCGGAATCGGTAGCCGCCCGCGGCCGGGCCCCAGCGCAGTTCGCCGTCGGCCGAGAAGCCGCGGTCCCAGTTGGTCATCTCGTCGGCGGTGAGCACGGTCTGCGACAACGCGTAGGCCGAGCCCTTGTAGGCGTTGGCGCAGCGGCGTCCCTGGGTGCCGCCCTCGAAGCGCTCCCTGCCCGCGCGCACGAGCGTCACTTCGCAACCGGACATCTCGGTGAGCTCGCCGGGCGAAAGTTGCGCAAACGCCGTCGGCTCGCGCCAGCCGCCGACGAAGCGCTCCGGCCCGGGAATGGCGAAGCGGCGCGCGACGATGCTGCCGTCCGGCTGCTCCTCGAGCCGGGAGATCCGCTGCATGTACGGCCGCTCTGCGCCCTCCATCCAGCTCTCGGCGTAGATCCAGCGCTCTTTCGCCTGCGCGTCGCGCCAGATCTCGGCGAGGTGCCAGACCGCCGTGCCGTAGCGCTGGTCCTGGGCCGCCTGCGCTGCGGAGGTCCAGCTGCCGAGCTGCAGGCGCAGGTACTCGTCGAGCGCGGAGGCCCCGGCGGGCGCGCTCGAGGCGAGCGCCGCGAGGACAAGGACCCGGGCGAGCATCGTGAACATCGTTTCCTCCTGGCCGCGGCGGGCCGTCATGGCCATCAGGCGGCCTGTGAGCGTCTCCGGAGATGAATGAGCAGCAGCGTCACCGCCGCGGGCGTGATGCCGGGCAGCCGCGAAGCCTGCCCGATGGTCAGCGGCCGCGCGCGCTCGAGCCGCTCGCGCGCCTCGTTCGACAGCCCCGCGACGCGCGCGTAATCGAGGTCGGGCGGCAGCGCCAGCTGCTCGCTGCGACGCTGGCGCTCGATCTCCTCGCGCTGGCGTTCGATGTAGCCGGCGTACTTCGCCTGCACGTCCACCTGCAGCGCCACCTGCGCCTCGAGGCGATCGTCCTCGAGCGGCGCGGGCGCACCCACGGCCGGCAGCGAACACAGCGCGGCGTAGTCCACGCCCGGCCGGCGCAGCAGCTCGAGCGCCCGCTGCTCCCGCAGCAGCGGGCCGCCGAGCACGCGCTGCGCCTCCTCGTCGTCAAGTTCCGCGGGCCGGATCAGGCAGGACTCCAGCCTTGCGGTCTCGCGCGCCGTCGCCTCTCGCTTGGCCTGGAACAAGTCCCAGCGCGCGCCGTCCACGAGGCCGAGCTCGCGGCCTCTCGGCGTCAGGCGCAGGTCGGCGTTGTCCTCGCGCAGCAGCAGCCGGTGCTCGGCGCGGCTGGTGAACATGCGGTAGGGCTCCGTCACGCCGCGCGTGACGAGATCGTCGAGCAGGACGCCGAGGTAGGCCTCGTCACGCGCGGGCCACCATGGCGCGTCGCCGCGCGCCGCGAGCGCGGCGTTGATGCCGGCGACGAGGCCCTGGGCGGCGGCTTCCTCGTAGCCGGTGGTGCCGTTGATCTGGCCGGCGAACCACAGCCCTTCGATGTGCCGCGTCTCGAGGCTGTATTTCAGGTCGCGCGGGTCGAAGTAATCGTACTCGATCGCGTAGCCCGGCCGCGTCAGGTGGGCGCGCTCGAAGCCGTGGATGCTCCTCACGAACTCGACCTGCACGTCGAAGGGGAGGCTGGTCGAGATGCCGTTCGGGTACACCTCGCGGGTGTCGAGGCCCTCCGGCTCCACGAACACCTGGTGCGAGGCGCGGCCGGCGAAGCGCAGGACCTTGTCCTCGACCGAAGGGCAGTAGCGGGGACCGACGCCCTCGATCAAGCCGGTGAACAGCGGCGAGCGGTCGGTCGCCGCGCGGATGATCTCGTGGGTGCGCTCGTTGGTCGCGGTGATGTGGCAGGGAACCTGGCGCGGATGGTCGGACGGCCGGCCGAGGAACGAGAACACCGGGCGCGGCTCGTCGCCGGGCTGGAGCTCC
>JBBINN010000058.1:0-16495 GCA_037443885.1 Gammaproteobacteria bacterium | reverse complement strand
CAACGGCGTCTGCCGCGACGTGCGCTCGCAGAACATCAGCCGTGCCGGCATCACGCCGCGCCAGTGGGACGGCCGCTCGGTGCCCCTGCCGCCGGAGAGCTTCGGCACCTACGTGGACACGTCCGACTCCTGGGAGGAAACGACCTGGCGCCTGGTCGCGGACTACCGGCTGAGCGACGCGCAGATGGTCTACCTGAGCTATGCCACCGGCTTCCTGTCGGGCGGCTTCTCCGAGACCTGCGCGACGGTGTCGCTGTGCGCGTATGACCCGGAGACCAACGACAACATCGAGCTCGGGTACAAGGCCGACCTGTTCGATGCCCGCCTGCGCCTGGCCGTCTCGGCCTACCTGACCACCTACGAGGACCTGCAGCGCGCCGTCGTGGCCGCGTACACGTCGGCGGACGGCTCGAGCCAGCAGGAGACGGTGACGGTGAACACCGGCAGTTCGGAGGCGACCGGCGTGGACGTCGAGTTCACCTGGGTGCCGACCGACCAGTGGCGTGTCACCGGCGCGGTGAACTGGATCGACCACGAGTACGACTCGGGCACCTTCCTGCCGGACCTCCGCGGGACCAACCAGCCCATCGACCTGACCCAGTTCGAGGTGCCGTTCTCGCCGGAATGGAAGTTCATGCTGGGTGCGTCCTACGAGTGGGAGCTGGCGACGGGCAAGCGCGTCACCCTCAATGGCGCGCTGAACTACCAGGACGAAGCCCAGACGGACGTGTTCAACGGCGACAACACCCAGATGGAGTCGCGGACACTGGTGGACCTCGCCGCCACGCTGCACGACCGCGACGACCGGTGGTCGCTGACGGCGTACATGAACAACGCGCTGGACGAGACCTACCGCATCGCGGCGCTGCCCGTCGCGGGCCTGTGGAACTTCACGAACTACGGCCCGCCGCGCTCCTTCGGGCTGACGCTCAACATGAAGTTCCGGTGATCGCCGGCGACACCTGAGCGGAATCGGGGCGGGCCGGCTTGCCGGCCCGCCCTTTTGCTGCGCCTGATCCGGAGGACCGATCGATGTACGCACTCGTGGACCATGAGGGACGACCCCTGGTCGCCATCGTCACCGGCGGGGCGGGGGGCATCGGCAGCGCGACCTGCCGCCAGCTCGCCCGCGCCGGAGCGGCAGTCGTCGTGACCGACGTGCAGGATGCCGCCGGCGAGCAGGTGGCCGCAGGGATCCGCGCCGCGGGCGGCATCGCCAGCTACCGGCGGCTCGACGTCGGCAGCGAGCAGGGCTGGGCGGAGCTGCGCGGTTGGGTGCTTGCCGCGCACGGGCGCCCGGCAGTCCTCGTGAACAACGCCGGGATCGACGTCGTGAAGGACCTGATGGCGACGACCGTCGCCGACTGGAACCGGCTGTTCACGGTCAACATGACCGGCATGTTCATCGGCTGCAAGACCTTCACCGAGGACCTGCACGCCGAGGCCGAGCGCACTGGCCGGCACGCCTCGGTGATCAACATGTCCTCCATCTGCGGCCTGATCGGCGTCGCGTTCCAGACGGCGTACTGCGCCTCGAAGGGTGCGGTGCGGCTGTTCACCAAGGCGCTGGCGCTCGAATACGCGGCGCTCGGCCGCAGGATCCGCGTCAATTCCATCCATCCGGGCACGGTCGACACGGCCTTCGCGGCGCAGTGCCTCAAGGAACTCGGCGAGGTCGGCTTCGCGCCGTCACCCGACGAGGCCCGGGCGGCGATCGCGCGCGCCCACCCGATCGGTCACATGGCCGACCCGGACGAGATCGCGGATGCGATCGTGTTCCTGGCCTCGGATGCGTCGCGCTTCATGACCGGCTCCGAACTGGTGCCGGACGGCGGCTACACGGCGCAGTAGGCGCCGCCACCGCCGAAGCCGCGGGCGCGAAGGCGCCCACGGTCCGGCGGCCGGGGATCAGGGTGCGGCCGGCGCGAAGGCGAGCAGGACGTTACCGGGCATGTGGAAGTAGATGCCGTAGCCGGAGGACGCGAACAGCATCCCGTCCTGCACGATCGGCCCGGCGCCGCCACCGAAAGAGCCGCCGTGTGCGCGGCTGCCGTCGGTGGCGGTCACTTCCTTCGTGGTGTCGTACTCCCACAGGACTCTCCCGGTTGCCGCCTCGTAGGCGCGCAGGCGACCGTCCATGTGGCCGGCCAGCACTGCGCCCGGCATGGCCGTGATGGCCGCCGAGATGCCGGCCTCGCAGTACTGGCGTCCGTTGCAGACGTCGTCGGCGGGCTGCGCCCACAGCATCCTGCCGGTGGCCACGTCGAGGGCGTAGATGCCGGCCTTCGACGGCACGTCGTGCAGGTGCACCTCGGCCTCCGGGCTCGTCATGTCGGAGATCGGCACGTACAGCCGCCGGCCGTCGAGCGCCATGCCAAAGTGGATGCCGCCCTGGATGCCGCCGCGGCCGACCTTGTTGTGCCACACGGGCTCGCCGCGGTTGCCGAGGTCGAGCGCGTACACGTCGCCCGACTTCTGGCCGGCCAGCAGCAGGTCACGCCCGCCCACGTCGCGGGCGATGATCGTGCCGGCCCCGAAGTCCACGTCGGGGCCGTCTTCCTCGGGGCAGTTCGGGTTGTCCTGCATCATGCAGGCCACGTTCCAGGCGTCGCCTTCGGTCTTCTGGCGGTGCCACAGCAGCTTGCCCGTCGCCAGCTCGAAGGCCATCAGCGCGTCGCTGCGGTCGTTCGACGGCGACGAGTAGTTCTCGCCCGTGCCCACGTAGAGGATGCCGCGCTTCTCGTCGATGGACGGGCTGTTCCAGACCGGGGCGCCCGACGGCGCGAGGATCGGCGTGCCGACGCGGGTCTTGCCGACCTCACGCGCAGGCTCGTCGATCGTATGCGTCTTCCAGAGCATGGTGCCGCTGCGGGCATCGAGCGCCGCGACGGCGCCGCGGAAGGTGCAGCAGGCGTAGTTCGGGTCCGCGGCCGAAGTGACCTCGAGCGAGGAGATGGGGACGTACAGGCGGTCGTTCAGGAGCACCGGCGCGCCGGTCACGGTCGCGTTGGCGTGGTCGTCCACCTTGCTGACCCAGAGCAGCTCGCCCGTGCGGGCGTCCAGGGCGTACACGCGCGCGATGAAGTCGGCGAAGTAGGCGACCGGCCGCTCGGGCGGCGAGGCAGCGTCCCAGCCCTCGATGATGACCGGCGTGCGCACCTCGGCGCTCGCGCGGAAGGTCCAGCGGACGCAGCCTGTTTCCTTGTCCAGCGCGTAGACGGTGCCGTCCTGGCTGCCGACGAACACCGCACCCATCGCCACGGTCGGCTGCGACCGCGCGCGGTTCGCGCCCGGGAAGGCGAAGGCCCACTTCAGCTCGAGCTTCGGCAGGTCCGCGGCCGTGAGGCCGGCCACGTCGGCGGGAATGAACCGCTGGTTCTCGCGGGAGACGCCCCAGCCGGCCTTGGCGGGTGGGCGGCCGAGATCGAATTCGCGCCGCGGCCCCTCGCAGGCCGGCGGCGGCGTGCGTGCGATCACCTCGTCGAGCGAATGGCCGGTGAGGTACTCGGCGACCGCCCGTCGTTCGGCGGCCGTGAGGCCGGCGGCCTGCGTCTGCATCACGCCCTGCTCGAGCGCCAGCAGGATGCCGTCGGTGGGCATCATCTCGAGGAACATCTTGTGCGGCGCCCGTGCGACGCCGCCCTCGTGGCACTCGGCGCAGGCCTTCGTGTACACGGCGGCGCCCGGGTGAGGCGCCGAGGCATCGGCCGTCACCGGCCCGGCCTCCTTCTTGGCGCAGCCGGCTGCCAGCACGGCGGTCAGGGCGAGGGCGAGGCGGGCGGTGTGGCGCATGTCAGAACTCTCCATTCTCCAGTCGCTGCTTCAGCGCGGCGAGGAACCGGCCACCCACGGCGCCGTCCACGACGCGGTGGTCGCAGGACAGCTCCAGCGTCATCACGCGGGCGACGGCCAGCGCGCCGTCGCGCACCACCGCGCGGTCGGTGGCGGCACCGACGGCGAGGATCGCGACCTGCGGCGGGTTGATGATGGCGTCGAAGCGGTCCACGCCGAACATGCCGAGGTTCGACAGCGTGAAGGTGCCGCCGGTGATCTCCTCGCGCGTCAGGCGCGCCCCGCGCGCCCGCTCGGCGAGGTCGGCGACCTCCGCGGCGATCTGCGCGGCGTCCTTGGTGTCGGCTGTGCGCAGGATCGGCGTCGTGAGACCGCCGCCGGTCGCCACCGCGACGCAGATGTCCGCATGCGGGAAGCGCAGCACCTCGTCGCCCGCGAACTGGGCGTTGACGTCGCGGTGCTCGACCAGCGTCAGCGCCACGGCCCGCAGCAGCAGGTCGTTCAGCGACACCTTCCTGCCCGAGGCGGCGAACTCGCCGCGCTTCGCCGCCAGCGCCGCGCAGTCCACGTCCACCGACAGCCGGTAGTGGGGAATGGACTGCTTCGACTCGGTGAGACGACGCGCGATGGTCAGGCGCATCGAGGTCATCTTCTCGCGCGTGGGCGTGTTGTCGATCGCCGCCGGCGCGGCAGGCTGTCCGCCGTCGGCCGGCATCAGGCCGCGGGCCTGCGCGTAGGCCTCCACGTCCTCCTTGGAGACGCGGCCGTGGCGGCCGGTGCCCGTCACCCTGGACACGTCGATGCCGAGCCTTTCGGCGATGCGCCGCGCGATGGGGCTCACCTTGGATTCGCCCTCGGCCGCCGGTGCCGGGGCGGCGGTGGTGGCCGGGGCGGGTTCGGCCGCGGCGGGCGCCTCCGGCTCGAACGAGGCATCGGCTGCCTTGAAGCTGGCGATGAAGGCGTCGATCTCGGCGTCGGTGACGTCGGCATCGGCATAGACGGCCAGGAGCGCGCCGACCGGCCGGGTCTCGCCGGCATCCGCGATGACGCGGCGCAGGGTGCCGTCCACGGGCGACTCGACGGAATTGACGATCTTCTCCGTCTCGACGTCGAGCAGCGGGTCGCCCCTGGCGATCGCGGACCCGACGGCGCAGTGCCAGGCGTTGATCGTGCCTTCCTGCATTTCGATGCCCCACTTGGGCATCGTGATCGGATGGATGCGGTGCTTCATGTTCAGCTGCCCTTCAGGAGCTTGCGGATGGCGGCCTCGATGGCCTGCGGGCCCGGCACGTAGGCCCGCTCGAGCTCGCGCGCGAACGGCACCGGCGTGTGCGGCGGGGTGAGCTGCACCACCGGCGCCTTGAGGGCGTGGAAGGCATTGCTCGCGACGAGGCCGGCGATGTCGGAGGCAACGGAGCAGCGGGGCGGAGACTCGTCCACGATGACGAGATGGCCGGTACCCTCGAGGCTCTCGTAGATGGTCTCGTCGTCGAGCGGCGAGAGCGTACGCGGATCGATCAGGTCGGCGGTGATGCCGTCCTTCGCCAGGGCGTCGAGCGCCTTCTCGGCGAAGGGCACCATGCGGCCGATGGCCACGACAGTGACGTGCTCGCCCTCCCGCACGAGGTTGGCCTCGCCGAAGGGGATCGTGTAGTCGCCTTCGGGCACCGGCCCCTTGCGCGGGTACAGCGCCTTGTGTTCGAAGAACACCACCGGGTCGTCGTCGCGGATGGCGGTGAGCATCAGGCCCTTGGCGTCGTAGGCGTTCGAGGGCACCACGACCTTGAGGCCCGGCACGCCGGTGACCAGGGCGTACATCGACTGGCTGTGCTGCGCGCCCATGTTCATGCCGGCGCCGGTGGCCGTGCGGATCACGATGGGGCAGGCAGTCTTGCCGCCGAACATGTAGCGGAACTTGGCCGCCTGGTTGAAGACCTGGTCGAAGCACACGCCGAGGAAGTCCGCGAACATCAGCTCGGCGACCGGCCGCAGGCCCGCGAGCGCCGCGCCGTTGGCCGCGCCGATGATGGCGGACTCGGAGATGGGCGTGTCGATCACGCGATCCTCGCCGAACTTCGGCAGCAGGCCCTTGGTGACGCCGAACACGCCGCCCGCGGCGTCACGCTGGCCGGAGGTTCCGCCGGCGCCACCCGAGACGTCCTCGCCCAGCACGATGACGCGCGGGTCGCGCGCCATCTCGATGTGCAGCGCCTCGTTGATCGCATCGCGCATGGAAAGCTGGCGCATGGGGAAGCCTCAGTAGGACACGTAGACGTCGGTCAGCAGGTCGGCGGCGGTCGGCGGCGCAGCCGTGCGCGCCGCGGCGACCGAGCGGTCGATCAGGTCCAGCACCTCGGCGTCGATGCGGTCGAGGTCGGCGTCGGCCAGCCAGCCTTCCGCGGTCACGCGGGCGCGGAAGTTCCTGAGGCAGTCCATGGTCTCGCGCTGGCGGGCGACTTCGTCCCTGGCGCGGTAGAGCATCGGGTCGCCCTCGAAGTGCCCGAAGAAGCGGGTGATCTTCGGCTCGAGCGTGGTCGGGCCGCCGCCGGCGCGGGCGCGCTCGACGGCACGGCCCATGGCCTCGTAGACCGAGAAGAAATCGGCACCGTCGCAGACCTCTGCCGGCATGCCGAAGCCGCGCGCGCGTCCGGCGATGTCCTTCGAGCCGACCGCATAGTCCGCGCCGGTGTGCTCCGAATAGCCGTTGTGCTCGAACACGAAGATCGCCGGGGCCTGCAGCACCACCGCGAGGTTCATCGCCTCGAACACGGTGCCCTGGTTCGAACTGCCGTCGCCGCCGAAGGCGACGGCGACGCGTCCGTTCCTGCGCAGCTTGCAGGCGAGGGCGGCGCCGACCGCGATCGGCGGGCCGCCGCCGACGATGGCGTTGGCCCCGAGCATGCCCTTGGTCATGTCGGCGATGTGCATGGAGCCGCCCTTGCCCTTGCACAGGCCGTCCCGCCGGCCGTAGATCTCGAGCATCATTCCCGGCACGTCGCAGCCCTTGGCGATGCAGTGGCCGTGGCCGCGGTGGGTGCTCGCGATCCAGTCCTCGTCGGTCAGGTGCTCGCAGACGCCGACGGCGACGGCCTCCTGGCCGGAGTACAGGTGGGTGAAGCCCGGGATCTCGCCCGTCTGGATCTCGACGTGCAGGCGCTCCTCGAACTCGCGGATGGTCTTCATCTGCCGGTAGGCGCGAAGGAGCTGGTCGCGTGAAAGCTGCACGGTGGGACCCCCAGCGGTGCCGCGCGGACGGCGGCCGAGCCGAGACTCTAAGCCACGGCCAAAAAACGGTCAACCCTGACGGTTACAAGCAAGCTTGCTTTTTTATCGGGCAGCCACGCGTCAGCCGACGATCGTGAGCGCCTGCGGCAGCGTATGCAGGCACTGGGCGCCGTCGCGGCCGATCAGATAGCTGCTCTCGAGGTGGTAGGGCGCGACCGAATGGCCGAAATAGAGCCATTCGAAGTTGACCACCGTGCCTTCCTCCAGCTCGAAGTCCTTCAGCCGCCCGAAGGCCGGGTACCCGCTCGGCAGCTCGATGATGTCGAGGCCGATGGAGTGCAGGAAGACGAGGGTCTTGCGCGGCGTCGGCACGTCCATCGCGAAGGCGATGGCGCTCATGGACTTCCAGACGTCGTGGGTCGTGCGGCCCGCGCGCAGCTCGCGCTCGGCCTCCCGCTGGCCGGCGCTGATGACCTCGCAGATGCGGCGGTACTCGGCCGTCGGCTCGCCCACGTGCACCGTGCGCGAGACGTCGAAGGCGTAGTTGGAGTACGTTCCCCAGCTCTCGAAGATGATCACCTGGCCGTCGCGGACCTTCCAGTCGTTGTCCGCGAACATCAGGTCGGGGAAGTACTCGCCGCCGTACTCGGCGCCGAACTGCAGGGCCTTCTGCGCCGACAGCAGGGTCGCGCCCGCGGCCTGCACATGGTTGCGGAAGCGGGCGGCGACGTCCCGCCAGACGACGCCCGGCCGGATCGCGGGCAGGATGCTGCGCAGGCCGGCCTCGTTGATCGCGGCACCGCGGCGCAGGAACCCGATCTCGAGTGGCGTCTTGACCTTGCGGATGTCGAGCCAGGCGTCGAGCGCGTCCTCGGTGCCCAGGCCGGGAAGCTCGCGCTCCACGTGCCGCGCGAGCCGCAGGTCGTCGAAGCCGACGCGCGCATCGGCGAGCCCCAGGTCGGCGAGCGCCTCGGCGGTGCCCCGCACGATGTCCGGCGCCATGGCGCCGCGCACCTTCTCCGCATAGAGCCGCTCGACGTCGGCCTGCAGCGGGTCGAGCCTGACCGGCTCGGGCTCGTGGGCGATGAACGACGTGTTCAGGAACTCCGTCACCCGCAGCTGCGGAATCCAGCTGGGGCTCTCCAGCAGTCCGCTGATGGCGAACTCAGGAATGACCAGCGTCGCGGGCTTCGCCGGGTCGCGGGGGAGGATCACGGTCGCCTGGTTCTCCTGGAAGCCCCATTCGGAAATGCGGGTCCAGAACCCGGAGGCGTAATAGACGTTGCGCGGCACCGACGCCACGAGAGCGTCGAGGCCGTCGCGCTCCATGCGGGCCAGTGCGCGGGGGTGGTTCAGCAGCTTGGCCGGCTCGCCCATGGTGTCTCCCGGATCGTTCCTAGAGCGGCGCGCACTGCGCCTCGAGCCAGGCGCCGATCGCGCCAGCGAGCCGCGGCGCGTGCGCCTCGAGCACGCGGGCGTGATAGCTGTCCACCCACCTGCGTTCGGCGGGCAGCAGCATCGCGCGCGCGATCAGGTCGCGCGCGAGCGGCGCGAGCGTGAGTGGCTCGAAACCGAGCATGGGCCGGTCGCCGCCCTCGACGGGGGCCGGTGGCGTCACCACCTGCAGGTTCTCGATGCGGATGCCGTACTCGCCGGCGCGGTAGTAGCCTGGCTCGTTCGAGACGATCATGCCCGGCTCGAGCGCGGCGGCGTTCAGCGCACGCGCGATGCGCTGCGGGCCCTCGTGCACGCCGAGGTAGCTGCCGACGCCGTGGCCGGTGCCGTGGTCGTAGTCGAGGCCTGCCTGCCACAGCGGCAGCCGCGCCAGCGCGTCGAGGTGGGTACCCGTGGTGCCGGCGGGGAAGCGCACGGTGGCGAGCGCGATGTGGCCGCGCAGCACCTGCGTGTACCGCTCCCGCATCTCGCGGGTCGGGCGGCCGATGGCCACGGTGCGGGTGACGTCGGTCGTGCCGTCCAGGTACTGGGCGCCCGAGTCCACCAGGTAGAGCGTCCCGCGCTTCAGGCGGCGATTCGACTTCACGCTGGCGCGGTAGTGCGGCAAGGCGGAGTTCGGGCCTGCGGCCGAGATCGTCTCGAAGGAGAGGTCCCGCAGCTCGGGCAGCTCGCGCCGCAGGGCCTCGAGGCGGACGGCCGCCGAAATCTCGTCCTCCCGGCCCGACTGCGCATCGGTGCCGAGCCAGTGGAGGAACCGCGTCAGCACCAATCCGTCGCGCAGGTGCGCGCGCCGTGCGCCCTCGATCTCCGTGGCGTTCTTGCAGGCCCGAGGCCGCACGCAGGGATCGGGTCCACGCACGGCATCCGCGCCGGCGGCGTGCAGGCGGTCGAAGTACCACGCGGCCGTGCTCGCCGGGTCCACGCCGACGCGGCTGCCGCACAGGGCGGCGAGCGCCGGCGGCAGGGCGGCCGGCGTCTGCAGCCGGACGCGGTCGCCCAGGTGGGCGTGCACGATGCCGTCCAGCTTCGACGGGTCCACGAACAGATCCACGCCCGCGTCGGCGTGCAGCAGCGCGGTCGCGAGGCACAGCGGGCTGTGGCGCACGTCGCCGCCGCGCACGTTGAGCAGCCAGGCGATGGAGGCCGGCGAAGTGAGCAGGAAGGCGGCGAGCTTCGCAGCGCGCAGGTCCGCCGCGAGACGCTCGCGCTTGGAGTCGTGAGCCTCGCCCGCGAACTCGAGCGGGTGGGGTGTCATCGCTGCCGACGGTGCGGGCGGGCGGTCCTGCCAGGCGGCGTCGATCGGGTTCTGCTCGAGCGGGACGAGGGTCGCGCCGGCGTCGCGGCAGGCCGACTCCAGCGTGGCGAGGCTGTCGGGTGTGTGCAGCCGCGGGTCGTAGCCGATGCGTTCGCCCGGCTTCGCGTTCGCAGCGAGCCAGCCGGCGAGGCCAGGGCTCAGCAGGTCCGCGACCTCGAACAGCGCCGGGTCGGTCTGCGCGCGGCCCTGCAGCGTGTAGCGGCCATCCACGAACAGCACGGCGCGCTCGCGGCCGATCCAGGCCGCGCCCGCCGAGCCGGTGAATCCGCTCACCCAGGCGAGGCGCTCGTGTGGCTCGGGCAGGTACTCGTTCTGGTACTCGTCCTCGTGCGGCACGAGCAGCGCGTCGAGGCCCAGCGCCTCGAGGCGCCGGCGCAGGCGCGGCAGGTGGCGCCGGCCGAGCGCCGGGCCGCCCTTGACCTCGAAGGATTGCAGCGGGGCCGAGCCGTCCGGTGACGCGCTCACGGGCGGGTCCTCAGACCGCGCCGGGCGGCTTGCCGCCCGGGCCGTAGACGTAGTCGTCGATCACCTTGTGGAAGTGGCGGATGCGCAGCTCCTGCGAGCCGATCCACAGGCCCCTGAAAGCCGCCGAGTTCATGCCCGCCTGCACGCCCGGCAGGTTCTGCGCGTCCTGGTCCAGCACGAGGCCGATCGACTTGTCGCCGTACTTGAAGTGCTGGTGGCGCGGGCGGCGCGGCCGTTCCTGCCCGTCCGGGACCAGCTCGAAGGTCCACACGTCGTAGAACATCAGGTTGGGGTCGGTCGGGTGCGGCCGCTGCCGGAACAGCATCAGGTCGTCCGCGTGCACGTTGAGCGTGACGTTCGGGAAGATCAGGTAGTGGTAGTCGTCGGTGAGCTGGTCGTCGTTGAGACGCGAGTAGTCCTTGCCCTGCGAGGCGCCGTGCCTGCGCTTCCACTTCTGCACGTCGCGGCGGATGTTCTCGATGGGCTCGTCGTAGTCGGCCGGGTCCATGCCCGCGCTCTTCATGATCACCTTGATCGGGTCGGGGATCGCCGGCGGCTTGCGCACGCGCGGGCTCACCGTGCCGAAGGGGATCAGGTAGCGGTTGTGCCGCCCGTAGCAGTCGATCTGGATGTCGAGATCGTGCAGGTAGTAGAGCAGCTGCGGGTGGATGCCCTGCACGTGGTAGCTCTCGTTGAAGGCGTCCACCGAGGTCTTCCAGTTGCAGGCCCACTCCACCGTGATGTCGCGGGTCAGCGCCATCTTGTGGAAGTTGTACGGATCGAGGTGCTGCGGCATCGGGTCGAGGAACTCGCGCAGCGGCTCGACCTCCGGGTTCAGGCTGAACCACACGAAGCTGCCCCAGGTGTCGCAGGGCAGCTCGACGAGGCCGCGGCAGGGCGGGGCACCCTGCGGGAAGGTGTCGAGGTCGGGGATGCGCTTGAAGCTGCCGTCGAGATCGTACTCCCAGTGGTGGTACTGGCACTTGAAGCTCTCGGCGCTCGACACGCCTGCCGGGCGCAGGCGGTTGCCGCGGTGCAGGCAGACGTTGTAGAACGCGCGCACCCCGCCGTCGCGCTGGCGCACGATCAGCACGGACTCCTTGCCGATCTCGGTGCAGATGTAGTCGCCCGGCTCGGGAATGTCGGACTCGAGGCCGCCGAGCAGCCACACCCTGGTCCACATCCGTTCCCACTCGAGCTGCATGAACTCTGCAGAGGTGTAGCGCTCCTTCGGGATCAGCTCGTGGCCAAGCTCCGGGTCGGGCGCCTTGCCGGCGGGCGTCTCCGGGCTGTCTTCGGGCGCGACTCGCCGCACCCGCTTGAACGCAGGGGTCCGGGAACGCTCGAGCAGGCCTTCGGGCGGCAGGTCCTTCGGGTCGGTTGCCATCTCAACGCTCCTCGAGGCGCGCGGCCCAGGCGAGGCCGCGGCGCAGCAGTTCGTGGAATGCCGGTGTCTTCCAGCTGCCGCGCTCGACTTCCGGGTACTCGGCCATCAGCGGCTGCATGTCATAGCGGCCGCGGGCATGGCCGAGCGTCAGGTAGAGCACTTCGCCCTCGCCGACGCGCTTGACGTACATCACGGGCCGTGGCTCGTCGCGCGCCCAGTCGCGGTCCACGAACAGCGGCGTCTCGCCGCTCCAGCGGGTGTGCAGCAGCACCTCGATCGGCCCGTGCAGCTCGGAGAGATAGAGCTCGTCGTCGGCGTAGAAGGGCTCGATTCCGGCGACCAGCGGGTGGTCGGGCCGGGTCACCTCGACGCGGTAGGGCGCGATCGGCGGGTGGGACAGGAACTGGCTGCCGACCGTTTCCATGAAGAGCGCCGCACTGCGCGGTGCCTCCCAGGCCTTGTGCGCCTTCGACCACTTGAGGATCGAGTTAGTGCCGTGCAGCGCCAGCCAGCGGCGCCCGGACGCGACCCAGTCGCGCAGGCGCGCGGCGGTCGCCTCGTCCGGGACCACGTCCACGGTGTAGGTGACGAGCACGTCGGCGGCGACGATCGCATCGATGTCGCGGTAGTCCTCGGCGACGCGCGTGCGGATGCGCGCGTGCTCGCCGAGCAGCTTCAGCAGCTCGAGGCGCGCGAAGTCCATGTCGTGGTAGCGGCCCCCCACGACGAGGCAGGCGTTCACGCGCGGCGCGAGCATCGCCCGGCGGTCCTCAGAACTGCACGCGCTTGGTGTAGCCGTTGTCGGCGACGACGTTGGCGCCGGTGATGATGGAGGCGGCCGGGCTCGCGAGGAACGCGACCAGGCGGGCGATCTCCTCGGGCGAGCCGAAGCGCCCGTTCGGCATGGCCCTGAGCGTCGCGTCGTACATCTTCTGGTTGGTGCTCTTGATCATCTCCCAGGCGCCGCCCTCGAAGTAGATCGGGCCCGGGCAGACGGTGTTGACACGCACGTTCTTGCGGCCGACGAACTGCGAGAGCTGCTTGGAGTAGGTGATGAGCGCGGCCTTCATGGCGTTGTAGGCCATGGGCACGTAGAAGGTCTCGACGGCGTTGGTCGAGCTGATCATCACGATGCTGCCGTGGCCGGACTTCTCGAGGTGCGGCATCAGCGTCTCGCAGCCGCGGACGGTGTGCAGCACGTCCACCTCGAAGTTCTTCCACCAGTTCTTCTCGGAGTCCATGCCACCGCCGGCGCTGACGTTCGGTACGAAGATGTCGCAGCCGCCGAGTTCGGCGACCGCCTTGTCCAGCCACGCCTTGTAGGCCTCGCCGTCGCGCACGTTGACCGCGCCGCCGACCACGGTCACGCCGCGGGCCTTGAGCGAGCGCACCGCCTCGTCGACTTCGTCCTCGCTGCGTGCGCACAGCGCGACGTCGCAGCCCTCGGCCGCGAGCAACTCGACGATCTGGCGGCCGATGCCCTTGGTGGCGCCCGTGACGATCGCCTTCTTTCCGCGCAGTCCCAGATCCATCGCAGCACTCCTGGTCGTTGCGGCGCCTCGCGGCGCGGGATGGGCCCGCGCTGGGCGGGCCGGACGCGCCGATTATAGGGTACGCCGCCGGAGCGAACAAACAGTCATGACTGTTTTTTTCGGGGGTGCCTCCATCGGGCGCGACAGCGTATTGCGCGGGCCTCCCGGCTCGCGCAAGATCGCGCGCTCCGGCGACGGGCTCACTGCGGGCGGCCGGTCATCACTGGGCAGCGGAGAGGAAGCGGCGCATGGCCGATTTGATCGTGGTCGACCGGGACGGCGTGGAGCATACGGTCGAGGGCAAGGTGGGCGTGAGCGTGATGGAAACGCTGCGCGAGCTCGACTGGGGCGTGGCCGCGATCTGCGGCGGCATGTGCTCCTGCGCGACCTGCCACATGTACGTGGACGAGGCCTGGCTCGGCAAGCTGCCGGCGCCGCAGCCCGACGAGAAGGAGCTGTTGCAGGAGCTCTCCGGCTACCAGCCCAGCTCTCGGCTGTCGTGCCAGGTGCAGTTCGAGGAGTCGGTGTCCGGGCTCAGGGTGACCATCGCGCCGGATGAATGAGGAAGGCGCGGCCCGCCCGGGCGGGCGGGCCGCCCCCGTCACTGGATCGTCAAGGCGTTGTCGAGCAGCAGCTCGGCGCCGTTGATGTACTTCGACTCGTCCGAGGCTAGGAACAGCACCACGTTCGCGACGTCCTCAGGCCGGCCGAGGCCCGGGCCGGTCTCCTTGAAGACGTCGATGGAGATGCCCATCTCCTTGACGCTTGTCTGCACCATTTCCGTGTCGGTCGCGCCCGGGTGGATGCTGTTCACCCGGATGTTCCACTTGTTCATCTGGCACCAGACCGCGAGTGACTTGGTCATCGCGCGCACCGCGCCCTTCGCGGCGGTGTAGGAGAAGTACACCGGGTAGCCGAGGTGCGAGGCCACCGACGAGACGTTGATGATCGACCCGCCGCCCGACTTCGCCATGGCCGGGATGGCGTGCTTGCAGCCGAGGAACACGCCCTCGCTCATCACCGCGCTGTGCAGTCTGAAATCCTCGAGCGTCACAACGTCCGGCGTGCCCATGCGCACGAGGCCGGCGTTGTTGACGAGGATGTGCAGGCCGCCGAAGGTCTCGACCGCGGTGGCGACGACCTCGATCCAGCGCTGCTCGTCGCGCACGTCCTGCTTGAGGAAGATTGCGCTGCCAGGGCGCAGGGCGTTGAGTTCGGCGGCAGTGGCCTGGCCCTCCGGCTCCTTCACGTCCGTGACCACGACCCTCGCGCCCTCGCGGACCAGCGCCACGCAGTCGGCCTTGCCGAGGCCCTGCGCGCCGCCGGTGACGATCGCGACCTTGCCTTCCACGCGTCCCATGAGCGTCTCCTCTGTGACTCCCGGCTCCGGCCGGGAGAGGCCGGACGTTAGCAGTCAGCTGTGCCGGTTTCAATCAGCTTTGACTTTTTCCGACAGCGCCGACATCCTTGATGGCCAGATCAACAGGGGAGGCTTCGCCGGCGATCCCGGGCGCGAGTCCGGGCCGCCGACGGCGCACGACATGACGCGCAGCAATCCGCTCGATGATACCCAGGAGCCGGCCGGCTGGCAGGCGCAGAAGAGCGCGGCCACGCGCAACCTGATCGTCGAGGCGGCGATCAAGTGCTTCGTCGAGCTCGGCTATGCGCGCACCACCACGACCGCGATCGCCGACAAGGCCGGGCTGTCGCGCGGCGCCATGCTGCACCACTTCCCCTCCAAGGTGGACATCGTGCGCGCGGCCGTGGAGCACCTGCATGCCAAGCGCCTGAAGGCGTTCCGCCGGGCCGTGACGCGCACGAGCCCCGACGGCGACCGCGTGCGCTCGAACCTCGACGCCTACTGGCAGCACGTGCGCCACCCGATGTTCGTGGCCTTCTTCGAGCTGGTCGTGGCGGCACGCACCGATCCAGAGCTCGCCGCCATCCTCCGGCCGGCGCAGGAAGCCTTCGAGGAGGAGTGGCACCGGACGGCCCGCGAGGTCTTCACCGAGTGGCGGACCGACGACGAGAACTTCGACGTGGCGCTGGACCTGACCCGCTACGTGCTCGAAGGAATGGCCATCAGCTTCCTCGTTCACAAGGAGACCGAGCGCGACCGGCGCGTGCTCGGCTACCTCGAGGACAAGCTGCGCGAGCTGCGCGACAGCAAGAAACCCTGACAGGAGCACGACGATGGATTCGACGGTCAGCCTCGCTATCAGCGAGGGAGTGGCAACTGTCACGCTCAACCGGCCGGAGGCCGGAAACACCATGAACCTGCAGTTCGGCCGCGACCTGCTGGCCGCGGCGCAGCGCTGCGGCAGCGAGGGCGGCGTGCGCGCGGTCGTCATCACCGGCGCCGGCAAGGCCTTCTGTTTCGGCGGCGACCTCGGCGCGATGATGATGAACGAGGGCGGCGCGATCGAGGGCTACCTGCGCGAACTGACGCTGGACCTGCACGCGGCGATCGTCGCCTTCACGCGCCTCGAGGCCCCGGTGATCGCGGCGGTCAACGGCACCGCGGCGGGCGCGGGCGTGGGCCTCGTCGCCATGGCTGATCTGGCGATCGCCGCGGAAGGCGCCAAGTTCTCGCTGGCCTACACCGGCGTCGGTCTCACGCCCGATGGCAGCACGTCCTATTTCCTGCCGCGCCTGGTCGGCACGAAGCGCGCCATGGAGCTCGTGCTGACGAACCGGCCGCTGACGGCCGCGGAGGCGCTCGACTGGGGCCTCGTCAACAAGGTGGTGCCGGACGCGCAGCTCGCCGCCGAGACCGCCGCGCTCGCGGCGAAGCTCGCCGCCGGGCCGCTGCACGCCTTCGGCCAGGCCAAGCGGCTGATGCGCAGCCGCGCGACGCTCGAGGCGCAGCTCGAGGACGAGAGCCGCACGATCGCGCGACAGGGCGCGAGTGCGGAGGGCGCCGAAGGCATCGGCGCGTTCCTCGGCAAGCGCAAGCCCGCGTTCCCGAAGTAGCGGACGCCACGACGGGCGCCCCGCGGGGCGCGCCGGCGGAAGAGGTGCCTGCGCCGCGACCGGGACGGGAACCGGGACAGAGCCTCGCGCGCGGGCGGGATCCGGCCGGGCCCCCATTTCGTTCGCGCGGACAAACGCGCTCACTCCAGGGGGCCACTGGCCACCTCGCCCGCGCGCGGGTGGGGCAACGCCTGATTCGGCGCTGCTCGAATCAGGCTCAGCGCATCGCGCCGCGACCGAGGTGGCGAGGGGGCCCCACAGCCGAGCGTCCGGCTTGGTAGAGGGGGACATTCCCTTTTTCCTTTTCCGTCCTGAGGAAGGACGTGCCACGTGGCACGAAAAGGAATAAGG
>JBBINN010000057.1:0-16541 GCA_037443885.1 Gammaproteobacteria bacterium | reverse complement strand
GCGTTTGTCCGCGCGAGCGACGTGGGGGCCCGGCCGGATCCCGCCCGCGCGCGAGGCACTGTCCCGGTTTAGGCGGCGGCGTAGTCGCGCCGCCGCCAGCGCTCGGCCGGTTATCACGCGATAGCCCATCGCTATGGCATCCCCGTTGCGGGGCAGCCGGCATAACGGCTACCGTGCCGTGCCCGCAACCGCCGAGAGAGAAACGATGCGCCCCGAGACCCTCGCCGTCCACGCCGGCTACAGCCCCGACCCGACCACCAAGGCCGTCGCCGTCCCGATCTACCAGACCACGTCCTACGCCTTCGACGACACCCAGCACGGCGCGGACCTGTTCGACCTGAAGGTCCAGGGCAACATCTATACGCGCATCATGAACCCGACGACCGACGTGCTCGAGAAGCGCGTCGCGGCGCTCGAGGGCGGCATCGGCGCGCTGGCGCTGGCCTCCGGCCAGGCGGCGATCACCTACTCGCTGCTGACCATCATGGAGGCCGGCCAGAACCTGGTCTCCAGCGCCACGCTCTACGGCGGCACCTACAACCTGTTCGCCCACACGCTGCCCCAGTACGGCATCCAGGTCCGTTTCGCCGACCACCGCGACCCTGCCTCGTTCGAGAAGCTCATCGACGCGAACACGCGCGCGATCTACTGCGAGTCCATCGGCAACCCGCTCGGCAACGTCACGGACTTCGCCGCGCTCGCCGACATCGCCCACCGCCACGGCATCCCGCTGATCGTCGACAACACGGTGCCGACGCCCTACCTGTGCCGGCCCTTCGACCATGGCGCCGACATCGTCGTGCACTCGCTCACCAAGTACCTCGGCGGCCACGGCAACAGCATCGGCGGCATCCTGGTGGACTCGGGCAAGTTCCCCTGGGCGAAGCACGCCGACAAGTACCCGCGACTCAACACGCCCGACGTCTCCTACCACGGCGTGGTGTTCACCGAGGCGCTGGGGCCGGCAGCCTACATCGCCCGCGCGCGCGTCGTGCCGCTCAGGAACATGGGCGCGGCGATCTCGCCGTTCAACTCGTTCCTGGTGCTGCAGGGCATCGAGACGCTCGCGGTGCGCATGGACCGCATCTGCGCGAACACGATCAGGATCGCGCGGCACCTGAAGTCGCACCCGAAGATTCGCTGGGTGAACTACGCCGGCCTCGACGACTCGCCGTCGAAGCCGCTGGTGGATCGCTACATGGGCGGGCGCGCCTCGGGCATCCTGACCTTCGGCGTCGACGGCGGCCGCGAGGCCGGCGCGCGGGTGCAGGACGCGTTCAGGCTGTTCACCCGGCTCGTGAACATCGGCGACGCCAAGTCGCTCGCCTGCCACCCGGCGAGCACCACGCATCGCCAGCTCTCGCCCGAGGAACTCGCCAAGGCCGGCGTCTCCGAGGACACGGTGCGCCTGTCCATCGGCATCGAGCACGTCGACGACCTGATCGAAGACCTGGAAGCAGCGCTGGCGACGGTGTAGGCATCCGAGCCTGTCCCGCCGCGCACGTCCCGTCCCGCGAGGGGTCCGTCGTGCGGGGGGCGGGCTGTTGCGGACCCGCATCCGCAGAGTGCCCGGATTCCGCCGCGACCATCCGCGCGCGCCACAGGTCGCGATTCCGGTCACTCGCCCGCGCCCCGTCTTGCGTTCGTATCACGTCAAATGCCTGTTACACGGCGGACATAACGCCGCAGCAATCGCGGCGCACCCTCGCTCTCCTGTTCCATCCCATCACAACAGGAGGCGAGGGGAGTACCATGGCGGACAAACACGACGTGCAGGCCAGCACGGTTCTCGACATCGACAACAGCGGCGACGAGCCGCTCAGTAACCACTCGGACAACGACCATTTCTCGGCCATCATCGAGCGCCGGCTCTCCCGGCGCGACGTGCTGGCAGGCGGCGTCGGCGTGGCGATGGTCGGGTTTCTCGGGTCGTCGGCGTTCAATACGGCCGAGGCGCACAACAGCAAAGGCCTGCCGCCGCCGGCGAACGGTCGGCCGCCCCGCCCGCTCGATCCGAAGCTCGGCTTTACGGCGATCCCGGTCAGCCGCTCCGACACGGCCGTGCTGCCGCGCGGTTACAGGGCCCAGGTGCTGATTCCCTGGGGCGATCCGATCACCGGCAGCTACCCCGCCTACGACGGCATCAACGGCAACACCGGCGAGGAGATGGAGCAGCAGGTCGGCTCGAACCACGACGGGATGCACTACTTCCCGTTCCCTGCCGACCCGAACGGGCACGGCCTCCTGTGCGTGAACCACGAGTACGTCGATCCGGGCGTCTTTCACGTCAAGGGCCCCTCGCTCGTCAACGGCCGGCGTCCGACCGACGAGGTCCGCAAGGAGATCGCGGCCCACGGCGTCAGCGTCGTCGAGATCCGCCGCAGCGGCCGGGGCAAGCGGCGCGGCGACTGGGAAGTCGTACGCGGGCGACACAACCGCCGCGTCACCGCCGGATCACCGATGCTGATCGGCGGTCCGGTTCGTGGCAGCGAGCTCGTCCGGACGAAGTACAGCCCGAAGGGCCTGCGCGCGCGTGGGACGATCAACAACTGCGCCCACGGTTACACGCCCTGGGGCACCTACCTGACCTGCGAGGAGAACTGGGCGGGATACTTCGTCAACCGCATCCAGCTCACCCGGATCGATGCGCTCTTCGACGCGCTCTACGGTGCCGGTCCAGCCTCCGAGTTCAGCGGCGCCTACTACCTGCGCCGGTACCCGGGATTCGTCGTGGGAGTCACCGACGAGACCTTCGACCAGAAGCTGACGAGCGTGGTCTACCGCCAGAACGGATCCTTCCTGACGGACGAGGGCCGCATCCGCGTCGGCACGCTGGAAGAACTGCTGGCGCAGCAGAACATCGTGATCGCGCTGCCGCGGGAGCAGAGCCGCTACGGCGTACCGACCACCAATGGGCGCTACCGCTGGGACACCGCCGAGAGCGGTGAGGACCAGTACGTTCGCTTCGACGCAGCGCTCAAGGCCGCGGACCCGCGCGACGACTATCGCAACGAGCCGAACACGCAGGGCTGGATCGTCGAGATCGACCCGTTCAATCCGCGCGCGATGCCGGTGAAGCGTACCGCCATGGGCAGGTTCGCGCACGAGGGCTGCGTCTTCGCGCCGCCCCGCATCGGCGAGCAACTCGCATTCTACATGGGCGACGATGCCACCAATGAGTACGTCTACAAGTTCGTCACCAAGGCCGTGTATCGCCCGAGCCTCTGTGGCGACGTCCTCGACGAGGGCACGCTGTACGTCGCGCGTTTCAACGAGGACGGCAGCGGCGACTGGCTGGCGCTCGACATCCGCAGCAAGGCGTTCCGCGACGCGGCGGCGGAGAAGGGCGTTTCCTTCAGGGACCAGGCCGACGTGCTGGTCAACACCCGCCTCGCCGCGGACGTCGTGGGCGCCACGAAGATGGACCGGCCGGAGTGGGGTGCGGTGCACCCGCAGACGCGCGACGTTTACATGACCATGACCAACAACACCGGCCGCACGGTCACGGACGCGGCCAACCCTCGCGCCCGCAACGCCACCGGCCACATCATCCGCTGGAGCGAAGACAAGGGCCGGGCCGCGGCGACCCGATTCACCTGGGACATCTTCGTGCTGGCCGGCCCGGAGACCGACAGCCAGATCCTCCCCGCACAGGGAGGGCCGGCGCTCGATGCGAGCAACCGCTTCGCGAGCCCCGACGGCCTCTGGGTCGACGACAACGGCATCCTATGGATCCAGACGGACATGAGTGGCTCGCAGCAAGCCACCGGGCCGTACGGTGAGAACGCCATGCTCGCGGCCAACCCGGTCACGGGCGATATCCGCCGGTTCCTCGTGGGCCCGAGGGACCAGGAGACCACGGGCGTTGTCTCGACGCCGGACGGCAAGCACCTGTTCGTGAACTTCCAGCACCCGGGTGATCGTTCCACCCCGACCCGGTTCACCAGCAACTGGCCGGACAATGGCGCCGTCTTCCGGCATCCGGGCGACGCGGACGTTGTCCCTCTGCAGGGCACCGACGGCCCGCGGCCGCGCTCGGCGACCATCGTCATCACGCGCGATGACGGCGGGGTCGTCGGGCTCTGAGACGGCCGTGCCAGACGACAGGGAAGACCCCCCCCGGAGCACGGACGCTCCACCCTTCCCGGCTGATGCGGCGGGCGCGGCAAAGGCTGCCGCGCCCGCCGTCATGATCGAGACCGCACCGGTACTGATGCTGCCGGAGGTATTCGACCCGGCGCTGTGCGCCCGGCTCATGACCGCGTTCGAGTCCGATCATTTCGAGAGCGGTTTCCCGCGACTGGTCGACGGCGTGCCGCGCCTGCTGCCGGACCCCGCGCTCAAGCTGCGGCGCGACCATCGACTGACCGACGGATCGCTGGTCGACACGGTGACCTCCCGCATCGTCGAGCGGATTCTGCCGGCGGTCATGGTCGCGTTCAACTACGAGGTCACGTCGCTCGAGGGCTTCAAGGTCGTCCGCTACGATGCCGCGACCGGCGGTTACTTCAGGGCGCACCGGGACAACGTCACGCCAGACGCCCAGCACCGCCGGTTCGCGCTGACCATCAACCTGAACGACGACTACGAAGGCGGCGGTTTGACGTTCCCCGAGTTCGGTGCTCGACGCTACCGTCCCCCAGCCGGCGGCGCCATCGCGTTCTCGGGCGGCCTGCTGCACGCGGCCTGCGACGTGACCACCGGGCGGCGCTATGCGCTGCTGACCTTCATGTGGGGCGATCGGTAGCCGCGCCTTCGGTCCCGGCTCAGGCAGCCCGGCCACGCGAAGATGCAGCCTCTGCATCGGGTGCCGTCGCCACCGCGACGGGCAACGCGAAGAATCCCGGCACCGCGTCCGCCTCGATCGGCCGGCTGAACAGGTAGCCCTGGCCGAGCTGGCAGCCGAGCGCCTTCACGGAGGCCAGCTGGGCCCGGGTCTCGATGCCTTCCGCGACGCAGGTGAGGCCGAGATTGTCGACCAGCAGCACGACGGAGCTGACCACCGCGGCCAGCTCGCGGCGCGTATCGATCTCGCGCACGAAGGACCGGTCGATCTTGATCATGCTCACCGGGAACTCGTGCAGGCAGCTGAGCGACGAAACCCCGATGCCGAAATCGTCCACGGCGATGCGCACGCCGAGGTCGCGCAGCCGTGCGAGTGCCTTGCGCATCTCCCGCTCGGCCGACATCACCTCGCGCTCGGTCACCTCGATCACCAGGGCTCCAGGGTCGAGCCCCGCCTCGCCAAGCCCCCGCAGAACGCTGTCCACGAAGGTATCCGCGCTGCCCAGCTGCAGCCTCGAGACGTTGACCGCCACGGAGGCCGGTGCGAGACGGCCGCAATCGTCCCGCCAGCGGCGGAGCTGCCGGCAGGCCTCGCGCAGCACCCACTCGCCGATAGGCACGACCAGGCCGCAGTCCTCGGCCACCGGCACGAACTCGGCCGGGGAGATCGCCCCCAACTCCGGGTGCTGCCAGCGCAGCAGCGCCTCGACGGACACTGGCGATCCGGACTCGAGGTCGAGCACCGGCTGGTAGACCAGCCGCAGTTCGCCGCGGCCGAGGGCGCCGCGCAGGTCCGTTTCCAGACGGCGGCGCCGTTCCACGGTGGCGGAGAGGGCGGCGTCGAAGGTCCGCGAGCACGCGCGCCCGGCCCGCTTGGCCTCGTACATCGCCACGTCGGCGTCCCGCAGCAGGTCGCCCGCGCTCGCGTGATCCGGACCGGCCAGCACGATGCCTATGCTGGCGCTGGAGCGGATCTCGATGCCGCGGACCATGTGTGGCGTCGACAGCGCCGCCAGCATCCGCGCTGCGATGGACTCGGCCTCGCCGGTGGTCCGGACACCGTCGATGAGCGCCACGAACTCGTCTCCGCCGAGCCGGCCGACGAGACTGGCCCGGCCCTGCGCGGGGTCGCAGTCGGAGGAGCGGAGGATCTGGCGCAGCCTGCCCGCGACCTGGCGCAGCAGCTCGTCGCCGGCATCGTGTCCGAGCGTGTCGTTGACGAACTTGAAGTTGTCGAAGTCGAGCAGCAGCAGCGCGAGCGAGCTGCGGTCCGGCGACTGCCGGGCGCAGGCCTCCTCGAGGCGCTCGAAAATCGCCAGGCGGTTGGCCAGACCGGTCAGCCGGTCGGTGCGAGCCTGCGCGGTGAGCGCGCGCTCCATCTCCTTGCGCTCGGAGATGTCCTGCACGATGGTCCACACGACCTGGCGGCCGGGCTCCTCGCGGATGCGCAGCGAACTGTGCAGCACGGGGCAGGCTTCGCCGTCGCTGCGCAGCAACCGCATCTCGAGCGGCGCGCAGTGGCCGGTGTCGCGCAGCTCCCTCTCGCGGATGCTCGCGATCCCGAGATCCGCCGGCGGCACCAGGTCGAGGTGCGACCGGCCGAGCAGCTCGCCTCGCCCGTAGCCCGTGCAGCGCTCGAAGGCGGCGTTGACGTCGAGGAAGCGGCCGGTCTCCAGATCGTGCAGTGCGATCCCGAGTGGCGCCAGCTCGAACAGCCCGCGCAGCTTGCGCTCGCCGGCCTGCAGCGACAGCTCGAGATGCTTGCGCTCGGTGACGTCCGTGATGAAGCCGTGCCACAGTGTCGAGCCGTCCGGCAGGCGTTCCGGCGTGGCGGTGCCGTCGAGCCAGCGAAGCGCCCCGTCCTCGAACCGCACCCGGTACTGGTGGCGCCAGACCGAGAGCGACTCGGCAGAGCGCCGGATGGACTCGGCCACCGGCTCCAGGTCATCGGGATGCAACCGCCCGAACACCACGCCCGCGTCCTCGCGCACATCCTCGGGCGAGACCCGGTAGATGTCGCGAATCCGCTCGCTGGCGAACGGGAAGCACGACGAGCCGTCGGGCCGCAGCTGATACTGGTAGATCACGCCCGGCACCTGCTGGGCGATCTTCTGCAGCCGGTCGAGCAGCGACTGGGCCTGCTCGCGCTCCCGCTGGCGCAGGGTGGCGTCGATGCGGATGCCCGCGATCAGCAGCGCGCGCCCGTGCTCGTCGCGCCGCAGCACGCGCGCCCGGTCGCCGACCCAGCAGACCGCGCCGTCCTGCCGCCCGCGCAGGCGGCTCTCCGCGCGCCAGCGGTCGAGCTTGCCCGTGGCCAGCGCCTCGAGGCCTTCGCACCACAGGGCCGCATCGGCGGGATGCAGCAGCCTGGCGGCCTCGGCCAGCGTCACGCACCGTGGGTCGGCCACGTCCGCCGCCCGGCTGATCTCCACCCAGCGTGCGTCGCAGCGCATTTCGCCGCGCAGGACGTCGAACTCCCAGGCCGCGACATCCGCCGCGCCGAGGATCGAGTCCAGTCGGTGCCGCTCCGCGGCCAGTTCGCCGTGCAGCCGCTCGAGCGTCGCGGTGCGCTCCGCGTCGCGCAGCCGCAACCGGACCGCCTCGCGAAAGCTGCTGCTCGCCCGCTGGGTCGCGAAATCGAAGAACACCGTCATCAGGAGCGTCATGAGGCCGAGCGACCACGACAGCGGCTGTGGCTCGAGCAGCAGCACGATCCCGAGGGGCGCGAGCACCGGCCAGATGAACAGTCGCACGGAGACGAGGTCGGCTGCGCGGCCGGTGACGGCGCCGGCGCACAGGCCGCAGACCGCGAGGCCGAGGTACGCCTGACGCTCGGGCGCGCCGGGTTCGACGAGGGCGAGGCCGGCGACCAGCCAGGCAAGGCCACCCGCCAGCGCGCTCAGGCGGCAGTCGCGCAGATCGGCGGTGGTGGTGTCCCCGCAGGCGACGCGCGCACGCACGCGCCACCAGAGCGCTGCACGGAAGCCGTACGCCGCCACCAGCCCGGCAAGCCACCACAAGGGGGCGCTGCCTGCGCTCATGATGTTCAGGCTGGCCGCGAGGATCGCGCCGAGCACGAGACCGGTGGCGAGCGAGCCCGGCAGGATGGCCTGAAGCGCCGCGACCTGCTCGCGCCGCAGACCGGCCTCGAAGCCGGCCGGTTCAGGGCCCGCATGTGACATAACAGGTCGGCTTCAACCAGCGGCGGATGTGCCGGAAGTATCGGCGCGCCGCGCGTGCCCTTTAGCGCCCGGCGAACGCGCTCAGCAGATCTGCGGTCGCCGTCGCAATGTCGGACAGCGACTCGGCCTCTGCAGCGGTCGGCTCGGGCCGGTCCCAGCCAGCCTCGCAGGCCAGCGGCTGGACCAGCGCCGTTACCGCCGCGTCCGCCAGCCGCACGATCGCGCCGAGCGGCGTAATCGCCTCAGGGCCGAGCTCCGGCGCATGGTGCTCGCGGATCGCCGTGACGACGGGGTCCGGCAAGCCCCAGTGCGCCGCCACCAGCGCACCGCACTCGGCGTGGGTGATGCCGAAGTGTGCCCGCTCGATCTCGGCGCAATGGCTCGCACTGCGCTCGGGTGCCGCCGCCAGGGCGTCGAAGCACGCACGCGCCGTGTTCGGATGCGTAGAGGCGAACACCGCCCAGCCGAGGTCGTGCAGCAGACCGGCGACGAAGGCGGTATCCCCGTCCGGAGCCTCGGGCCGGTTCTCGGCGAGGCGGCGGGCTGCCAGCGCCGCGGCCACCGAATGCTCCAGCCATTGCCCGCCGTCGAGCAGCGCCGGCTCCAGTCCGCGGCCGAGGTGCCGGAGGGAGGCGGCCAGCACGATCCCACGGATGGCATCCAGGCCGAGGGTGGCGACCGCGCGCGGCAGGGAACTGATTCGACCGCGACGACCGTAGAACGCCGAATTGGCGACACGCAGGACCGTGGCGGCCAGGACGGGGGCGGCACCGATCAGGCGCGCGACGCCGGCGGCATCGATGTCCTTGCGTTGCAGCGCAGCGAGCAATGAGGCCCCCGCGGCGGCCGAGCCGAGAGCGCGGCCGAAGGCCCGGTCTGCGTCGACGACCATCTGCGACGGCACGACCGGTGCGGGCGGGGCGTTCATTGCCTGTCTCCGCTCTGCCGAGCGCTCATCGCCGCGGCGAAGCCGCTCGAGCCGTCCAATACCACGCACTGCACCGGCGCACGTCTCCCGGCGGAAAAGGGGCAGTCCCCGTCTCCAGCCCCTGACCAGCCGCTTTTACCTGCCATCCGATGGAATGGGGACCGTCCCCATTTCCGTCCCCGCATTGTCACGGGGCGGATGAAAAATGGAAATCTCCCCCTCGATCACCGACGGTGGATGCATAACGCACCCGGTCGTCATGGGAGAATGCCGGAATGAACGCGGCAGGAGACACACGTGCCTGACGCCGGCGTGCGAACTGCGCGCTGGCTGCTGGCCGTGGTCGTCTTCCTGATCGTCTACGGCTCGCTGTTCCCGTTCCGCTTCGAGGACGCCGGCATCGACAGCGTCGCGGCGCTGCGCGACGGCCTGCCGTGGGCGCGGACCACACGCAGCGACATCGTCGCCAACGTGTTGCTCTACCTGCCCTTCGGAGCCTGCCTTGCGTGGCTGCTGGCGCCCCGCCTGGGCGGGCCGCTCGCGCTCGTGGCCGCGCTCGCCTGCGGTGCGCTGCTGTCCACGGCCATCGAGATCGCGCAGATCTACGAGACGCGCCGCGTGTCGAGCCTCGCGGATGTCACCTACAACACCCTCGGCGCCGCCACGGGCGCAGCGCTGGCGCTTGCGCTGCGCGCCGCGGGCAGGAGCCTGGGCCGCCATCCGCTCGACCGGGTGCTCGCGCACCCGATCGCGGCGGCGCTGGTGGTGATATGGGTCTGCTACCGGCTCGTGCCCTTCGCGCCCTTGCTGGCCCCGGGCGAGTGGCTCGACGCGCTCGAGCCCCTGTCCCGCAGCCCATGGCTTCAACCCTGGGCTACATTACGGTGGCTGCTGCCCTGGCTCGTCGTCGGCCAGGCACTGACGGCGCTGAGCCGGACGGGCTCGGGCATCAGGCCACTGCTGTTCGTGATGCTCGGCGTGGCGGGGGGCCTCGTGGTGCTCTCCGGCAAGAGCCTGTTGCCTGCGGAGGTCGTCGCCATGGCGCTCACCCTGGCTCTGACCTGGGCCCTCGGCCACCTCGGCGAGGCGCGTGCGGCCGGACTGCTGGCCTTCGCGCTCGCGGCGCTTTTCGTGGTGGACGGGCTGTCGCCGTTCAACTTCCAGCTGGGCCGAGATCCGATGAGCTGGGTGCCCTTCGGCGAGTCGCTGCTGCGCTACCGCGCCACCAGCCTGCCGGCGATGTTCGAACGCTGCTTCACCTATGGCGCACTGGTGTGGCTGCTCGCCCGCTCGGGACGCTCGGCCCTCGGGGCGACTCTCCTGGCCGGCAGCCTGGTGCTCGCGGTCGAGGTGCTCCAGACCTGGCTGCCAGCGCGGGTCGCGGACATCACCGACCCGCTGCTGGTCGTGGCAGCCGGTGGCCTGCTCGCGCTGTTCGAGGGTCGACCAGCCACGCGGGGCGCCGGCCGCCCCGCCCCCCGCTGACGAATCCGTCCTGCGCAGGGGAACGAAGGGCTGGTCGCGCGGTCGGTCCAGGACCAGGCGCAATGGACCCCGCCACCGGCCCTGGAGGAACCCGATGTCCGCTCGCACCAGCCTCAAGCTCCTGTTCGGCTTCATCCTGGTCTCGCTCTTCGCCTATACGAGCTGGGCGAGCACCCAGCAGGCCGTCTGGGACTGGCGCGGCCTCGTGGACGGACCTGACCGCTGGTGGACCATCGCCGCGCTGATCGACGCCTACTACGGCTTCATCACCTTCTACGCCTGGGTCTTCTACAAGGAGCCACGCGCCGCGGCCCGCATCGGCTGGTTCGTCGCCATCATGGGCCTCGGCAACATGGCGATGGCCGCCTACGTGCTGCGCGAGCTCGCCCGCCTGCGGGACGACGAGCCCGCCTCCGCCATTCTCCTGCGGCGTGCCGCCTGAGGTGACGAGATGACCACGACCACCACCCACCCCGACGCCGCCGACCCGGTCGCCTCCTCGCTGGCCGCCCGGCTGCTGGAGCGCGACATCCTGCCGGACTGGCTGATCCGCGCCGGCATCCGCCGCCTGGTCGCGCAGCGCCTCGCGCAGGAGACCCGCGGCACCCCCGAGGAACAGCAGCGGCGGCTGATGGATTTCCTGGCACGCCTGCGCGCCAGCCCGGTGGCGATCAACACCGTGGATGCCAACGAGCAGCACTACGAGGTGCCGACGGAGTTCTTCACCCGCGTGCTCGGCCGGCACATGAAGTACTCCTGCTGCTACTACGCGCCGGGCGTGGACAACCTCGACGCCGCCGAGGCGGAGATGCTGCGCATCAGCACCGAGCGCGCCGGCATCCGGGACGGCGACCGGGTGCTGGAGCTCGGCTGCGGCTGGGGCTCGCTGTCGCTGTGGATGGCCGAGCACTTCCCCCGCTCCCGCATCACGGTCGTGTCGAACTCCAGGACCCAGAAGCAGCACATCGACGCGCGTGCCGCGGAGCGCGGGCTCGCGAACCTCGAGGTTATCACCTGCGACATGAACCGCCTCGAGCTGCCCAAGGCCGAGTTCGACCGCGTGGTGTCCGTCGAGATGTTCGAGCACATGCGCAACTACGACGAGCTGCTGCGCCGCGTGGCCTCATGGATGAAGCCGGAGGCGACGCTGTTCGTGCACATCTTCACGCACCGTGACGTGGCCTACCCCTTCGAGGTGCGCGACGCCTCCGACTGGATGGCGCGCTACTTCTTCACCGGCGGGATCATGCCCTCAGACGACCTGCTGCTCTACTTCCAGCGCGACCTCGGGATCGAGTCGCACTGGCAGGTGGACGGCACCCACTACCAGCGCACCGCCGAGCACTGGCTCGCCAACATGGACCGCCACCGGGACGAGCTGATGCCCGTGCTGGCGCAGGCCTACGGCGGGAACGACGTGCGCCGCTGGTGGGTCTACTGGCGGGTGTTCTTCATGGCTTGTGCCGAACTGTTCGGCTACGAGGGCGGTCGCCAGTGGCTGGTGTCGCACTACCTCTTCCGCAAGCCGGCGAGCAGCGGCTGACCGCGGTTGCGCCGGCGGCGCCGGCGCGCAATGCTTGGGTGGCCGACCCGGCGGTCCCCGGGTACTCACCCGGCGGTTCGATGCGATGACGCCGATCCTGCGCCACGCCCTGCTCCTCGCCAGCCTTGCCGTGCTGGCCGAGGCCGGCGCCGCGACGACCGATGTCGGCTTGCCCGTGCCGCAGCCGCCGGGCAGCGATTCGCCCGACCCGGCCGCGCTCGATGCCCGCCGCGGCGAGGTCTACGAGCGCTTCAAGGCCCTGGTCGCCGAGGGCCGCTACGCCGACGCCGTGCCGCTCGCGCGCGAGGTCCTGGAGCTGACGGAGCGCCTCGACCCCGATCACGAGGACCTGCCCACCGCCTACAACAACCTCGGCGTCGCCGAGCTGCGGGCCGGCGAGCCGCGGGCTGCGCTCGTCAGCTTCGGCAAGGCCCTGGACCTGCTCGAGAGCTCGAAAGGGATCGGCTCCCGCAGGCTCATCGCGCCGATGGCCGGCCTCGGTGCGGCCTACAACGCGCTCGGCGAGCCGGCACTCGCCGCCGAGCAGCTCGAGCGGGCCATCGCGGTGAGCCGCCGCGCCGCCGGCCTCTTCAACCTCGAGCAGCTGGAGCTGATGGACGCGCTGGTCCGCGCCTACTCGGCCGTCGGCTACGCCGAGGGGATCGACCGCGAGCGGCGCTACGCGCTCCAGATCGTCGAGAGGCGCTTCGGCCACGGCGACCAGCGTGCCCTGCCGCGGGTCAACGAGCTCGCGGAGTGGTACGAAGCGACGGGCCGCTACGCTGCCGCCCGGCTGCTGTACAAGCGGGCCCTGGACATCGCCTCGCGGGAGAGCGGCGGTCGCAACCCGGCAACGATCAACGCGCTGCTCTCCATCGCACGCACGCACCGCCTTCAGTTCGCCGACGACCCCGAGTCCCTGGTCGAGGCCCAGGACCCGATGCTGCGCTACGGCGAGCCGATGGCCGCGGCGCGGGCCCGCGCGACGATGCCGGCGGGCGCGGCGATCCAGCAACCGACGCCCAGCCGGTTGCGACCGGATCCGGAGGGCCGCAAGGCGCTCGACCAGGCACTGTCGTTGCTCGAGTCGAGCGCCGACCCGCCCGACGCGCTGCTGTCCCGGACGCTGCTCGAGCACGGCGACTGGTTCATGACCGCCGGCAACACCGCGGAGGCCCTGCGCTACTACGAGCGCGCCTGGCCGCGGCTCGAGGCGCTGGCCGGGGCGGACGGCACGGCCAACCCGCTGGCCTCGCCCCGGCGACTCCTCTATCGCGCCCCGGCCGGGCAGCGGCGCAGCCGGCTGCTCTCCGGCACCGAGATCGTCGAGCTGCGCGGCGAATTCCGCGTGGACCTGGATGCCAACGGCCAGCCCGTCAACGTGGAGGCGGCGGGCGGCAACCTCTCCGAGATGCAGTCCACGCAGTTGCAGCGCGCCCTGCGGCGGGCGATCTTCAGTCCGGCCTTTGCGGAGGGCCAGCCCGTTGCAACGACCGGCTACCGCCTGAGCGAGACCTGGTTCGAGTTCGCGCGGGACTACGAGGCGCGTTCCGGCGGCGCCGGCGCCTCGGCGGAGGGCCCCTCGGTGACGGCCGGCGGTTCCGCGGAGGAAGCGCCGGACTCCGGCGGCGTCACGCCGCCCGACGGTCCGGAAGAAGGCGCAGCCGGGGCCGAGGCCGCGCCCCCTGCCGAGCCGCCGGCCGGCAGTTGAGACTCGACCGGCAGCATCTCCATCCCGCCCATCTGCAGCAGGCGCATCACGCTTGCCTGCTCGGTGAACTCGATCGCGAACTTGGCTCCCGCATCCCGCATCGCGCGCTGGGTCGCGCGCGCCAGCGGCTCGGTGCCGGAAAAGGTGCCGCTGCGCTCGCGGCCGAAACCGGTGAAGACGAAGGCGTCCACGCGCTCGCCCGAGGGGGCGTAGACGTCCACGCGGTAGCGGATCGTGACCGTGTAGTAGTCACCGGCGAGGTCGCTCGGCGTCAGGAACGCGAAATCCTCGAAACGCGGCTCGACGACCAGGCGCACCGGCGGCTCGAGCGAAGCGGCCTCGGCAGGCTCGCCCACCTGGACGACCTTCTCGAACATGGCCTCGATCAGCGCGCCGAAGCGGTCCACGTGCGCAGGACCGAGGATCGCCTCGTAGTCCACGCCCGCGCGCCGCTCCTTGTGGACGAACCCGCGGAACTCCTGGGGGTAGGACACCGCCACCGCGACGGGCAGCTGATCGATGAGCGGCGGCGGCAACGGCTGCTTCGGCTCGAGCTTCACGGCCGAGCACCCGGTCAGCGCCAGCGCCGCGGCGAGCAGGACGAGGTTACCGGGACGCATCCGCTCAGCTCCTCCCGCGGCGGGCGGCTTCGAAGGACTCGGCGGTCAGGCCCACGAAGGTTCCTCCATTGCGCGCACTGACGATGCGCATGAGTGTGGCATAGCGGACGCTCGTGTACTGGGGCACGTTCTGCGGCAGCGGGAAGCCGAGCGCGTGGATTCGCACCATCGGCCGCCCGTTGCGGTCCCGCGGGTTGATCCGCTCGATCTGGTCCACGACGTCCTGGATCGAGGGACCGGTGAACTCGTCGCCGAGCACGTAGATGCTGATACGGTGCTCGGGCGTGTGGAAGGTCCGGATCGCCGCCACGATGCCCTCGACCGGGCTCGAGTTCGAGAACGACTGCCAGCGGCGGAAGGTGTCCAGGATCAACTTGCGCCGCGCCGGCGAGTCCGGGATCCAGCGACCGCGGAACTCGCTGAACATGTAGCCGCCCATGTCGTCCATGACCTGGATGCCCTTGACGCGCGGGTAGATCTCGAGCACCTCGCGCATCTTCTGCTGGGCGTTCAGCCAGTTGTGGTTCTGCATGGACCCGGAGGTGTCCACGATGAAGATGACGTACTCGCTGTCCACCGGGATGCCGCCGATCGGCTGGTCGGCGCTGCGGCGGAAGTCCGCTCCCAGCAGGCGCTTCATCTCGTCGGTCAGCGACTGGCGCGCGACCGTGAGGCTGCCCTCGAGCAGGTTGATGGTCTCGGCCTCGCCCTTGCTCGCCGCGTACTGGCCCTCGATCAGCGACAGGTCGCCGCGCAGGCGGGCCACGCGCCGCTGCTCCTCCGACAGCTGCTCCACGCGCGCGCGGAGTTCGCGTTCGAGCACGGTCGAGGTGCCGCGCAGGTCGTAGAGTTCCTCCTCGAGGCGCTGGATCTGCTTGTCGAGGTCCTCGCGCGCCTGCTCGAGCTGGATCGGCTCGCCGACCTCGTTCAGAACCAGCAGCAGGATGACCGCGCCGAGGCCGCAGCTGATCACGTCCAGGAAGGACATGCTGAAGACGTCCGTGTCGCGGCGCTGGCGGCGCTTCATGGCCAGTCCCTCGACGGGCTCACGAACGAGCCGCGGGTCGCCTGCGCAAGGCGCCAGAAGTAGGTGGGCGCAGACGGATCGCCCTCCATCGGCAGCAGCACGATGTTGACCGGCGGCGGGCTGCGGCCGAGCGAACGCACGGCCTGCTGCATCAGGCGCTCGCGGTCGCTCGCGTCGACGAGCGTGCGCACGGTGGGCGGCGCGGCGCCCTGCGTCGGCAGCCCGTCGGTGATGAGGATGACGTTGTCGGGCGCGGGGCTGAGCCGCCCGATCACGGCGAAGGCATTCTCGAGGCTGGTGCCGTCGTGCGGCGCGGTGCGCCTGAGGGTCTTGAGCGCGTTGCCCATCGCCTCGCTGTCCTTCGCGGCGAGCCAGCGGCCGTCGCTGCCCTCGACGAGCGGCCAGGCCTTCGTGTTGAAGGCGTAGACCTGGAACTGCGACTCCGCCGGAAGCTGGGCGGAGATCCAGTCCACCGTGCCGATCGCCTGCTGCCACTTCTGCGAGCGCAGCTTGCGCTCCGCCGGCATGTTGCGCAGGCGGATGATGTTCACCAGGGTCTCGTCGAGCATGCTCGCCGACGCGTCGACCAGGATGAGGTTGCGGCGGCCGCCGACCTTGAGGCCGGTGAGATACTGGCGGTCGCCGTCGCCCTGCACCGTGCGGACCTGCGTGCCGGTCTTGACCTCGTCCGCGGCGGCCTGCAGCCGCCGCGCCTCCTCCTCCAGCGACTTGAGGTCGGCCTTGAGCCGCTCGAGGCTCTCCCGGCGCGCCAGCGTGTCGAACTGGTAGCGCGCGAGCTCCTCGCGCGTGACCTCGAGCTTTTCCAGCACCTGCCGCGACAGGCCCTCGGCGCGGCGCCGCTCCTCGTCGGTGGAGGAGAGCGCGTTACGCAGCTCCGCGAGATGCTTGTAGCCCTCCAGCACCTGCTGCTCGAGGCGCGAGGCCTCGGCCTGCAGGTCGCGGCTCGCGTCGATCCGCGCGAGGCCCGCCTGCGCGCTGATGATGGTGTAGAAGAGGACCACCGCACCAAAGCCGCAGCTGATCACGTCCAGGAAGGACATGCTCCAGGCCTCGGCGCGCCGGCGTGCCATCAGCCCACGGCCACGAGGTCGAGCGTGACGCCGGGCCGACCCAGTCGCAGGCGGTCGCCGGCCGAAAGGCGCGCTTCGCCCGCCACGCGCTCGCCGTTGAGGAAGGTGCCGCCTGCACTCAGGTCGCGGACGATCACCGCGCCGTCCACGCACACGAGCTCGCAGTGGC
>JBBINN010000056.1:0-16601 GCA_037443885.1 Gammaproteobacteria bacterium | reverse complement strand
ACCCCCTGGTTCACTGGCTGACCCAGCTGCGTAATCAGGATCAGGAATGTCCCCTCCCTCAGGCAGCGAGGCGAGGAGTGCCCCCCGCCGGATCCCGGCTGCGGCGCAGGCACCGACTGCTTCCGCCGGGGACAGTCCCCAGCGGGGACAGTCCCCAAGTTGAGGACGCATCACGGCCGGCTCCCGCTGGTGAAGCCCAGGAAGTTGCCCATCAGCCGAGGACCGTCCGGCGTGAGGATGCTCTCCGGGTGGAACTGCACGCCCTCGATCGGCAGCGACCGGTGCCGCACGCCCATGATCTCGCCCTCGGGCGTCCAGGCCGTCACCTCCAGCTCCGCCGGGATCGTGTCGCGCTCGGCGATCAGCGAGTGGTAGCGGCCCGCCTCGAACGGGTTCGGCAGGCCCGCGAACACACCGCGGCCGTCGTGGTGCACCAGCGAGGTCTTGCCGTGCATCAGCCGGCCGGCGCGGACCACCTTGCCGCCGAACACCTCCACCAGCGACTGGTGCCCCAGACACACGCCGAAGATCGGCAGCCGGCCCGTGAAGGCCTCGATCATCTGCATCGACACGCCCGCGTCGTAGGGCGTGCCCGGCCCCGGCGAGATGCACAGGTGCGTGACGTCGAGCGCGAGCGCCTCCGCGACGCCGATCCCGTCGTTGCGGCGCACCGTGACGTCCGCACCGAGCACGAGGAAGGCCTGCACCAGGTTGTAGGTGAAGGAATCGTAGTTGTCGATGAGCAACAGGCGCGGCTTCATAGCCCGGCCTCCGCGAGTTCGAGGGCGCGGCGCAGCACCGCGCTCTTGGCCAGCACTTCGTCGTGTTCCCTCTCCGGCACGCTGTCGGCGACGATGCCCGCGCCCGCCTGGTAGGCGTAGCGGCCGTTGGCGAAGGTGAGCGTGCGGATGGTGATGGCCTGGTCCATGTCGCCGCCGCGCCCGAAGTAGCCGACCGTGCCGCCGTACAGCCCGCGCCGCACCGGCTCGAGCTCGTCGATGATCTCCATCGCGCGCACCTTCGGCGCACCGACCAGCGTGCCGGCAGGGAAGGCGGCGGCGAACAGGTCGAAGGCGTCGCGTCCGTGCGCGAGCTCGCCGTTCACGCCGCTGACGATGTGCATGACGTGGCTGTAGCGCTCGATGATGCGGTAGGGGTCCACCTGCACCGAGCCGGCGCTCGCCACGCGGCCGAGGTCGTTGCGCGCGAGGTCGATCAGCATCACGTGCTCGGCATTCTCCTTCGGGTCGGCGAGCAGCTCGGTCTCGTGGCGCAGGTCCTCGGCGGCGGTCTCGCCGCGCGGCCGAGTGCCCGCTATGGGCCGAAGCTGCGCACGGCGCTTGCCGAGCCGCACCAGCGCCTCGGGCGAGGAACCGACCACCGTCACGCCTCCCATGTCGAGGTAGTACATGTACGGCGACGGATTGAGCAGCCGCAGGGCCCGGTAGGCCTCGAACGGGTCGAGGTCGCACTCGCCCGAGAAGCGCACCGACAGCACGAGCTGGTAGACGTCGCCGGCGGCGATGTACTCCTGGGTTCGGCGGACCCCGCCGAGGTAGTCGTCTCGCGTCATGCTCGGTGTCGCGGCCGCGTAGCTGAAGGGCTTGCGCTGCGCCGGCACCGGCCCGCGCAGCGCCGCGACGATCTCGCGCTTGAGGGCCTGGCGCTCGGACTCCGGCCCGTCGTGCAGCAGGGTCAGGCCACGCGACACGTGGTCGAAGACGAGGATCGACCGCGGGGCGTAGTAGAAGGCGTCGGGCACCGGCTGGTCGGCCACGGCGCGCGCCGGCAGCCGCTCGAAGAAGCGGACGATGTCGTATGCCGCGTAGCCGACCAGGCCGCCCGTCAGCGGCAGGCCGGGCATTCCGGGCGCCTGCGGGCGCGGCGCCGCCGCGAGCGCTTCCCGCAGGCGGGCTAGCAGGTCATCGCGGCCCGCCGGCACGGGCGCCCGGGAGTCGCCCACGCGCAGGCCATGGGCATCGAGACCGACCTCGAGACCGTCGCCGAAGCCGATGAAGGAATACCGCGCCAGCCGCTCGCCACCCTCGACGCTCTCCAGCAGGAAGCGCGGGCCGAAGGACCCGAGCTTCAGGTAGGCCGACACCGGTGTGTCGAGGTCGGCGGCGATGTCGAAGGGCAGCTTCATGGTCCAGGTCCGGTGATCGTCAGGCAACAAAAAACCCACCTCCGCGGTGCGATCGGAGGTGGGTCGGGTGTTCGCGAAGGAACGGCGGCTACGCGCCCGGGGCCCACTCCGGCGAGCGGTGCCACCACCAGCGGATGTCGAAAAGCGCGCGGCTCGTGTTCATCGCGCCGGAGTATTGCGACCGGTCAAGCCGGCCGGTAGGGCAGGGTCAGGTAGCGCCGACCCCTGGCATCGGCCGGCGGCGGCTGGCCGGCCCGGACGTTCACCTGCACCGAGGGATACAGCAGCCGGGGAACCGCCAGCGTGACGTCACGCCCCCGGCGCAGGGCCACGAACTCGGCCTCGGTGACGCCCTCGCGGACGTGGATGTTGGCCTCGCGCTGGGCCGCGACGCTGGTCTCGCAGCGCAGCTCGCGTCCGCCCGGCGCATAGTCGTGACAGACGAATATGCGGGTCGCGGCGGGAAGGGAGTAGAGCTTCCAGATCGAGGCGAACAGCACCGACGCGTCACCGCCGGGAAAGTCGCAGCGCGCCGTGCCGCCGTCCGGCATGAAGATGGTGTCGCCGACGAAGGCCGCGTCACCGACGAGATAGGTGACGCTGTCGTTGGTGTGACCGGGCGTGGCCAGGACGCGCGCCTCGAGGCTGCCGATGCGGAAGGTCTCGCCGTCGCCGAACAGCCGGTCGAACTGGCTGCCGTCGGTCGCAAAGCCGGGCTCGAGGGCGAGCAGATCCTTGAACGTGGCCTGCACACGCCTGATGCCCTCGCCTATCGCGACCTCGCCGCCGAGCCGCGCCTTGAGCCAAGGCGCGCCGCTCAGGTGATCGGCATGCGCATGCGTCTCCAGGATCCACTGCAGCCCGAGGCCGCTCGACTCGAGGAACTCCGCGACGCGCGCCACCGGCGCGGGGTCGGCGCGGCCGGAGGGAAAGTCGAAGTCCACCGCCGGATCGACGACGGCCGCCGTCTTGCCATCGTGGATGACGTAGGTCCAGGTGGACGACTGCTCGTGAAAGAAGGGTTCGACGTGAGGCCGCGTCATGCACTCTGCTCCCGGGCCGGCTATCCTCCCGGGCCGGATTCTGACAGACGCGGCGGACGCATGCTGCTGGCCTGGTTTGGAGCGGTCGCGATCGGACTCTCGCTGGGCCTGCTGGGCTCGGGCGGCTCCATCATCACGGTGCCGGTGCTCGTCTACCTCGTCGGCCAGCCGGAAAAGGTCGCGATCGCCGGCTCGCTCGCCGTGGTCGGCTCGATCGCGCTGATCGGCGCGCTGCAGAACGTGGCGCGCGGCCAGCTCGCCTGGCGCAGCGTGCTGGGCTTCGGCCTGCCCGGCATGGCGGGAACCATCGCCGGCGCGTGGCTCTCGGCCTGGGTCAGCGGCGCGGTGCAGCTCGCCGTCTTCGCCGGCGTCATGCTCGCCGCCGCGGTGATGATGTTCCGCCGCGGCGAGCCGCCGGCCGTGCCGCGGCCGCCGCGGCCGCTGTCGCTGCTGGCCGTGGACGGTGTGGCGGTGGGGATGCTGACGGGTTTCGTCGGTGTCGGCGGCGGCTTCCTGATCCTGCCCGCCCTGGTGCTGCTCGGCGGCCTCGGCATGCACGCGGCGATCGGCACCAGCCTCGCCATCATCGCGATGAACTCGTTCTCGGGCTTCGCCAAGCACCTGCAGCTGCTGCACGCCCAGGGACTCGCGCTCGACTGGGTGGTGCTCGCCAAGTTCGTCGCGCTCGGCGCCGCGGGCAGCGTGGTGGGAAGCCGTCTCGCCCACCGCCTGCCGCAGCGCAGCCTGCGGCGCGGCTTCGCGGCCTTCCTGGTGGTCATGGCCGTGCTGATTCTCTGGGACAGCGCGCCGCGCGCCTTCGGCGGCGGCTGAGGCCGCGGGCGCGCTCAGCCGCGAGCCGCGACCTCGGCGATCCAGCGGCGGACCTTGGCATCCAGCACGTCGAGCGGCAGGGCGCCGTCGCGCAGCACCTGCGAGTGGAACTCGCGGATGTCGAAGCGCTCGCCCAGCGCGGCCTCGGCCTCGCGGCGCAGCCCCTGGATGCGGATGTCGCCGATCTTGTAGCCGAGCGCCTGGCCCGGCATCACGATGTAGCGGTCCACCTCGGAGACGATGCCGCTCTCGGCGAGGGAGGAATTGTCGCGCATGAACTGGATGGCCTGCTCGCGGCTCCAGCCCTTCGCGTGCAGGCCGGTGTCCACGACCAGGCGCATCGCGCGCAGCATCTCGTCGGACAGCCGGCCGTAGTACTGCATGGGGTCCTCGAACATCCCGAGCTCGGGACCGAGGAACTCCGCATACAGCGCCCAGCCCTCGACATACGCCGTGTAGCCGCCAAAGCGCCGGAACCGGGGCAGCCCGGTGAGCTCCTGCGCAATCGAGATCTGGAAGTGGTGCCCCGGCGAGGCCTCGTGCAGCGAGAGCGTCTCCATGCCGAATTTCGGCTGCGCCTTCAGGTTGAAGGTGTTGACGTAGAAGATGCCCGGGCGGCTGCCGTCCGGCGCCGCCGACAGGTACGACGCTCCCGCCGCGGTGGCGGCGCGGAAGGGCTCGACGGGGCGAACCTCGTAATCGGCCTTGGGGAAGTCCCGGAACAGGCGCGGCAGCGCCGCATCGATGCGCCGCTTGATCTCGCCGTAGCCGTCGATCAGGCCCTGCGGGTCGTCGTAGTAGAAGGAGGGCTCGTCCTGCACCCAGCGGAAGAACTCCTCGAGACTGCCCGTGAAATCCACCTGCCGCGCCACCCGTTCCATCTCGCTGCGGATGCGCGCCACTTCGGCGAGGCCAAGGGCGTGGATCTCGGCCGCGGTCATGTCCGTGGTGGTGTTCACGGCGACCAGGAAGTCGTACCAGGCGGCGCCGTCGGGCAGGGCCGACCAGCCGACCGTCTCGCGGCTGGCGGGCAGGTACTCGTCACGGATGAAGTCGCGCAGCTTCGCGAACGACGGGTTGAGAACGTCGGTGATGAGCTTACGATAGCGGTCCTCCAGCGCGGCGCGCTCCGCGGCCGGAACGGAGTCCGGCAGACCGCGGACGGGCCCGAAGAAGAGGCTCTGCTCCGGTTCGTCCACGATGAGCGAGTCGAGCTGCGGCACGACGCTCGCCAGCACCTCGCGCGGCTGCGTCACGCCGCGCGCCATGCCCTCGCGCATCGCGGCGATGGTCGACTCGATCGCCCGAGGCGCCTCGGCGGCGCGCGCGAGCCAGCGTTCGTGGTCGGCGACCGTAGCGAAGGGCTGCGCGCTGCCGCCGCCGCCGAGCACGGCCAGCACGAGCGGCAGGCTGTACTGCTGGGTGACGGGCAGCAGGCGCTGCGGATAGCGGGCGCCCTCGAGCGAACGCTCCCGGCCGCGCACGAAGATTTCCCAGGTGAGCCGATCCTGCCCGTCGAGCGTGTCCGGATCGATGCGTCGCGCCGCCTCGAGGTTGCGCCGCTCGAGTTCGAGCATGGCCGCCTCGTGCGCCGGGCTGGCGGGATCGCCGAGCCGATCGTCGAAGCGGTGGTCGCCGCTGAACGTCGCGCGCAGCGGGTTGAGCGCGAGCAGCTCGTCATAGTGGGCCTCGACGAGCACGCGCAGCTGCTCGCCGGGTGCGATCTTCGCCGGCGCAGCGGCGCAGGAGGCGAGCAGGACGGCGCAACAGAGAATGGCGAGGCGATGTAGCACGGGCGGCCTCCCGGATGAGTCGGGCGCGGATTATAGCGGTGCAGCCGCCAGCCGCACCGCGCGCTCGGAAACGAAGCGATAGCGCAGCCCCAGCAGCAGGGCGCAGGCCACCAGGCCCACGATGAGCCCGGTCCAGATACCGTGTGGCCCGTAGCCGGCCTTCACGCCGAGCCACCACGCGACCGGAAAGCCGACGAGCCAGTAGGCGACGACGTTTAACACCATCGGGACCCTTGCGTCCTTGAAGCCGCGCAGCGCCCCGGCCGCGCCGACCTGCAGGCCGTCCGGCACCTGGAAGATCGCCACGAAGACGAGCAGCGCAGCGGCCAGCAGCCGTACGTCCGCATCGGTGGTGAACGCCGCGGCGATCTGCTCGTTCAGCGCGAGGATCACGAGTGCCGAAGCGGCCATGAAGGCGCCGCACAGGCCGATGCCGGTCCAGCCCGCGCGGCGGGCGCCCCGGGCGTCGCCGGCGCCCGCCTTGTGGCCCACGTGGATCGTGGTGGCCGAATGGAAGGCCAGCGGCACCATGAACATGAGTGCGCCGCAGGTCAGTGCGATCTGGTGGGCGGCGACGATCTCGGTGCCGAGCGTGCCCATCAGCAGGCCGGCGACGGAGAAGAGCGATCCCTCGGACACCACGCTGCCGCCGATCGGCAGGCCGAGCGCGAGCGTCTCGCGCAGCGTGCGGGCGGACGGCCACTCGAAGCGCGCGAACAGCCCGAAGCGCCGGTAGAAGTGATGCCTGCGCTGGTACAGGTGCATGGTGCCGAGCATCGACCACTGCGCCAGCACGGTGGCGATGGCGCAGCCCGTGGCGCCGAGCCGCGGCGCGCCGAGGTTGCCGAGGGTGAACACCCAGTTGCCGCCGACGTTGACGGCGAGTCCCACCGCCGCGGTCAGCATGATCGGCCGCGTCCAGCCGAGACCCTCGGACGTGTAGCGGTGGGCGAGGAAGGCGAGCATCGCCGGCAGCCCCAGGCACATCACCATCACGTAGCTCACCGCGTGCGGCACCGTGCGGGCGTCCGTGCCGAACCACTGCAGCACCGGACCCACGGCGAGCAGCCCGCCGAGCAGCGGCAGCGCCAGCAGCTGCGACAGCCACAGGCCCTGGCGGAAGCGGTGCCCGACCTCGAGGTCGCGGCCGCCGCCGTAGGCGTGGGCCACGAGCGGCGAGAGCGACATCAGGATGCCGAGGCCGGCCAGCCAGAAGACCTGGTAATAGGCGACGCCGACGGCGACGCCCGCGAGCGGCTCAGGCCCCACCCGCCCCGCCGCCAGCGTGTTAGCGAGCGCCATGCCGGCGATGACGAGATTGTTGACGACCAGCGGCCACGCGAGGCGCAGCACGCACACCGCGTCGCGGCGGATCCGGTCGGTCGCCGTGGAAAGGTCGGACATGGGCTCGAGGAGGCAGAAGCCTCGTGGCGGGCATCCGGGCGGGCTGGCATTCTAGCGAAAAGCCGCTCCAGTGGAGGTCTGTGATGCTGGTAGGAACCGAATTGCGGCGCGTCGCGATCGTCGGCGGGCTGCGCATACCCTTCGCCCGGGCGCACGGCGCCTATGCGCGGGTCGGGAACCAGGAGATGTTCACGGCCGTCCTGCGCGGCATGGTGGATCGCTTCGGGCTCGAGGGCGAGCGGCTCGGCGAGGTCACGGCCGGGGCGGTCATGAAGCACGCCACCCAGTGGGGCCTGGTGCGCGAATGCGTGCTGGGCTCGGGGCTTTCCCCCGAGACGCCGGGTCTCGACCTGCAGCGGGCCTGCGGCACCGGCCTCGAGGCGGCGATCCTGGTGGCGAACAAGATTGCGCTCGGCCAGATCGACGCAGGCATCGCCGGCGGCGTGGACACGGTCAGCGACGCGCCGATCGCCTACCCGCGGGAGTACCAGCAGATCCTGCTGGAGAGCTTCCGCGGCCGGTCGCTGGGCGCGCGCGTCCGACCCTGGCTGCGGCTGCGGCCGCGGCACTTCAAGCCGGCGCTGCCCGGCGTCGTCGAGCCCCGCACCGGCCTGTCCATGGGCGAGAGCTGCGAGCAGATGGCGCGGCGCTGGGGTATCACCCGGGAGGCGCAGGACCGGCTCGCGCTCGCGAGCCACCTCGCCGCCGGCGCGGCCTACGACGAGGGCTTCTACCGCGACCTCGTCATCCGCTTCGAGGACCTCGGCGAGGACAACAACCTGCGCCGCGACACGAGCCTCGAGCGGCTGGCGGCGCTCAAGCCGGCGTTCGCGCGTGACGGCACCTTGACGGCCGGCAACAGCACGCCGATGACCGATGGCGCCTCGGGCGTGCTGCTGGCGAGCGAGGCCTGGGCGCGCCGGCGCGGCTTGCCGATCCAGGCGTTCCTCACCTACGGCAAGGTCGCGGCCGTCGATTTCGTCGGCGGCGCCGAGGGCCTGCTGATGGCGCCCGCCTATGCCGTGCCGAGGATGCTGGCGGATGCGCAACTGGGACTCGGCGACTTCGATTTCTACGAGATCCACGAGGCCTTCGCGGCGCAGGTCCTGTGCACGCTCAAGGCCTGGGAATCGCCGGATTTCTGCCGCGACCGGCTCGGGCTCGACCGGCCGCTCGGCGCGATCGACCGCGCGAGGCTCAACGTCAAGGGAGGCTCCCTCGCCGTGGGCCACCCCTTCGCCGCTACCGGGGCGCGCATCGTCGCGACGCTGGCGAAGCTGCTTTCGCAGCGCGGGGCCGGCCGCGGGCTGATCTCGATCTGCACCGCCGGCGGGATGGGCGTGACCGCCATCCTCGAGCGCTGAGCCGTCAACGGAGAGCCTGATTGAAGACCAAGCGGGAAATCGTCGAGAACTGGCTGCCGCGCTACACGGGCACCGCGCTCGCGGACTTCGGCCAGCACGTGCTGCTGACGAATTTTGGCAACTACCTCGAGATCTTTGCGCAACTCACCGGCGCCGAGGTCGTGGGGCGCGACCGCCCGATGCCGAACGCCACGGCGGACGGCATCACCATGATCATGTTCGGCATGGGCAGCGCGCAGGCTGCGACGGTGATGGACCTGCTGTCCGCCGTGAAGCCGAAGTCCGTGCTGTTGCTCGGCAAGTGCGGCGGGCTCAAGCGCAAGAACAAGCTCGGCGACCTGGTGCTGCCCATCGCCGCCATCCGCGGCGAGGGCACCTCGGACGACTACCTGCCGAAGGAGGTGCCGGCACTGCCGGCCTTCAGCCTGCAGCGCGCCGTGTCCACGGTGATCCGCGACCTCGAGTGCGACTACTGGACCGGCACCGTCTTCACGACCAACCGACGGGTCTGGGAGCACGACGCCGAATTCAAGGACCGCCTGCGCCGGTCGCGTTCCATGGCCATCGACATGGAGACGGCGACCATCTTCGCCGCCGGCTTCGCCAACTCCATCCCGTCGGGTGCGCTGCTGCTGGTGAGCGACCAGCCGATGGTGCCGGAAGGGGTCAAGACCGAGGCCTCGGACAGAGTCGTCACCAACACCTTCGTCGAGAAGCACATCCGGATCGGCCTCGAGGCCCTGCGCCTGATCCGCCGTCACGGCAAGAGTGTCAAGCACCTGCGCTTCGAGTGAGGCGGTCCTTGCCTATAGTTTCATTTGAAACTAAATTGGCGGGATGAAGCGCTACATCGGCTACCCGCGTGTCGAGGGTCAGGCCTCGCGGCAGGCGCACTGCGACCTGCCGCCCGGCACCTACGAGCGCGAGATGAGCAAGGAGGGGTTCTTCGGCCCCGCCGCGTTCTTCCACCACCGCCACCCGCCGACCGGCTGGTCGGACTTCGAGGGCCCGCTGCGGCCCAGGGCCTTCGACCTGACGCGGCTCGAGCCGGTCACGCCGTCACCGTGGGACGCGCCGGAGGTCCTGTACAATGCGCACTGCCGGCTGCGCTTCTGGCGCACCGAGGGCGCCATGGATCACCTCGTCCGCAACGCCGACGGCGACGAGCTGATGTTCGTCCACCGCGGCCGCGGCGACCTGTTCTGCGACTTCGGCCACCTCGCCATCGAGGCGGGCGACTACGTCGTCCTGCCGCGCGGCACGATGTGGCGCCTCGACTGCGACGGCCCGCTGCAGGCGCTCCTGATCGAAGCGACCAACTCGAGCTACGTGCTGCCCGACAAGGGGCTCGTGGGCAATCACGCCATCTTCGACCCGGCGATGCTCGACACCCCGCGCATCGACGAGGCCTTCCTCGCGCAGCAGGGCGAGACACCCTGGCGGGTGGCGATCAGGCGCCGCAACGCCGTGTCGGTGGCGACCTACCCGTTCAACCCGCTGGATGCCGTCGGCTGGCACGGCGACCTGTCGGCCTGCCGCATCAACGTGCGCGACATCCGCCCGCTGATGAGCCACCGCTACCACCTGCCGCCGTCGGCGCACACGACCTTCCTCGCCGAGCGCTTCGTCGTCTGCACCTTCGCGCCGCGACCCTTCGAGACCGACCCGGGGGCGCTCAAGGTGTCGTTCTTCCACAACAACGACGACTACGAGGAAGTGATCTTCTACCACGATGGCGACTTCTTCAGCCGCGACAACATCCACCCCGGCATGCTCACGTTCCACCCCTCGGGCTTCACCCACGGCCCTCACCCGAAGGCGCTCTCGCGCATGCTCGTTCAGGCCAAGCCTGCGACCGACGAGTACGCGGTCATGATCGACACCCGCGATGCGCTCGAGGTCGGCTCGGCCGCCGACGGCTGCGAGTGGCCCGGCTACGTGGACAGCTGGAAGGGGAGCGCCAGGTGAAGCTCGCAACCCTGCGCGACGGCACGCGCGACGGACGACTCGCAGTCGTGAACCGCGACCTCACCCGCGCCGCGTTCGCCGACGGCATCGCGCGGACCCTGCAGGCCGCGCTCGACGACTGGGAAGGCACGGCGCCGGCACTCGAGGCGCTCGCGACCGACCTGGAGGCTGGCCGCGCCTTGCAAGCCTTCGATTTCGACCCGGCGCAGGCCATGGCGCCCCTGCCGCGCGCCCATCACTGGGTGGACGGCAGCGCCTACGTCAACCACGTCGAGCTGGTGCGCAAGGCGCGTGGCGCAAAGATGCCCGAGTCATTCTGGCACGACCCGCTGGTCTACCAGGGCGGCTCGGACGACCTGCTCGGCGCCACGGCCGACGTGCCGCTTCCGGACGAGGCGCACGGCATCGACCTCGAGGCCGAAGTGGCGGTCGTCACGGGCGACGTGCCGATGGACACGAGCCCCGGGGACGGCCGGCACCACATCCGGCTCGTCATGCTGGTCAACGACTGGTCGCTGCGAAACCTCATCCCCGCCGAGCTCGAGAAGGGCTTCGGCTTCTACCAGTCCAAGCCCGCCACGGCCTTCTCGCCCGTCGCCGTGACGCCCGACGAGCTCGGCGCGGCCTGGGACGGCGGCAAGGTCCACCTGCCGCTCGTGGTGCACGTCAACGACAAGCTGCTCGGCCGGCCCAACGCGGGCGTGGACATGACCTTCGACTTCGGCCAGCTCATCGCCCACGTCACCAAGACCCGGCGACTCGGCGCGGGAGCGATCGTCGGCTCCGGCACCGTGTCGAACTACGACCGTTCGCTCGGCTCCTGCTGCCTCGCCGAGCAGCGCATGCTCGAGGTGCTCGCCCGCGGCACGCCGGCGACGCCCTTCCTGCGCTTCGGCGACCGGGTCCGCATCGAGATGCTGGACGCCGGCGGCCGCTCGATCTTCGGCGCGATCGACCAGAAGGTCGTCAAGTCCGCCTGAGCGGCGCACACAACGCCACCCGTGACGCTGGCCGGGCAGGCTGGACGGAGCCTCGGGTCGTCAACATCGCCGGGATAGCGCACAATTCGCCGGTCCGGCGGCGCTGATCAAGCGCAGTCCGACCGTGCCCGCCGGGCACGTAACCCCTTCCTGCGGAGCCGCGCGATGAACCTCAAGGACCTTTCCCTGCTGCACCAGCACTGCTACGTCGACGGCGCGTGGATCGGCGCCGCCAATGGCGCCACGATTGCGGTGACCAATCCCGCGACTGGCGGGCAGCTCGGCACGGTGCCCGCGCTCGGCGCCGTCGAGACCGAGGCCGCGGTCGCCGCCGCGCACGCCGCCTTCCCGGCATGGGCGGCGAAGACCGCCAAGGAGCGCAGCATCCTGCTGCGGCGCTGGCACGACCTGATCGTCGCCAACGTGGACGACATCGGCACGCTGATGACCGCCGAGCAGGGCAAGCCGCTCGCCGAGGCGCGCGCGGAGGTGGCCTACGCTGCGGCGTTCGTGGAGTGGTTCGCCGAGGAGGCGAAGCGCATCTACGGCGACCTGATCCCCGGCCACCAGCCCGACAAGCGCCTGATGGTGATGCGCCAGCCGGTCGGCGTGGTGGCGGCGATCACGCCCTGGAACTTCCCCGCAGCGATGATCACGCGCAAGGTCGCGCCCGCCCTGGCCGCCGGCTGCGCGGTGGTCTGCAAGCCCGCCACGCAGACGCCCTTCACGGCGCTGGCGCTCGCCGAGCTGGCCCACCGCGCCGGCATCCCGAAGGGCGTGTTCAACGTGATCACCGGCCCGGCGCGTGCCATCGGCGGCGTGCTCACCTCGGATGCGCGCGTGCGCAAGCTGTCGTTCACCGGCTCCACCGAGGTCGGCAAGGCGCTGATGGCGCAGTGCGCCGGCACGCTCAAGAAGGTGTCGCTCGAACTCGGCGGCAACGCGCCGTTCATCGTCTTCGACGACGCCGACCTCGACGCCGCCGTGGCGGGCGCCATCGCGAGCAAGTACCGCAACACGGGCCAGACCTGCGTCTGCGCGAACCGCCTGCTGGTGCAGGCCGGGGTCTACGATGCCTTCGCCGCGAAGCTGGTCGAGGCGGTGAAGAAGCTCGCCGTCGGCGACGGCTTGAAGGGCGCGACCGACCAGGGCCCGCTTATCGACGAGGCCGCGCTCGCGAAGGTGGAGGAGCACGTGGCCGATGCGCTCGGCAAGGGCGCGAAGCTCGCCACTGGCGGCCGCCGCCACGCGCTCGGCGGCACGTTCTACGAGCCGACCGTACTCACCTACGTGACGCCGTCCATGAAGGTCGCCCGCGAAGAGACCTTCGGGCCGGTCGCGCCGCTGTTCAGGTTCGAGACCGAGGCCGAGGCGCTCGCCATGGCCAACGACACGGAGTTCGGGCTGGCCTGCTACTTCTACACGCGCGACCTCGCGCGCGCCTGGCGCGTGTCCGAGGGCCTCGAGTACGGCATCGTCGGGCTCAACACGGGACTGATCTCCACCGAGGTCGCGCCTTTCGGTGGCGTCAAGGAATCCGGCATCGGCCGCGAGGGCTCGAAGTACGGCCTTCTCGACTTCACCGAGATCAAGTACGTGTGCATCGGCGGGGTGCAGTGACCGAGGGCGGATCCGCTGCGCCGCAGCCGCTCGCCGACCGCACGCTGATCGTCCTGCTCGCCGCGATCGCGGCGTCGGGGCCGTTCGCCATGAACGTCTACCTGCCGGCCCTGCCGGTGGTGCAGGCCCACTTCGGCGCCAGCGTGTCCGAGATGAACGCGACGGTGAGCGTCGCGCTGCTGTCCTTCGCCGTCGGCATCCTGCTCTACGGACCGCTGTCCGACCGCTACGGCCGCCGGCCGGTGATCATGGCGGGACTCGGCGTGTTCGGCCTCGGCAACCTGCTGTGCCTGGTCGCACCGACGCTCGAAGTCCTGGTCCTCGGCCGCGCGGTGCAGTCCTTCGGCTCCGCCGCGGGCCTCGTCGTCGCGCGCGCCATGCTCGGCGACCTGTACGCGCGCGAGAAGATGGCGCGGATGCTGGCCTACCTGACGATGGTGATGGTCGTCGGCCCCACGGTGGCGCCGCTGATCGGCGGCGCCGTGACGGACGCCTGGGGCTGGCAGGCCCTGTTCGCCCTGCTGATCGTGGCCAGCGTCGCGGTGCTCGGCGTCACCTGGCGCCACCTTCCCGAGACGCGCGCCGCGGGGGAGCGCAGCGCCTCCATGGCCGCGCTGCTCGGCGAGTCCTTCGGACTGCTGCGCCAGCGGGCGTTCCTGGGCTTCACGGTACAGGCCGGCGTGATCTACGCGACCTTCCTGGCCTTCATCTCCATCGTTCCCTACGTCATGGTCGAGCTCGGCCGCAGCTCGACCGAGTACGGCCTGTGGTACCTGCTGCTCGCAGGCGGCTATTTCGTCGGCAACTGGTGGGTGACGCGCGTCGCGACCCGCGTCGGCCTGCGCAGGCTGATCGTCGCGGGGACGACCGGCCAGCTCGCCTTCGCGCTCATCGGCCTCGGCCTGATGCTGGCGGGCGCCTGGCATCCCGCGGCCATCTTCATTCCCTTCGCCGCGCTGAGCCTCGCGCAGGGACTGGCCCTGCCCAACCTCAACGCCAGCGCCGTAGCCCTGGCCCCGCGCACGGCAGGCGCGGCCTCCAGCATGCTCGGCTTCTCACAGCAGCTCATCGGCGCCACGGCGGTGCAGTTCATGGCCCTCTTTTCCACCCAGTCGCCGGTGCCGATCTACGTGTTCTGCGCCGTGGTGTCCGTGGTGGCCTGGATATCGCTGTACGCGCTGCCGCACGGCGACGTTCGCCCGCAGGCAGCCGGCTGACGCGCGCGGCGCGCCCGACGCTATGATGCGGGTCGGCCCCGCCGCCGCCGGAAGGTCCTGAATGCTCGGTCGATTCCTCGAGGTCAGCGTCCACGCGCCGGAGCCGCTCGATTCGCTCGCCTTCTACGAGCGGCTCGGCTTCACCCAGGCGGTCGTGGGCGACACCTGGAGCCATCCCTATGCGGTGGTCACCGACGGCCGGCTGTTCATAGGGCTGCATGGCTACGAGTTCCCGTCACCCTCGCTCACGTTCGTGCAGCCCGATCTGATGGCTAACCTCGAGCGCATCGAGGCGCTCGGGATCGAGCTGGCCTTCCGCAAGATCGGCGCCGACGTGTTCAACGAGGCGGGATTCACCGACCCTGACCGGCAGATGATCACGATGCTGGAGGCGCGCACCTACTCACCGCCGCAGCGCCGCCCGCACGAGACCTCGCGGCTGGGCTGGTTCGAGGAATTCGCGCTGCCGGCGCGGGACCTCGAGTCCTCGGCGCACTGGTGGGAGCAGCTTGGCTTCGTCGCTGCGGAAGCGAGCGAAGAGCCCTGGCCACACGTCGGGCTGACGAGCGATTCTCTGAACGTCTCGCTCGTCCGCGCGGGGAACCTGCGCGCGCCGGTGCTGGTCTTCCGGGAACCCGACATGGCAGAGCGGATCCGAAGGCTGGCCGGGACTGGCGTCGAATTCTCGCGCGGCCTGCCGAAAGCGCTCGACCCGGGAGAGAATGCGCTGCTCGAGGCACCCGAGGGCACGTCGCTGCTGCTGATGACCGGCTGACGGAGGCAAGGAACTCATGCACCCACGACCGACACGAGGCCTCGCCGCAGTGTTCGCCTGCGGCGCACTGACCTGCACCGCGCTCGCCGATGCGCCGCCGGTGCTCGACGCGCCGGAGAGCGCCTACTGGCACGCGGGCACGGCGAGCTGGTACGTCTCCAACCTAGGCGGCGGGCTTTCGCTCGAGCGAGACGGATACGGATGGATAGCCCGTTTCGACGCCTCGGGGCAGCTCGACGACGCGCGCTGGGTGCAGGGTCTCGACGCGCCGACCGGCATGGCGAGCGTCGGCGACCGGCTGTACGTCGCCGATCGCGCCGGGCTCGTCGAGATCGACATCCCGGCCGCGAGGGTCCTGCGCACCATCGAGCTCCCGGGCGTCGCGTTCCCGAACGACGTCGCCGCCGCACCCGATGGCACCGTCTACGTCAGCGACATGGGCGGCAACCGCATCTACCGCATGCAGCCCGGCGGCGCTGCCGAAGCGTGGCTCGAGTCCGAGACGCTCGAGAATCCAAACGGGCTGGCAGTGGAGGGCGGCACGCTGGTGGTGGCCACCTGGGGCCCGATGATCGAACCGGGCGGCTTCGCCACCCGACACCCGGGCACGGTGCTGCGCGTGGATCGCGAGACCGGCACGATCCGCCCGCTGCGCGAGGGCGCGCAGATCGCGAATCTCGACGGCATCGTGCGCGTTGGAGAGCACTGGTTCGCGACGGACTGGAGCGGCGGCCGCCTGCTGCGCATCGATCCCGACGGCCGGCACGAGGTGGTCATGTCCGGGTTCCTGCAGCCTGCCGACCTCGGCTACAGCGCCGAGACCCACACCCTGGGATTGCCGCTCATGGGCGACGACCGGCTGGTGCTGCTGCACCTCGGCACGCTGTCCGGAAGCACCCGATGAAGACTTGGCTCGTCACGGGCGCAAGCCGCGGCATCGGGCTGGAGCTGTGCCGCCAGGTGACGGCCCGGGGCGACACCGTGATCGCCGCCTGCCGCGCCGCGAGCCCGGCGCTCCGCGCGACCGACTGCCGGATCGTCGAGGGCATCGAGGTCACCGACCCCACCTCGCTGCGCGAGCTTGGCGCGGCGCTTGGCGACACGCACCTCGACGTGCTGGTGAACAACGCGGGCGTGCTGTCGGTGGAGTCGCTCGGCCGGCTCGACTACGACGAAATGCGCCGGCAGTTCGAGGTCAACGCGCTTGGCCCGCTCAGGGTCACCGAGGCACTGTTGCCGCGGCTCGGCGCCGGCTCCAAGGTTGCGATCGTCACGAGCAGGATGGGCTCGATCGCCGACAACGGCAGCGGCGGCTACTACGGCTACCGCATGTCCAAGTCCGCGGTGAACGCCGCGGGCGTCAGCCTCGCGCGCGACCTAGAGGGGCGCGGCATCGCGGTGCTGCTGCTGCACCCCGGGATGGTGGCGACCGACATGACCGGCGGCACGGGCATCCCGCC
>JBBINN010000055.1:0-16888 GCA_037443885.1 Gammaproteobacteria bacterium | reverse complement strand
GCTGCTCGCGACCGGTTGCCGGGCGGCTTGGCCGGCGTCTTCAAGGTGCGGGCCTTTGGCTGAACCGCGCGCTGCGGCAGGCGAGTGGCCCATTCCTGCTCGAGGGCTGCTTCTTCCGCCGCGCTCGCGGCAAAGGCGGCGCGCAGGCATTTCAGTAGCTCGGGTGCCGCCGGACCCAGCGAGCGATGACGCAGCTTCATGAACGCCCAGTTGGTGTGCATCCAGCTCTCGTGGAAGAGGGGCATCACGAGGCCCAGCTCGAGCTCGCGTTTCACCATGCCGAGCGAAGCTATCATCACGGCATCGGACCCGAGCACCGTGCTGACGGCGAGCGGGACCGTGGGGCAGTCGATCGCGTGAACGGGATGCGGCGGGTCCGTTTTCGAGGATGCCCCGAGGAACTCGAGCAGAGGCTTGAGCGCGCGCGGAGGCAGGCGGGAAACCTGGATCAGCGGGTAATCGAGGGCATCGCGCAGCGACGGCCTCGAGGTCCCCAACCTGCACAGCAACCCTGCGGACCCTAGGAAGTACTCGAACTGGCCGGATTTCCGGCCCGACGGGCGGCCGCGCTCGGCCACGGTGGCGATCCGCAAAAAGGACGGCGGGCCGATCGGGACGTGAGTCCGCGATTTCACACCCCGATCACACGCGAGAAGGTCACCATCTGCAAGCGACTGATCTGGCGAATGCAGCAGTGCGACACACGTGGGGTCGATTCGCGGCAGCCGCTCCATCTTGATTCAAAGACCTGGAAGGGCCCCTCGGGGCCCTTCGCCGTTTCGGGCTGGGCAGCGCACGCTCGCGGCGTCCTGTGGTCGGACTGGCCGTGGCTCGGCAAAATTGATGTTTAACGTTAACCGTTATAGGCTAGTCGAGTGATCAAGAGCTTCCGTTGCGTGGAGACGCGGCGCTTCTTCGAGACCGGCAGGTCGAGACGCTTCTCGTCGATCGCGACCGTCGCTGCGCGCAAGCTCGCGATGCTCGATGCTGCACACACCCTGGAGTTCCTGCGATCACCGCCTGGCAACCGGTTGGAGGCGCTGCGCGGTGATCGGAAAGGCCAGCACAGCATCCGGATCAACGACCAGCTCAGGATGTGCTTCCGTTGGGCCGACGATGGCCCGGCGGACGTGGAAATAGTCGACTACCACTGAGGTGAACAAGATGTCCAAGAATGGCATGCGACCTGTTCATCCTGGCGAGGTGATCCGTGAGGAGTTCATGGTCCCGCTGGGCCTGAGTGCCAATGCCCTGGCGAAGGCGCTGAACGTCCCTGCGCCGCGGATCAACGACGTCGTGCGCGGGCGTCGGGGGGTCTCCGCGGACACGGCGATGCGGCTGGCTCGTTACTTCGGCGGCGACGCGCGGTCCTGGCTGAATCTCCAGACAGCCTACGACCTGCGGGTCGCGGAGATCGCCAATGGCAAACGAATCGCTCGCGAGATTTCGCCTGCTGCAACATGACGTTCGACGGCCGCCGCTCGGTCATACCTCTATCGCACGCTCTTCGGCGATCTCCTCGAGTCCGGCTGCATCCACGATCCGCAGCAGCTCCTGCATGGCGCGCCACGGCACTCGGGCGAGCAGGACCTTCGTTCGCGCCACCGTCGAGACTCGCGGATGGTGCCGCTGCCGTCGTTCGGCAACCGGATCCTCCGGGGCCAGAATGACCTGCGGTCCGAAGTCCAGGGCGGCGCGAGGACCATTCGCGGCCAACCGGCCGACGTTCAGGCGCTTCAAGCGATCTTCGACCGGCCCGGGGAGCGCCCTGCACCGCACACGGCGCGGCGGCGATTCCTGGCCAGGACGCGAATCGAACCACCGAAGAAGCCAGACATGATCGATCGACGCAAACTACTGCAGGCGCGGTCCGCCGCCGGTTCGCTGGCGAGCCGGACCGTCCACGCAAGCGCCTCCTCGCCACCGGCGCCGGGACCGGACGCCGACACGTTAAAGTGGCGCGCGATCGAGGCGATGACCTCGGGGATGCCCGCCGTCGACCTGGAGCTGATGCACCAGGCGATGCTCAAGGTGATTCAGGGACGCACCAACCTGATCCTCTACTGGTCTGAGCTGCTCGACTGGAAGGGCCAGACCCTGACGCCTAACACCGAAGTCATCTATCCGAAGCCCTTCTTCGACACGCGGGATGCCGGGCCGATCGTCGTCGAGGTCCCGCCGGCGGCTCCGCGTTCACCCCCTCGCGGCCGCCGGCAACGCGCCGCCCACGACGCTCCTGGACGCGCAAGGAGCGCTCTTCGACTCGACGATCCCGTACGACGCGCTACCACGAGCACCTCGCGAGGGTCGTCGAAGACGAACCTTGGCTGCAGCGCGACCGCGCGATGATCGACACGCTGCGCACGATCGGCATCGAGAACGGCAAGCCCTTTGCGCCGGACGAGGCGCAACGCCGGAAGCTCGATGCCGCAGAAGCGAGGGCGCATGCGTTGCTCGACGAGCAGTTCGAGCGCCTGTTCGACACGCCATTCCGGCCCGGCACCCGCTGGGCATTCCCGGCCTCGTAGAACCTCGCGCTCGAAGGCGGCCAGAGCTACCGGCTGCGCGTTCCACCGAACGAGCCCATCCGCCAGTACTGGTCGATGGCGGCCTGCGACCGGCTGACCCATGCCTTCGTCCGCGAGGTGTCCGCGACCAGCCGTTCGTCGCAGACGCCGGGCCTGCGGAAGAGCCGCGACGGCTCCGTCGATCTCTGGATGGGCCCGACGGCGCCGAAAGGCTGGGAGCGCAACTGGCTGCCGGCCGACCCGAGCCGCAGGTTCGAGCTGATGGCGCGCTTCTCCGGCCCCGAGCCCGCTTTGTTCGACGGAAGCTGGACGATGGTGGACGTCGAGCGCGCGGCCTGGGCGCCGTCAAGTCCGGCGCGGACCTGCCGATAACCGCCCCATGAAACTCCGCGAGTTGCTGAAGCTGCCTGCCAGGGCGACGGACCCCGCCGGCCGGTTCCTGGAGCGGATCGTTTCGGACCTCGAAGAGGGGCCGCTCAACCTGCCCTGCTTCCCGGACGTGGTGCTGCGCGTGCGTGCCGCGCTCGACGATCCGGCGAGCACGCCGGACGACATCGTGCGGATCGCGGGCTCCGAGCCGCGGCTGGCGGCGCGCCTGCTGCAGACCGCGGGATCCGTGGTGTTCAACCCGACCGGACGGCCGGTGCCGAACCTGCGGGTCGCGGTCACGCGGCTCGGCCACGACCTCGTGCGCTCGGTGGCGATGGTGTTCGCCGTCCAGCAGGCCAGGGCGGATCCGCTGCTGCGCAGCGTCGCCCGCCCGCTCGCGAACCTGTGGGAGAAGAGCGTCGCGGTCGCTTCGCTGTGCCAGGTGCTGGCGCAGCAGCTGAAGGTTCCGACCGACAAGGTCTTCCTGGCGGGCCTCGTGCACGGCATCGGTCATTTCTACCTGATCGTGCGCTCGGCCGAGCCCGGCGCGGAGATCGCCTACGGCGACCTGCCGGCGGAGCTGATTGCCGGGCGGCACCCGGCGATTGGTCGCGCGGTGCTGGCCAAGTGGGGCATCGAGGCCGTCGTCTGCGAGGCCGTGGCCCACCAGCGGGACTACGCCCGGCAGTCGAATCGCGCGGCGGACATCACCGACGTGCTGGTGGCGAGCGTCGTGCTCGCCGAGGCGCTGCGCGAGGAAGATGGCAACCTCGCGCGCTGCGAGGGCGTGACCGCCTTCGACCGCCTCGGCATGAGCGCGGACGAGCTGAGGGCCGTCCTCGAGCACACCGGCCACGCGGTCGAGTCGCTGCGCGAATCACTCGCCAGCTGACCGGCGCCGCCGGCCGCCACGACTCTCACGCCGCCGGCTCGAACACCGACTTGATCTCCAGGAACTCCTCGAAGCCGAACGCGCCCCACTCGCGGCCGATGCCGGATTGCTTGTAGCCGCCGAACGAACCTCGCGGGTCGAGCCGCGCGCCGTTGATGTGCACGTTGCCGGCGCGGATGCGCACGCCGACCCTGCGGGCGTGCTCGACGGTCTCGCCCCAGACGTAGGCGGACAGGCCGTAGGGCGTGTCGTTGGCGATGCGGATGGCCTCTTCCTCGCTGTCGTAGGGCAGGATCGCGAGCACCGGCCCGAAGACTTCCTCGCGCGCGATGGTCATGTCGTTCCTGACCTCGCTGAACACCGTCGGCCGCGTGAAGTAGCCGCGCGTGATGCCCTCGGGCAGGCCCGGCCCGCCGCAGACGAGCTTCGCGCCCTCGCGGATGCCCTGCTCGATCAAGCCCTGCGAGCGCTGCCACTGGTTGCGGTTCGCCTGCGGTCCCATGCCGGTCTTCGGGTCGGCCGGATCGCCGACGACGACCTTCGCGGCGGTAGCGGCCGCGACGGCTTCCGCCTGCGCCAGATGCCGCCTCGGCACGAGCATGCGGGTCGGCGCATTGCAGCTCTGGCCGGTGTTGTTCATCAGCACGGCCACGCCGTGGGCCACGGCCTTCTCGAGTGGCGCGCCCTCGAGGATGACGTTCGGCGACTTGCCGCCGAGCTCGAGGGACACCTTCTTGACGGTCTCGGCCGCTGCCTTGTCCACGAGCACGCCGGCGCGCGTCGAGCCGGTGAAGGAGACCATGTCGACGTCGGCGTGCGAGGCGATCGCCGCGCCGACCGTCGGGCCGTCGCCGTCCACCAGGTTGAACACACCCGCAGGCACGCCGGCGGCGTGCAGGATCTCGGCGATCACGTGCGCCGAGAAGGGCGCGAGCTCGCTGGGCTTCAGCACCATGGTGCAGCCGGTTGCGAGTGCCGGGGCCACCTTGCAGGCGATCTGGTTCGCCGGCCAGTTCCAGGGCGTGATGAGCCCGCAGACGCCCACCGGCTCGCGGACGATGCGCAGGCCGCCGACGTCCTTCTCGAACTCGAACTCGCGCAGCACCTTGAGCGCCGTCGCGAAATGCCCGAGGCCCGCGGGCGCCTGCATCGGCTTCGCGATCGTGGCCAGCGGCGCGCCCATCTCCTCGGAGATGGCGAGCGCGAGGTCGTCCATACGCTTCCTGTATTCCTCGACGACGCGCTCGAGCAGCGCGATACGTTCCTCGCGCGTGGTGCGCGCGTAGCTCTCGAAGGCGCCCTTCGCTGCGGCGACCGCGCGGTCGACGTCCGCGGCGCCGCCGAGCGAGATCCGCCCGGCGATCTGCTCGGTGGCGGGGTTCACGACCTCGAAGTCGCGGCCGGCGACAGGATCGAGCCACTGGCCGTCGACGTAGTGCTGGCGATGGTCACGCATGGCTTGCTCCGGTCGTTGCGTCAAGGCGGGGCGCAGAAGCGTCAGTCGCGCTTCAGGGCGCCGGCTCGGCGGCAGGTGGCGCCACGCCGAGCTGCCGCTCCAGGAACTCCGCCTCGCGGCGGAAGTAGAAGAGCTGGTTGGCGAGCTTGCGCCAGCCGTGGCCCTCGTCCTCGAAACGGATGTAGGGGGCCTCGACGCCGTTCCCGCGCAGCGTACGCACCATGGTTTCCGTCTCGTAGATGTCGATCCGCGGGTCCTGCACGCCGTGCGAGTACAGGACAGGCACGCGGATGCGGTCGGCCTGGCGGATGGGCGAGATCTCCTCGTAGAACTTGCGCCACTTCGGGTCGGCGATGTCGCCGTACTCGATCAGGTCGGCGGCCTTGAGCGCGGGCGAGGCCACCTCGAGCGCGGTCACCCAGTCCGCCACGCCGTAGAGCGACACGCCGGCGGTGAATTCGCCAGGCCAGGCGGCGAGCACGGCATTGACGGCGTAGCCGCCGTAGGAGCCGCCGCGCACCGCCGCCCGGGTCGCGTCCACGCGGCCGTCCTTGCGGAAGAAGGCCAGCATGTCCACGAGGTCGCGGATGGCGTCGAGGCGGCGCTCGCGGTCGTCGAGTGCGACATAGCCGTGGCCGAAGCCGATCGAGCCGCGCACGTTCGGCCGGAACACGGCGATGCCGCGGTTGAGGAAGTACTGCACGTAGCCGCGGTAGTTCGCGACGGCCTGGTCGGTCGGCCCGCCGTGGACATCGAACACGACCGGCGGCGGCCCTGCTCCGCGGCGGGCGTCGGTGCGCGGCAGGTACAGCAGGCCCTGCAGTTCCACGCCGTCGCGCGCCTTCATGCGCACGCTCTCGGGACGCACGAAGCGGGCCGGGTCGAGGCCGGCGAGGTTCGAGGCCCACAGGGTCCGGGCGCTGCCAGAAGCGATATCCCAGACGACGAGGTCGCCCGGCGTCGCCCAGCCGTCCACGGTGATGGACGCCGCGCCGCTGCCTGGCGGACAGGACACGGCGTAGACACCCTCCGGCAGAAGCGGCACCGCCAGCGGCTGCCCTGCCGCGAGGTCGCGGCCGTGCAGGCGGTAGAAGCCGTCCTCGTTGGTGGTCCAGAGCAGGTAGCGGCCATCCGGGCCGCACAGGCGCACGTTCTGGATGTCGAAGGGCGCCTCGGCGACCAGCGTCCGGCGGCCGGTCTTCAGGTCGTGGCGCACGAGCGCGGCGAACTCGCGGCCGTCGTTCGTGGCGAAGTAGAAGCCGGAGGCGTCCGGCAGCCACGCGAAGCCGCCCGCCGTGTGGTTGGCGCGCCGCTTCGGCTGCGAGAGCGGCTTCGTCTCGGCGCGCTCGAGGTCCACCAGGAACAGGTTGTCGGAGTCCCCGCCCACGGCCTGGCTCATCAGGAGCCAGCGCCCGTCAGGTGAGACCGACTGCGGGTACCACAGGTGGCGGCCTTCGTGGACGCGGCGCTGCTCGCCGCTCTCGAGGTCGCGGATATAGATGTCGAAATCGAGGCCGCTGCGCTCGGTGGAGGCGAACACGATGCGGCGGTTGTCGGGCAGCACGTCGCCCATCACGCGGAACGCGCCGCGTTGCGCGGCGACGACGAGCTGCTCGCGCGTGCCGTCCACGCTGATGCGGTAGTAGGCCTCCTGCTCGTTGCCGTCGTTGTCGGCGGAGTAGATGAGGCTCCGGCCGTCCGGCGCCCAGCGCCAGCCGGTCACGCCTTTGCCGAAGGTGAGCTGGCGCGGCGGCCCGCCGTCCGTGGGCACGATCCACAGCTGCCGCACGCCCGTGATCGACGACCTGACGGCGACGTGTCGCCCGTCCGGCGATACCGACGCGCCGAGCACCCCGTTCGCGAGGATGTAGCGGGCGATGTCCGCAGGGTATTCGCCCGCGAGGCCGACGTCGACCGGCTCGGCCGAGGGTGTGATCGCCTCGAGCGCCGGGTCCGGGCCCTGGCCCGGGTCGGGCTGGGCGAGGACGGGCGCTGCGACGGCGAGCAGGAGGGCGCCTGCGGCAAGGCGGTGGCGGACGGGCATGTGGGTAACGGGTTCGCTGGAAAGGACTGCGATGCTAATCGGAACGCACGCGGAGCGCGACCGCCCGGGTCCATGCCCGTTTCGCGTCACTCTGCCCAACACACCGAGCAGAATTGCTCAACGTGTCGAGTAAACCAGGAGCCGCCCGGCGGCCCGAAAGTCTTTACACGAGCGGGCCGCTCGCGCAGCATCGCCGGACCACGGAGGCCGACCCGACTTGCTGTACGAGCGCATCTTCCTGCCGTTCTTCCGCCACGCCTCGCGCCGCGCGATGAACTTCGACGCGGGTCCGGGGCAGCCGCCCGTGCCGCCGCCGGACGGCCGCGCCTTCCTGTACGTGCACGTGCCGTTCTGCGTGGTGCTGTGCCCGTTCTGCTCGTTCCACCGCGTCGCCTACCGCGATGGCAAGGCGGCCCGCTATTTCGCCGCGCTGCGCCGCGAGATCCTCGCCTACCGCGACGCGGGCTTTCGCTTCACGGGCGTGTACGTCGGCGGCGGCACGCCGACCTCCGCGGCCGGCGAGCTCGCCGAGACGCTGGCGCTGATCCGCGAGTCCTTCCCGGTCGAGGAGATCTCGATCGAGACGAACCCGTCCGACCTGACCGAACCCGTACTGGACACACTGGTCGCTTCTGGCGTGGACCGCGTGTCCGTCGGAGTGCAGAGCTTCGACGACGGCTTGCTCAGGGAGATGGAGCGCTACGAGAAGTACGGCAGCCGCGCGCAGATCCTCGAGCGGCTCGAGAGCGCGCGCGGGCGCTTCACGACGCTCAACGTGGACATGATCTTCAACCTGCCGCACCAGACGCCGGAGATCCTCGAGGCGGACCTCGACACGGTGCTCGGCTCGGCCGCGAACCAGGTGTCGTTCTATCCGCTCATGACGACCGACAGCGTGCGGCGCAAGATGACCGCGCGCATGGGCCGACTCGACCGCCGGCGCGTGCACGACTACTACTTCCGCATCCTCGACCGCCTGCGCGGCGAGTTCACGCCGTCCTCGGCGTGGTGCTTCTCGCGCGGGACGGGCTCCGGCGTGGACGAGTACATCGCCGACAACGGCGACTACGTGGGCGTCGGCAGCGGCGCCTTCAGCTACGTCAACGGAGTGATGTACTCGACCACGTTCTCGCTGAACGCGTACCACGAGATGATCGCGCAAGGCCGGCCGGCCATCACCCGCGGCCGCCGGCTCGCGACGCACGAGCGCCATCGCTACGAGATGCTGCTGAAGCTGCTGGGGCTTCGCATGGACCGCGAGTGGATGCGCCGGCGCTTCGGCCCCTGGTACGAGGCGAGCATGGCGCTCGAACTCGCCGCGCTGCGCCTGTCCGGCGCACTCAGGAAGGACGAGCGCGGCTACGCGCTCACCGAGCGCGGCATGTACCTGTGGGTGCTGCAGATGACCGCGTTCTTCGAGTCCGTGAACGTCTTCCGCGAGAAGATGCGCGCCAACATCTCGGCCGAGCTCGAGCAGGACGACGACGTCGAGGACGCCTCGGTCGCCCTCGAGCGCGTCAGCCGCTGGGTGGACCGCGGCAAGGAGCACAGTCTCTTCCTGCGGTAGGGAAGCGGGGACCGTCCCCGTTTCGGCGTCGGGCACGCCTTTGCGCCCTGTTCAAACATTTATCCGGTACCGGCCGTTCGCGAGCTGCGACCGCGAGCGGGTAGCGGCTCATGCTTCCTTCACGGGCCGGCCTGCCGCCCGCAGATGGTTGTCATATGACAACTATCGGGCTACCATTCATCCGTCGAGCCCTCCGCATGGCGCGACCGCGACACCCGAAGAAGGAAGTGGAGCAGGCGCTTCGCCATGCAGAGGCGCGTGGCTGGACCGTCGAAGCCGGTGGTAGCCATGCCTGGGGAAGGATGTACTGCCCCTACAACGATCCAACCTGTCGCTGTGGTGAATTCTGCATTACGAGCATCTGGAGCTCGCCACGCAGCGCAACCATGCATGCGAGGCAGCTGGAGCGGATCGTGGACAACTGCCGGAGAAGCCAGCTGCGCGGGAAGTCGAGCGAGCGCTGATGGGAGCCGTGCCGATGGAGTACGAGTTCAGTCTCAGGTTCAAGTTGCCCGCCGACGCGCCGCCGCCGGAGGAGCTGGTGGAGCGCCTGGGCGCTGTCGGCTGTGACGATGCTGTCGTTGGCACCGGGCAGCCGGGACGTATCGCATTCCAGTTCTCGCGGCAGGCTAGAACCGCGGACCAGGCCCTGCTGAGCGCCCTGCGCGACGTGAAGACAGCGATTCCCGGCGCCGACCTGATCGAGGCCGGGCCGGATATCGTCGGGCTCACGGACATCGCCGACCTGCTGGGCATGAGCCGGCAGAACATCCGCAAGCTCTGGTTGAACCACGCGGCCAGCTTCCCGGCCCCGATGCACGACGGGACGGTCGCTCTGTGGCGGCTCGCGCCCGTGTTGCGCTGGCTCGAGGTGCAGGGCCAGCGCCGGATCGCGAGACCGCTGGTCGAAGTCGCGGACGCCGCCATGCGGGTGAACCTGGCCAAGGCGGTGGCTCGACATGCGCCACGGTCCGACAAGCGCCTGCAGGCGCTGCTCAACTGACTGGCGAAGGGCCAGCCGCCAAATGGATTGCTACAGAAATATAGTTGGTATATTATTGCATCAGACAGGAAAAGCGCTGTGCCCACCGTACGCAAGCCAACAGCCGATGCCCGCATCGAGCCGGAACCGGCCGCCGTCCTGTCCAAGGCGGTCGCGCGGGCGGCCGAGCGGCTCGGGATCTCGCGTGCGCAGCTGGCCAAGGCGCTCGGCGTGAGCGCCTCGAGCGTGACGCGGCTGTACCAGGGCAGCTACCGGCTGGATCCGGAGCGCAAGGAATGGGACCTGGCGCTGCTGCTGGTGCGCGCCTTCCGTTCGCTCGATTCGCTGGTCGGAGACGAGGCCACGGCACGCCAGTGGCTGCGCAGCGAGAACGCGGCGCTCAACGGAAGCCCGATCGACCTGATCGCGCACGCCGAGGGCCTGGTCCGTGTCGTCCAGTACCTGGACGCCGAACGCGGTCGCGTCTGAGGCGTTTCGCTGGGACGGGACGGTCTGGCGGATCGTCGAGTCCCAGCACGTCGCCTCGACGATGAAGATCGTCGACGACGTCGACGAGCAGGCGGTGCTCGAGGCGCTGCTCGAGGGCAGCAAGCCGCTCGTTCCGCGCGAGGCCGCGCACCTCGACTATCTGCTCGCGACGCCGTTCCGGTACTGGCCGCGCCCCGGCGGGTCGCGCTTTCGCGCGGTCACCCATCCCGGGGTCTTCTATGGCGCCGAGGACGTGCGCACCGCAGCGGCCGAGGTCGGCTTCTGGCGCTGGCGCTTCCTCGAGGACGCCGTCAGCCTCGCGCGCATCGGGCCGGTGCCGCATACGGCCTTCAGCGCCGAGGTCGGCACGCGGATCGTCGACCTGCGATCCCCGCCGTTCAGCCGCCAGGCGGCGCGCTGGGAGGACCCGGTCGACTACCGTGACACCCAGGCCTTTGCATACGTCGCGCGCGAGGCCAGGCTGGGCGCCATCCAGTACCGCTCGGTCCGCGCCGAGGAGCCGGCCTGGTGCATGGCCGTGCTCGAGCCTGCGGCCTTCTCGAGGCCGACGGCAAACCCGATTCAGCAGACCTGGTACCTGGCGGTGTCGCCCGAACAGGTCACGTGGTGCCGCACCGCCGGCGAGTCGTTCATGCAGCCCATGACGCGGTGGCTCTGAATTGGGAGGAACGTCCCCTTCCGTCAGAACAGCTCGCGGTTGTCGATATAGATGAGGTAGCGCGCCACCTTGCCGTCGCGCAGGTCGAAGACGTTAACGAAGGGCAGCGTGAGCGTGGTGCCGTCGAGGCGGGTGTAGGTGACGATGCCTTCGCCGACGGCGCTGTCCTCGCCCTCCCAGTGACGGGTCAGCACGTGCCTCGTGCCGCCGATGGCGCCGAGGAAGCCCTCGACCAGCGCACCCACGGCTTGCCGGCCCTCGACGGCGGGGCCGTTGCCGAAGCGGAACTCGGCGTCGTCGGTGAGGTACGACAGGAACCCCGGTACGTCCTTGGCATCCACGGTCGCGAGCAGCGACGTCCACCAACCCCTGTCCGGCATCCGGTCCTCCGCGCGGCGTTAGCAGGTTTTCGGCGCCGGGAGTTTGCCACAAGTACGTACTCGCCCGGCGCAGGCCGTCAGGAATTACGGATGCCGGGGACTTGACGTCACGGCTACTTTGCGCCCGTAGCGCGGCATGGACCCATGCCGCGCTGTGTCATGGGCCCGCGTCGGCGGGCAGAAGAATCAAGGGAGTGGCCGTCATGTTGAGTTTGGCCAGGACACGCGGGGGCAGGTTGGCGACGATTGCGCTGGCTGCCCTGCTCGCCGGCGGCATCGCCGGCTGCAGCGACGGGAGCGACGGTTCAGCGGGATCCCCCGGGCCGACCGGCCCCGTGGGCCCGACCGGGCCGACCGGGCCATCCGGCCCGCCGACGCCGGGCCCGGGCGCCGGGCTGGTATCGGAAGCGGATGCGGTGTTCGTGACCATCACCAGCGTCACGGCGTCCTCGCCTGCGGTCGTGAACTTCAAGCTCACCGATCGCGCCGGCAACCCGCTGCGGGGCCTGGCGCCGAACGCCGCGCGCTTCGCGCTGGCCAAGCTCACCCCGGCCGACGACCTGACCGCCAAGCCGAGCGCCTGGCAGTCCTACATCAATGCCCGGGTCAACCCGAATCCCGCCTTCCCGGCCGGCACGCCGCAGATCCAGGCGACGACCGAGACGGGCGCCGCAGCGCGCTTCGTGGACAACGGCGACGGCACCTACCGCTACACGTTCTCCTTCGACATCCGGAACGTGACCGCGCCGATCGCGGTGCCCTTCGAGCCGAACCGGACGCACCGCGTGGCGATCCAGCTGGCGGCGCCCTTCGGCCAGCCGACCATCCCGGCGTTCAACAACGCCTCCTTGGACTTCGTGCCGGCCGGCGGAGCGGTCACCACCAAGCGCGAGATCGTGAACAACGCGACCTGCAACGCCTGCCACGACGTGCTGTTCTTCCACTCCGGCGGCACGCCGGAGCAGGGCGGCGGCCGGCGCGACATCCAGTACTGCGTCGCCTGCCACAACCCGGGCAGCGCGGATCCGGAGACCAACAACTCCGTCGACATGATGATCATGACCCACAAGATCCACGCGGGCGCGTCGCTCGCGAACGGCTACAAGATCGTGGGCTATGGCGGCACCGTGTACGACTACTCCGACATCAACTGGACGCAGGACCTGCGCAACTGCTTCACCTGCCACCAGGAGAGCGACGCGACGGTCCCGCAGGCCAGCAACTGGCGTACGACGGTCACGGCCAGCGCCTGTGGCTCCTGCCACGACGCCATCGATTTCACGACCGGCGCCGGCCATGGCGGCATCCAGGTGAACAACGATCGCGATTGCCAGGCCTGCCACGGCGCAAACACGACCTTCGCCGGCGGCGCCCTGAAGGCCGAGAATGCGCACCGCATTCCGGCGCAGGAAGCCGCCGCGAACTTTGAGTACCAGGTCATCAGCGTTGCCGGCGTCAAGGCCGACGGTTCGCCGGGCGCGGTGGCCGGCAAGGTCTCGCCGGGTGAGTACCCGCTCGTGACCATCCGGGTCATCAACCCGAATACCGGGACGGCTTACGACATCAACGAACAGTCGTTGAACAACCCGTTCTTCACCAAGCCGGGCGCATCGACCAGCCTGAACGTGGACGTCGCGTGGTCCACCCGCGAGTTCATCAACAACGGCAGCAACAGCGCGACCGCCACGTCGGGTACACCTGGCCAGCCGGTGACCATCGGCTACCTGGCCAACACGGCGTCCTGCCTCACGGGCGTTCCGTGCCCGCCGCAGGCGCTTGGCAGGCCGGTCGCCAACCCGGATGGCTCGTTCACCAAGGCCACGCTGAGGCCGGTCCCGGCAAGCGGTGTGACCGGCTCGGGTGCGGCGATCATCGAGGGCCGCCCGGCTGTGCAGGTTGGGGTCAATCCCGACACGCAGGCGCCGATATTCGCGCGCGTCCGAGTGGTCTCGGTCGGCAAGCCCTTCGCCATCACCGACAACATTGCGGTGGCGCGCCGCTCGGTGGTCGACACGGCCAAGTGCAACGACTGCCATTTCGACCTGTCGATCCACGGCAGCGGCCGGACCGCCAACACCGAGCTGTGCTCGTCCTGCCACAACCCGAACATCACCTGCCGCAGCACCACCCAGAATGGCACCACCGACATGAAGGTGATGACGCATGGGCTGCATGCGGGCACGTTCGATTCCTGTGGGCACGACTACACGTACGTGAGGTACCCCGGCCAGCTCAACAACTGCGAGGGCTGCCACAAGAGCAACACGTTCTACCCGGTGGACGGCACCCGCGTGTTCGCGACCTCGATCGTGGCGAACGACCGCAGCAATCCGGACGACGACATCCGGATCACGCCGAACCTCGCGGTCTGCTCGACCTGCCACACGACGGACCTCGCGATCGCGCACATGAAGCAGAACGGGGCCTCCGATACGGCCACGCAGCTGACGAACGGCACGCCGTCCACGATCGAGACCTGCGCGATCTGCCACGGGCCGGGCCAGGTTTCCGACCTGCGCGTGAAGCACAAGATCGACCAGTTCGCCGACATGAACTGACGGCCACCCACCGCGGGGCGCGGCACGCACCCCGCGACGGGACTCTCCCGGGGGCGCTCCGCAAGGAGCGCCTCTCTTTTCGTGGACCCGCTGATCACGCGCCCGGGACCGAGCGACCAGCCGCCCGACCTCCCGCGACCGCGCGAGTGTCAACCTCTCGCGACGCAAAATACGTACAGCGCACTGAGGCAAGCCCTTATTCACCGAGATCATTGACAAGACTAACTTTCGCCCCTGACTTGCGGGAAAAGGTCGTGGGGGCCCACGACACCCGTATGGCATGACCTCAGGGAGAGGGCCAAGATGTCGAGACAGGGCCTGAAGACAACAATGGGCCGGCTGGCCAGCATTGCGCTGGCGGCCGTTCTCGCAGGCGGTATCGCCGGCTGCGATGGTGACGACGGGGCAACAGGACCCGCCGGACCACCGGGACCGTCCGGTCCTGCGGGTCCGACAGGCCCGTCCGGCCCGCCGGCACCGACTCCGCCGCCCCCGACGGGAACGCCGAGCGGTGACCTCACGGGTGCGATCACCGGGATCACCATCAGCAACGCCAGCAAGATCGTCACGGTCCAGTTCACGCTGAAGGACGCGGCTGGCCTGAACGTGACGGGTGCCCGGAACTTCGAGTTCTTCATCTCGAAGCTCGTGCCGGCGACGAACGACAAGCCGGCTTACTGGCAGAGCTACATCAACCGCTCCTACCGCTCCGGCAGCAACCCGACGGTGCTGGTCGCCACGGGCGAGCGCTTCACGGCGACCGAGGTATCGCCGGGCGTGTATCGCTACACGTTCTGCACCGATATCGAGTCGGTCGGCGCGTTCCAGTACTACAGCACGGCGACGGGCCCGGAGGCCTGCCGTCCGCGCATCCCGACCCGTAACCTCGGCGGCACCATCACCGGCCCGGCCTGGGAAGCCCTGTCCCCGACGCTGGACCTCGCCTATGCCCCCAACGCGGTGCACCGCGTCGCGGTCGTGGCGCGTGACGGCAGCGGTGCCTCGGCGGCCCACTTCAACACCTTCGTCGACTTCGTGCCGGCCCAGCTGCCCGCGCTCGTCACGAACGTGAGCAACCAGGTGGTGACCAACGAGTCCTGCGGCGCCTGCCACGCCGAGAACTCGGCGGATCGCGGCAAGCTGCTGTTCGGGCCGCGCGGCGGTGGCCACGTCGGCTTCTACTACAAGGTCGAGGTGTGCACTTCTTGCCACAACCCGAACTCGTATAATTCCGCGGGTTCGACCGCGGCGACGTGGGAAACCGTGGACATGAAGGTCCTGGCCCACACCGTCCACCAGCCGCACTACCCGCAGAACGCCCCGTTCGGCGGCGTGAGCAGCATCGTCGGCTTCGACGGCGGCCTCGGCGTGCAGAACTGCCGCGCCTGCCACGACAACCAGAACCCGAAGATCGTCGGGCAGCAGCCCGCGAACCGCGTCGCGGCCGACAAGGACGCGTGGAAGACACGCCTCAGCCAGCAGGCCTGCAACACCTGCCACGCCGTGGACTACACGAACCACTTCGGCAACCAGCCGGGCAACCTGCAGTGCGGGTCGTGCCATGCGCCGGACCGTTCGCTCCCCGTCAACGTCGCGCACGCGACGCCGTACCCGACGCCGAACAACCCCGAGCTGTACGTGGCCCGCAACGCGCAGGGCGCGGTGATCGGCCCAGCGAAGAAGGTCGAGTACCAGATCGCCTCGGTGACGGTGAATGCCAATCGCCAGCCGACGGCCCGGTTCCGCGTACTCGTGAACGGCACGCCGTTCAACCTGAAGTCGCTCGTCAACACCTCGGTCACGCCGAACGTGCTGCAGTCGGTCGACGGCGTCAGCATCGGCGCCGTCAACATGAAGCTCGCCTGGAGCGCGCCGATGCCGACTCCGGTAAACCCGGCCAACGGCCCGGCGATCGCGCAGCCGCTCGACTGGAACAACTTCGGCTCGACGGCGGGCCGCCAGTTCTGGAACTACATCAGCGGCGCGACCGCGGGCGTCAACCTGGGCGCGGGCTTTGGAGCCTTCGACCAGCCGACGACCTACAACCTCAACAGCGTGGCGGCTCTCAACTCGCTGGTCGGTCCGGATGCGGACGGCTACTTCACGACCGCTGCCGGCATCAACCCGACGGCCCCGCTGGCCTTCCCGGCGAACGCGACCCTGCGGGCGGTGGCGATCGAGAGCTACCTCACGATCAACACGATGAACATCTCGGGTGACGCGGCCCTCAAGGCCGTGGACGGCACGCCGATGCGTCGCCCGATCGTGGACATCGACAGCTGCAACACCTGCCACGAGCGGGTCGGTTTCCACAGCAATGCCGGTCGCATGAACTCGCCCGAGTACTGCGCGACCTGCCACAACACGGAGACCGTCAGCAGCAACCTGTTCGCGGGTGTCGCGAACTTCCCGGCGATCGGCAAGGACAAGCTGTACTCGTCCAAGACGAACAACCTGAAGGACATGCTCCACAGCATCCACGCCGGGTTCGTCGGGCAGGGCAGCCTGCAGCGGTCCGCCGGGCTGCTGAACACGCCGTTCAACTTCATCCGCGCGAATCCGTTCGCGAGCGGCGGCAACGGCCCGAGGGTGTTCGACGAGGTGGTCTACCCGGCCAACATCGCCGACTGCCAGGCCTGCCACAGGCCGGGCACCTACGCGCTGCCGGATAACCTCCGCTACGCGTGGACGGTCGTCGACATCGCGGCGACCAAGAACCCGGACGGCAGCGTCGCGACGCCTGGCGCGCTCGGCACCGCGGCGACCTTCAACCCGGCGCTGTCCATCCGCGTTGGTCCGGCGACGGGCGCCTGCGGCTCGTGCCACGATGGCTCGACCGCCAAGGCCCACATGCAGCAGAACTCGGCCGGTGGCGTCGAGACCTGCGTGCTCTGCCACGGCCCGGGCAAGTCGGCGGAGGCTCACGTCAAGTGATCCGTCGCTG
>JBBINN010000054.1:8397-16942 GCA_037443885.1 Gammaproteobacteria bacterium | reverse complement strand
TGACGGCACCCCGCTCTTCCTTCAGCTGAAGCAGGCCACGTCGTCCGTCCTGGAGGCGCATCTCGGGGCCAGCCCGTTCGCGCACGCAGGCCAGCGCGTGGTGGAGGGCCAGCGGTTGATCCAGGCGACGAGCGATGTGCTCCTGGGCTGGGCTCGCTGGCGGGAGTCGGGCAGAAACACGGTCGATTTCTACTTCCGCCAGCTCTGGGACGGAAAGGGCAAGATCGATGTCGAGGCGCTGGGTCCCGGGCGGCTCGCAGCCTATGCAGGCCTGTGCGGCAAGACGCTCGCCTTTGCGCATGCCCGTTCTGGCGATGCAATGATGATCCGCGGATACATCGGCGGCGGCAAGTCGTTCGAGGAAGTCATGGTGGCATACGCCGAGGGCTACGCGGACGTCACCGCGCAGGACCATGCGCGGCTCTGCGAAGCGATCGACGATGGCGCGATCGAGGCCACCCGCGACGTCTAGGCGCGCGTCGCCATTCCGGATGGCGATTCCAGGTGTCGCTTCGGCGCGCCGCCGTCAGGCTACGAGTAGAGCTCGCCGGCGAGCACGCTGCGCGGCAGCACGGTGACTGCCATGTGCTCCGACACGCTGTAGAGACGCCGGAGCCTGTCGAGTATCTCGAGCTGCATGCGATGCTTCGTGAGGCGATTCGGGTCGTCCTGGGCCAGGCCCGCCGACTGCCGCTTGAGTATGTCGGCCGTGCGATCCAGTACCGCGAGCCGCCTGGCGACGACCCGCTGTGCGGCCTGCTCGTCCTGCTCCACCAGCGCCCGCAGTGCAGATCGAGCGGTCTCGAGGACGGTCTGCGGCAGATCCCCGAGCAGTTCTCTCGTCTCCTGCAATGGCGCCATGTCCGCTGCATTGATTGCCTGGACCAGGGGCGCCAGCTCGCGGCTGACCGCCGCGGCCATGCTCTCGATTTCGCCGACAGCGACAACCAGCCGTGCGTGCTCTTCCGCCTCGCTGTCGCTCAACGCACTGCGCCCGATGCGCTGCAGGTAGGCGAGCACTGCGTCCCGCAACACGACGATCTGGTCGAACTGCCGCGACAGCTCACCGAGGTCCCTGGCCTGGAAGGCTGAATGGACCTGTGCGAGCATGCCGTTGACGATCTCGCTCATATGCCCGAGTTCCATTCGCGCGCGTTCCAGGGCCATCGACGGCACCTGTATGAGTTCGTCGTCGAGGTACATCGGGCGAACGATCTCCTTCTGCTCCACTGCACGATCCGGAACGATCCTGATGGCCGCCCTCGCAAACAGGGCGGCGAATGGCAGGAAGATCAACGTGTTGGCGGTCGCCCAGATCGTGGCGGCGTTCGCGATCTGGCGGGGCACCTCCTCGGCCAGTCGTTCCACGCCCTGCAGGTGAGGAGCGAGCGGAGAAACCGCCTCCGCGATCATGGCGAGCTGCGGAATGAACGGCAGCCAGATGGCTGCGCCCATGACATTGAACAGGACGTGCACGACTGCAGCACGCTTGGCATCCTGCGGCTTGCCGATCCCGGCGAGTATGGCCGTGATCCCGGTTCCGATCTTCGCGCCGAAGAGGATTGCGATGCCCGCAGGCAGGGACAGCAATCCCTGGGTAGCCATGACGACCGCAAGGCCGATCGTGGCCGAGGACGATTGCACGAGCGCCGTGAAGAGCGCGCCGGCCAGCATGCCGAGGACGGGAGACTGCAGGGATTGCAGAAGCTCGGCGAAGCCCTGGTTGCTGCGCAAGGGCGCCATGGCCGAGCCCATGACAGCCATGCCGTAGAACAGCAGGCCCAGCCCGATCAGCATGGCGCCATAGTGGCGCGCCACGCCCTGCTTCGAGACGAACGTCATGGCGAATCCGATCGCGATGAACGGAAAGGCCAGCGCGGTCGTATTGAACGCAACGATCTGTGCGGTCACGGTGGTGCCAACGTTGGCGCCGAAGATCACGCCGACGGACTGCACCAGTGTCAGGAGCCCGGCGCTGACGAAGCCAACGACGAGCACGGTCGTCACCGACGACGACTGGATGACAGCGGTCACGATGGCGCCGGTAATCGCGCCCAGTATCCGGTTGCCGGTCAGCTTGGCCAGCAGCGTGTTCATCTGCTGGCCTGCGGCAGCCTTCAGCCCATCGGTCATCTTCTCCATGCCGTAGAGGAAGAGCGCCAGCCCGCCGAGGAGCTGAATCGTTATGGCCACGGGTGCCAGTTCGTTCATGGTTGGACTCGCAATGCGATGAGGTTCCCGGGGCCGGGTGCCGGCCGAGTATCGCGCGAACAAAGGCCTGGTGGAAAAGAGATACGGACCGGCGGACGGCGGGACTCTCGGCTAACCGCGGCCAGGGCGCATCAGACCCGCGAGCAGCATGCCGGCCGCCATTGCCCCCCGAAGACATAGACCGCCGGATCCGCGCTCACGAGCAGGATGAGGGCGGGACCGGGGCAGATCCCAGCGAGGCCCCAGCCGACGCCAAAGAGGGCGGCTCCGCCCAGCAGCCGGGCATCGATGCCGCGGCCTGGCGGCAGCTCGGGAGCGGCGCCGCCGACGATTCTGCCGCGGCGGCGGGCCAGGTAGTACGCGGGACCCGTGACGAGCAGGGCACCGCCCATGGTGAACGCGAGGGCCGGGTTCCAGGCGCCGCCGATATCCAGGAATCCGAGCACCACCTGCGGATCGGTCATGCCGGAGAGCCACAACCCGGCGCCGAACAGCGCGCCGGCGACCAGCGCGGTGAGGAAGTTCACTGCGGCCACCCGTGGCGGACGATGAAGACCGTCAGCATCGCGACGCCCATGAACGTGGCCGTGGCCGCCAGCGAGCGGGCCGACAGGTTGGCGAGCCCGCAGACGCCGTGGCCGCTCGTGCATCCCGAACCGATCTGGGTGCCGACGCCGACCAGCAGGCCCGCGACGGCGAGCCAGGCCGACCCGCCGGCGAAGGTCACCGCGTCCACCCCAAGCAGGGCAGCGGGCAACAGCAATCCGACAATGAACGCGATGCGCCAGGCGCCTGGTCCGACCGTGCCACGCAGCAGGTTGGCGGTGATGCCGCTGATGCCCGCGACCTTGCCGTTGAAGAGCAGCAGCGTGGCGGCGCCTGCGCCGATCAGCAATCCGCCGAGCAGCGCATGCAGGAGTGGGTTGTCGATCTCGTTCATGTATGAGCTCGGTCCAGGCGCGATCAACGCGCCCGGTGTGAATCCTGTTGGGCCGCCAGGCAGCCGTCCTGTGCCGCCGGCGACGGCATTGTATTGAAAATCCACGGCCTGGCCGAGCGGCGCCGTTCCTGCGGTCCAAAGGAAAACGGCGGCGCCTTGCGGCGCCGCCGTCCGATCTTCCGCCGGGCCAGGCCCTCGCGGCGGGCCTGCCTCGATCCGCGCGGTCGGTCAGAAGCGGTCGAGCTCCATGACCTTGGTCCAGGCGGCCACGAAGTCCTTCACGAACTTCTCCTGGCCGTCGCTCGCGCCGTAGACCTCCGCCACCGCGCGCAGCTCGGCGTTCGAGCCGAAGATGAGGTCCACGGGAGTGGCGGTCCACTTGACCTTGCCGGTCGCGCGGTCGCGACCCTCGTAGAGGCCCTCGCCCTGCTCCGACTTCGCCCACTGCGTCGACATGTCGAGCAGGTTGACGAAGAAGTCGTTGCTGAGCGTGCCCGGCCGGCTGGTGAACACGCCGTGGGCGGCGCCGCCGGCATTGGCGTTGAGCGAGCGCATGCCGCCGACGAGCGCGGTCATCTCCGGCACCGTGAGGTTGAGCAGGCTCGCGCGCTCGACGAGCGCCTCCGCCGGCGACAGGTAGCTGCCCGGGCCGAAGAAGTTGCGGAAGCCGTCCGCGGTCGGCTCTAGCACCGCGAAGGAAGCGACGTCCGTCTGCGCCTGAGAGGCGTCTGTGCGGCCCGGCGTGAACTGGACCGCGACGCTGTGCCCCGCCTGCTTGGCGGCCTGCTCGATGGCTGCAACGCCGCCGAGCACGATCACGTCGGCGAGCGACACCTTCTTGCCGCCGGACTGGGCGCGGTTGAAGTCCTGCTGGATGCGCTCGAGGCGCGCCAGAACCTTCGACAGCTCCTGCGGGTTGTTGACCGCCCAGTTCTTCTGCGGCTCGAGGCGCACGCGCGCGCCGTTGGCGCCGCCGCGCATGTCGGTGCCGCGGAAGCTGGCCGCCGAGGCCCAGGCGGTGCGCACGAGCTCCGGGCCGGTCAGGCCGGACGCCAGGATCGTGGTCTTGAGCTGCGCGATGTCCTGTGCGTTGACCAGTTCGTGGTCGACCGCCGGCACCGGGTCCTGCCAGATCAGCTCGACCTTGGGCGCATCCGGGCCGAGGTAGCGCGTGCTGGGGCCGAGGTCGCGGTGCGTCAGCTTGAACCAGGCGCGTGCGAAGGCATCCGCGTACTCCTGCGGGTTCTTGCGGAAGCGCTCGACGATCTCGCGGTACGCCGGGTCCTCCTTCAGCGCGAGGTCGGTGGTGAACATGATCGGCGCATGCCGCCTGGCCGGGTCGTGGGCATCCGGCACGAGCGTGGCGGCCGCGCCGTCGGACGGAATCCACTGGATCGCGCCGGCGGGACTCTTCGTCTGCACCCAGTCGAAGCCCATCAGGAAGTCGAGGTACATCGTGGTCCAGGCGATCGGATTTGCCGTCCAGGCGCCCTCGAGGCCGCTGGTGATCGTGTCGGCGCCCTTGCCGGTGCCGCACTTGTTCATCCAGCCGAGGCCCTGCTTCTCGACGCCGGCAGCCGCCGGCTCGGCACCCACGCAATCGTCGGGGTTGCGGGCGCCGTGCGCCTTGCCGAAGGTGTGGCCGCCGGCGATGAGCGCGACGGTCTCCTCGTCGTTCATGGCCATGCGGCCGAAGGACTCGCGGATGTCGCGAGCCGCGGCGAGCGGGTCGGGCTTGCCGTTCGGGCCTTCCGGGTTGACGTAGATGAGGCCCATCTGCACGGCGGCCAGCGGACGCTTCAGCTCGCGGTCTCCGCTGTGGCGCTCGTCGGCGAGGAACTGCTTCTCGGGTCCCCAGTAGGTGAGGTCGCCCTCCCAGTCGTCCACGCGGCCGCCGGCGAATCCGAAGGTCTTGAAGCCCATCGACTCGAGCGCGACGTTGCCGGTCAGCACCATCAGGTCCGCCCACGAGATGCTGCGGCCGTACTTCTGCTTGACGGGCCACAGCAGGCGCTTGGCCTTGTCGAGGTTGACGTTGTCGGGCCAGCTGTTGAGCGGGTTGAAGCGGATCTGCCCGCCGTCGGCGCCACCGCGGCCGTCGAAGACGCGGTAGGTGCCCGCGGCGTGCCAGGCCATGCGGATGAACAGCGGGCCGTAATGGCCGTAGTCGGCCGGCCACCAGTCCTGCGAGTCCGTCATCAGCGCCTTCAGGTCCTTCTTGACGGCTTCGAGGTCGAGCTTGGCGAATTCCTCGGCATAGTTGAAGTCGGCGCCGTACGGGTTGGACACCGGGCTCTGCTGGCGCAGCGGCTGGAGGTCCAGCTGCTCCGGCCACCAGTTGTGGTTGGTCATCGTCGCGCCCGCGGCTTCGGCCGGGGCCGCCGCGGCCACCGACGAGGCGGCGAGCACGGCTGCGACGATCAGGGACATTGACGACTTGCGCATCTGGATTTCTCCTGGCTGTAACGAGTGATTCACTGCCGACGGGCCTGGAGATCCCGGGCCCCCCTTACGCACACGGAGGATCGCGCCGCCGCGACCTTTTCGGAAACTGATTTTCCCTATCGAATCCATAGATGGAATCAATGGCGGCAGGCCGGCAACACTGGCGGGAGCTCGTGGCGGCTGCCCGGCTCGCGCACGGCCTCGGCGCCCTGCGTCCGTGATCCGGATCCGCGGGCTGCGATATAGTCGCGCTTGCCCGCACATCATGCCGCATGTCTTGCCCGAAGGGGGTACGCGGATGCCGAGAGCCGCTGGTGCAGTCCTGGCGTTCGCCGCCTTGCTGACTGCCTGCGCGCAGCCTGCATTGCAGCCGCCGCCCCCGGAGCGGCCGGCGCAGCCGGTATCGCTCGAGCTCGCCGAGGCCGGCTTCCTGGCTTACCAGCGCGTGTGCGCCGACTGCCACGAAACCGGTGCGAAGGGTGCGCCGCTGACGGGCCGGCCCGAGGACTGGGCGGGCCGCTCGCGCTTGTGGCAAGCGGTGCTGTTCAGGCACGCCGAGCAGGGCTACCTGGGCATGCCGGCCCGGGGCGGCGACAGCGAGCTCACGGACCGGGAAGTGCAGGCGGCGGCCGAGTACATGCTGGCCGTCACGCAGCGCTGAAGGTTTGCAGACCACGATGGCGCGACGCATCCGAGCAGGGATCCGCTGCCTGAGCGCCTGGTGGCTCGCCCTCTGCGCGACCCTGCTGGTCGCGGCTGCTCCGGCCGGCGCTGACGTCGCCTGGGATTTCGGCGGCGTGGAGCGCGTCATCGCGATCTCCGACATCCACGGCGCACACGACGCCTTCGTCGAGACGCTGCGCGCCGCCGGGCTCGTCGACAGCCGCCTGGACTGGAGCGCAGGGACCACGCACCTCGTCATCGTCGGCGACATCGTCGACCGCGGCGACCAGTCGCGCGCGGCCATGGACCTGCTGATGCGGCTCGAGCCGCAGGCGGCGGCGGCGGGCGGCCGGGTGCACGTCGTGCTCGGCAACCACGAGCTGATGAACCTCGTCGGCGACCTGCGCTACGTCTCGCTTGGCGAGTTCAAGGCCTTCGCGGCCGAGGAGACGGAACTTGCGCGCAACACGGCCTATGCCCGCCACATCGCCGATGCGCGCCGCGCGGGGCGAGCCGGCCGGCGGCTGACCCGCGAGGACTTCGACGAGCGGTTTCCGCCGGGCTTCTTCGCGCACCGCGAGGCGTTCTCGGCGAGCGGCACCTACGGGCGCTGGCTCCTCGGCAAGCCGCTGGTGCTGCGGATCGACGACACCCTGTTCGCGCATGCGGGCCTGAGCGAAGCGCTGACCCGCCTGAGCCTCGAGACGATCAACGGGTCGCTGCGTGGCGATCTGGTCGCCTACGTCCAGCTGCTGGAGCAGGCAACGCGAAACGGCCGGGTCGACCCGACGGCGGACTTCTACGAGCTGGCGCGTCGGCTGGAGGCGCAGTCCGACGCCACGCTTCGAGGCCTGGTCAGCCTGCAGCGCTCGCTGATCCACGACTCGACCAGCCCCCTGTGGTATCGCGGCAATGCCGGCTGCGGACCCCTGATCGAGCAGGAGCGGCTGGCCCGCCTCCTGGCGGCCTTTGGCAGTCGCCGGGTGGTCATCGGGCACACGCCGACCTTCCGCCGGCAGGTGTGGCGCCGCTTGAACGACCAGGTGCTCATGATCGACGCCGGGATGCTGCAGTCCTACTACGCCGGGCGCGGCGCGGCGCTGCTGCTGCAGAGCGGTGCGATGGCCGCCTTCTACCAGGGCGTCGCCGGGGCGAGTCCCGTGGAGGAGCTGCTCAGCCGGGTGGGCACGCTGTCGGCCGACCTCCTGCCCGAGGAACTCGAAGCAGCGCTGTCCGAAGGTGCGGTCGTCGCACGGCGGGCGGCGGAGGGCGGCGAGCTGCTGACGCTGCGCTGGAAGACAACCGAGGTCGAGGCGCTGTTCATGCCGGCCGAGGCCGGTCAGCAGAACTTTCCGGACGTCGCGGCCTACCGTGTCGACCGGTTGCTGGATCTCGCCATGGTGCCGGCCGCCGTCGTCCGCCGGGTCGACGGGCGGACCGGCACGCTGCGGCACCAGCCGCGCGGCGTCATTTCGGAGGCGCAGCGCGCTGCGAGCCGCGTGCGCCTGCCGGACTGGTGCCCGATGGAAGACCAGCTCAAGGCCGCGGCGGTGCTCGATGCGCTGATCGCCAACGGATCGCGTCCTGCCTCGACCATCAGCTACAGCATCGCCAGCGGCGGACTGATCCTCACCGGCCATGACTCGGCCTTTGGAACCAGTCCGGCGATGCCGAGACATCTCCGGCGGGCGCAAGCCGGCCTCACCGGGCTCTGGCGCCTGCGGCTTGCGGAAATCGAGTCCGCCGCCGCGCGCCGGCAGCTGCTCGAGGTGCTCACGCCGCAGCAGTACGAGGCGCTGCTGGAGCGCGCGCGGGCGCTGGCCGCTTCCTAGCCGCAAGTCTGATTACCGACTCCAGGCGGACGACTCGCCGTGCTGCGCCAGGCGGGCAACCCAGGTGCGATGGCTACGCCCGCGTGAGCGTCAGCAATCCGAGGTAGAGGCTGTCATCGCCGAGTTCGAACTCGGCCACGAAGCGGCCGGCCGGTGAGGTGGCCTGCAGCCGATAGCCGGCGCCGCCGGGCTCGAGCCGGTCGATCTTGAACTCGCCGAAGCTGTCCGTCGTCGCGCGTCCTACCTCGATCCCGTCCCTCGTCAGCACGACCTCGACACCGGCCGCGCACTCCTCGATGCCGTCCACATGCATGACGACGGTGCCGCCGACGAAGCACTTCGTCATCAAGTGCAGGTTCCTGTAGTAGACGCGTGGCCTCGTGCCGAGCCCGGGTTGCAGCACCTCGAGCCCTTCTTCCGCGGCGATGCGCTGCATCTCCTGGTCCTCGACCTT
>JBBINN010000054.1:0-8379 GCA_037443885.1 Gammaproteobacteria bacterium | reverse complement strand
ATGGCCCGCGTCGGGCAGGCCTGCTCGGCGCGGGTCTGCGTCCAGCCGGCATCGAGCAGGTGCGCGTCGAAGGTCCAGTGCTGCGGGATCTGATGCTCCTCGTTCCAGGAGACCGCGCCGTAGGGGCAGGCGTCCACGATCTGTCTCTGCCCTTTCGACTTTTCCGGGTCGATGACGACGATGCCGTCGGGCCGCTTGCGCACCGCGCCGTCCCTTGCGACCTTCATGCAGGGTGCGTCGTCGCAGTGGTTGCACATGACGGGCATGAAACGCGCCTCGACGAGCGGATAGCTCCCGCGCTCCTTGCGCCGGATGTCGAGCCAGTGGTGGCCGAGCGCGGGCTGCGCGGCCGAGTAGCCGGGGAAGTCGTTGCCGCAGTACTCGTCCTTCACGGCGATGTAGCAGGCGCGGCAGTTGTCGCACTTCTCGACGTCGACGACGAGGTTCCACTTGCTGGCCATCAGGCAGTCTCCGCCGGGGTCCAGGTGTCGACGCCGGTCCACTTCTCGACCTGGATCAGCGTGGTGTTGGGCCGGATGCCGTGCGTCTTGCGCGCGATCGCCTTGCTCGGGTTCAGCATGTTGATGCAGCCGCCGAGGTCGGTGGAGCGGCCGGGCTCGCCCGCCGGACGGTATTCGGCCGAGGCGGTCGAGGCGGATACGACGCCCGGGCGCAGCCGGTCCGTGACCTGCGCGGCGCAGACGACCGAGCCGCGGCGGTTCCACAGCCGGATCAGGTCGTCGTCACGGATCCCGCGCGCCTCGGCATCCGCGCGGCTGATGCGGGCGACCAGGTAATAGTGCCCATCCTTGAAGACGCGATGCTCGCGGATGTCGCGCACGCTGCAGCCCTCGTCGTCGCCCATGAGGTGGAAGGGATAGCGCGAGTGCGGCGACAGCAGCTGGAGCGGGAATTCCGCGAGTTCCAGCTCGCGCCTGCCGTCCTCATACACGGGCATGTACTGGTTGAGCGGCGGCCGATCGGGGTCGTCGATGCGCTTGAGCGTCGAGGCGACGAACTCGAATTTGCCGGAGGGCGTCTGCAGGCCCTCGCCGAAGCCGCTGACGTAGTCGGACGGCAGCGGGTAGGGTTCGGGCGTGTCCTTACGGCGGCCTTCGTAGAACCAGCGGTTGGCCGTGGGAGCGCGCGCGGACTCCGGATCGGGCGGCACCACGAAGTAGCCCTTCCTGAGGAACTGCCGCCAGGTGATGTGCTTCGCCATGTCGGAGGAGTCGAACACGCGCTTGCACCAGTCGTACTCCGAGGTGCCGCCCTCGGAGTAGAGCGCGCCCATGTCGAGCTTCCCTGCGATCGACAGGAAGATGTCGTAGTCGGACTTCGACTCGCCGAGGGGCTCGATGGCCTTGTGCTGCAGGGCGATCACGCGGTGGTTGTTCATCGAGTACATGTGGTGCACATACCCCGCGCCGACGTTGTACCACTCGCCGATGTCCCAGCGCTCGAACACGGTGCAGGCGGGCAGGATGATGTCCGCGAAGGGCGTCTCGCCTTCCCACCAGACCGACTGGTTGACGACGAACTTCAGGCTCTCGTGCTGGTAGGCCTGGATCCAGCGGTTCGACCCGACCTGGGTGCCGAGCGAAGAGCTGCCGTACTTGTAGAGCATCTCCACCCGAACATGGCCGGGCGAGGGGTAGAAGAACGGGAAGAACTGGCCCTGCACCGAGGCGACGTCGGTGAGGTAACCCATCGCCTTGCCCTGGGTGATCGCCTCCGGAAACCACATCCGCGGGATCGCCTGGCGCACCGAGCTCATCGTCACGATGTGCGGCATGCGCTGGTAGTTGTTGGCCGAGTTGGCGCTGAACTGCAGCTCGCCCGAGAAGCTGCCCTCCGCGTAACCGGGGAAGTAGAAACTGAAGTCGAGCGGCGCGCCGAACTGAAGGTTGCCGAAGTTGGAGCCCGGCCGGCCGTAACCCTGCATGGCGCCGAGGATGGCCATCATCCGCGCCCACTGCGTGCCCGTCGGGCTGCGGCCCGCGCCGCCGAGGCCGACACCCCAGCCGCCGGCGCCGAGGTAGGTCTTCTTCGTGCCCCACTCGCGGGCCAGCGCACGCACGTCGCGGGCCGGTACGCCGGTTTCGCGCTCCTGCCACTCCGGCGTCTTGGGAATCCGGTCGCTCTCGCCGAGGATATGGGCCCTCCACTCGTCGAAGCCCGTGGTCCTCTTCTCGACGAACTCCTTGTCGTACAGGCCCTCGGTGATCCACACGTGGCACAGCGCCTGCGCGAGCGCCGTGTCCGTGCCGGGCTTCGGCGAGATCCACTTGCCGCCGAGGTGGGCGGCGGTGTGGTTCAGGTAGGGGTCGATGTGCACCATCCGGATGCCGAGCTGCTTCGCCCACTCGCGGCGCTCGGTGCCGTCGTAGCCGTAGGTCGCGTCCGGGTCGCTCGACCAGAACACGATCATCTCCGCTTCCTTCAGGCAGTCCTCGACGGTGCCGTAGAACTCCGGGCAGCCGAGCCTGAGGCTGTTGCCCCAGTGGTGCATGGCGCCCCAGAACCAGCCTTCCCAGCTGTCCGGCGTGTGCACGAGTTTGGTGACGCCGATGAGGTTCCAGAAGCGGTTGAAGGCGCTCAGGTAGTGGCCCAGGTTGCCCCACTGGTGGTGCGAGCCGTTCGCCACGCAGATGGCGCCCGGGCCGACAGCCTTGGCGCGCCTGATCTCGGTGGCGATGAGGTCGGTGGCCTCGTCCCAGCTGATCCGCACGAACTTCGACTTGCCGCGGTTCGCGATGTTGCGCTCGCCGTCGGGATCGAAGTCGACGCGCTTCAGCGGGTGCAGGATGCGGTTCCTCGAGTACACCATCGACTTGAGGCACAGGCCGTGGGTGGCCACGGTCGTACGTCGCGACGGCTTGAACGTCCTGTCGCGCGCCGTGATCTCCCACGAGGGCGCATCCTCCGCGTCGAAATCGATCGGCGTCGTGCGCAGGATCCTGCCGTCCTTCACGTAGACGAAGATCGGCCCGCTGTTGGTACCGTTGGTGTAGCGCGTGACGCCGTTGCCCAAGTCGGTGCCGGCCTTCCAGGTCACGCTCTCGAGCCGCGCCAGCGTCTGCATGAACCAGACCGCGAGCTCGTCCGGGCCATCGAGCCCGACCTTGAAGTTCTTGGCCGCGTCCACGCGCGTGAGCAGGTCGAAGGGAGGCGTCAGGAACTCCTCCGCCACGGCGCGGCTCTTGAAGTGGATCACCAGGTCGGGCTTCGCGTGCAGGCCCTTGCCTGTGCGGACCCTGCCGCCGTCGAGCTGGACCCAGCGGCCCTCCGGGCGGTCGCGCAGCCGGAACTGTGCGACGAGGTTCCGCTCCTGCAGGCGGGCGGCATATTCGGGATAGAGGCGCGCGGCGGCGCGCATGGCCTGTGGAATGCCCCAGAGCAGGAGCGAGAGGTTCATGGGCTACTCCGGTCAGTCAGCAGTCGAGCGGGTCGCATCTCGAGTCATGGGCATAAATCACCCCGGGCCCAATGGTGTCCATACGCGCACATCGCGGTCCAGCCCTGAGCAGAAAACCAGTGGTTGGCCTGCCTCGCCACAGCCTCAGTCCTGCCCCGGCGCCCACCCGCGCTCCGCGACGTTCAACGCGTGGCCGGAAGTCGGCAGGCGTTCGTGATTCACTGACCGGGCACATCCCCGGCGACGACGTTGCCGGGATTATCCCCTCATGCGGCGAGTTCGTCAGGCGCGGCCGAACTCGAGCGCCTCGTCGGCGATAGGCCGCAGCCGCAGGCTCGCCCAGTCGAGCGGGTAGTTCTGCGGGGCCTGCCACGGCGGCCGCGAGCCCTGTTTCGGCAGCGCGTCGAGCGAGCGCAGGAGGTAGCCGGAGGAGAAGCCCTCGACCAAGGGGCGCTTCGTCATCGCGGTATCGCGGTTCCTCGGCGTGACGGTCGCAAAGCCGTGGCGATCCATGTACCGCAACAGGCGGCACAGGTAAGCGCAGAGCAGGTCTGCGCGCAGCGTCCACGACGCATTCAGGTAGCCGAAGATCGAGGCGAGGTTCGGCACGTCACCGAACAGCACGCCCTTGTAGGTGAGCAGGCGCGAGAGCTCGACCTCGCTGCCGTCCACGCTGAGCCGGGCGCCACCAAGGGGCTCGAGCGTGAGCCCCGTGGCCGTGACGACGATGTCGGCTTCGATCTCTATGCCCGAGTCGAGCCGGACTCCGCTCTCCGTGAAGCTGGCGATGCGGTCCGTGACGACCGACGCGCGCCCGCTCTTGATGGCCTCGAACAGGTCGCCGCCCGGCACGACGCACAGGCGTTGTTCCCAGGGCTCATAGGCCGGGCTGAAGTGCGTGGCGACGTCGTAGTCCGGGCCAAGGATCCCTTGCACCTTGCCGATCAGAAGCCGTCGCATCAGCTGAGGGAACTGCCGGCACGCCCGGTAGAGCAACCACGACAGGCCGCTGTTCTTCAGGCGCACGAGCCGGTACGCCACCCGCTCGGGTAGCGCTTGGCGCAACAGGTCCGCCATCATGTCCCGGTTCGGCAGCGAGACGTAGTAGCTCGGCGAGCGCTGCAGCATGGTCACATGGCCGGCATCCTTCGCCAGGGCGGGCACCAGCGTGACGGCTGTCGCGCCGCTGCCGATCACGACTATGCGCTTGCCGCGGCAGTCGAGCCGCTCCGGCCAGTGCTGTGGGTGAATGATCGCGCCCTTGAAGCGCTCGACTCCCTCGAGCGGGGGCGTGTAGCCAGCCGAGTAGCGATAGTAGCCACTGCACCAGATGAGGAAGCGGGCAGCTACCTGCACGAGCCGCCCCGGCGCGTCGCCGGCGACTTCAGCCTCGATGGCCCACTCGGTATCCGTCGACGACCAGCTGGCGCGCAAGACCCGGTGACCGTAGCGGATGTGGCGGTCGATGCCGGCGTCGCGAGCCGTGTCGACGATGTACTCGCGGATTGCACGGCCGTCGCCGAGGGCAACCGGCTCCCGCCAGGGCCGGTGCGAGTAGCCCATGGTGAACATGTCGGAATCCGACCGCACGCCGGGATAGCGGAACAGGTCCCAGGTTCCGCCGATGGCCTCGCGCGCCTCGAGGATCGCGTAGCGCTTGCCGGGACAGCGCCGCTGCAGGTGCCAGGCGGCATCGATCCCGGACAGGCCGGCACCGATGATCAGGACGTCGAAGCGTTCCATGGGCGGCCGGCGGCCAGCGTCGCGAGGCTGACGTCGAAGGAGCGCAGCATGGCCCACAGTGCTGCACCCACCAGCGCGAGCGTGGCGAAGCCGATGGCAGTCGAACCGGCGGCCTGTTCCGCCGTGGCGTAGAGCCGGGCGAGTTCCGGTGCGAAGCGCCACGCGGCGAGGAGGCTGCCGATGCCGGCGACGGTGATTGCGGCACCGTCGACCAGCGCGGCCCGATCCGCGGCCGCGCGGCGGCGCTCGTGCTCGCGCTCCAGCTTCTCGCGTAGAGCTGCCGCATCGGGAGCCGTGCGCGCCGCGGCCACGGCCGGGAGGCGCGCCTGCAGCCTGTCCTCGAATCCTTCCGGCGCATCCAGTCCCGACAGCGCCTGTCGCAGGCGGGCATCCAGTGCGCGCATGGCTTCGTTTTCCTCGCTGTTCATGCGGCAGTCTCATTCGCTGCGCCGAGCGCCGAGGCAAGCCTCGCGCGGGCGCGGTGGAGGTGGGTCTTGACGGTGTTGACGGGCATCCCGAGCATGTCGGCCACTTCCTCGACCGAGCGGTCGTCCTGGTAGAAGAGTACGACGACCTGGCGCTGCCTGTCGGGCAGGGCGTCGACGTGACGCCACAGCTGCGGTTCGCCGCCGTCGTCCGTGGTCTCGCGCGACTCGATGCCATCGACGACAGCCGAGACGTCGGGCTCGGACAGGGACACGAGCCGGCGGCGCCTGCGCAGGGCGCTGATGGCGGTGTTGCGGGTGATCGCGTAGATCCAGGTGGACAGCCGCGCGGAGCCGTCGTAGCCGCCCATGTTCTGCCAGAGCTTCACGAACACCTCCTGGGCGACGTCATCGGCGGCCGCGCGATCTACCAGGATCCCGTAGGCAAGCCCGAAGACCCGGCGCCGATAGGCCGGCACCAGCTGCGCGAGCGCCTCGTCGGGCCGGCCGGCCCGGATCAGCTGGATGATCGCCTCGTCCAAGGTCGCTCCGCGCGTTGCCGTCCTTGATACGCGCGGCGGGGCGCGCGGGTTTCATCCGGCCGCCATCGAAGGCGGCGGGGCAGGTGAAACCGCCTGGCCGGGTGGCGCGTATCAAGGCCATGGACAGGTTACTTCGCTGGCTGCCCGATGGAAATTCGACCGCCGAGACGGCGATCGCGGCGGCGGTGGGATTCCTGGCCGGCCGGCTGCTGCAGGGCGATCTCCCCGTGCTGGGCAGGATCCTGACCTTGCTTGGAGCCGGCTGACCTGCGCCGGTCGAGACAACGTCATGAACGCCATTTGCAAGGGAGAGTGACATGGGGCCCGAAATCATCGCCGTCCTGATTCCGCTCAGCGGCATTGTCCTAGGCATCAGCGCCGCCATCGTCGGCATCGTGTCGCGGCACCGGCAGCTCCTGCAACGCACGGACCTGCGCCACAAGGAAAGGATGGCCGCGCTGGAGAAGGGTATCGACCTTCCGCCGGATCCGCCCGAGATGGACATGCGCCGCCCGCGCTTCCTGCTGAAGGGCCTGGTGTGGTCGTTCACGGGCGCGGCCGTCTATATCGCGCTCGACGCACTGGCGGGCGACGGGGCGGAGAAGCTCGGGCTGATCCCGGTCGCCGTGGGGCTTGCCTACCTCGTGTACTACGCGGTGCAGGGGCGCAAGGAGGAGCGCCCGGCCGCCGACCCCGGGAATACCGAGGTCCGCTGACGATCGCTGCGCGCGAGGCTACCCCATGAGCCGCTGGCCGACCGCACGCAACCGCTCCATGCCGCGGATCTCGCGCGGGAACAGCGGGACCTCGACGAGGGGGATGGCCGGGTAGCGCTCGCGCAGTCGCGCGAGGTGCGGCTGTTGGCCGGCAGCCTTTTCCGCGAGGAAAGGCGAGTCGGTCACCTGGACCACGTTGTTCACGATCAGCCGGTTCACCGCGAGGCCGTGGCGGTCGAGTTCCTCCATCACGCCGTCCACCTGCAGCACGGACAGCGCCTCGGGTATGGTCACCAGCGAAAGGCGCACGCGCTGGCGCAGGAAATCCATGCAATCGGCGGCGAGTTGCTGCCAGCCCTCGATCACCGCCATGACGGACTGCCGCTGCTCGCCGGTGGTCCTGAGCTTCGAGTAGATGCGCGGCGCCATGCGCAGGTGGCCGGCGAGCAGCTGGGGCATGCCGAGCAGCGCCAGCGTCTGGCCAAGCGGCGCGGTATCCCACACGACGTGCCGGAAGCGCTCCTCGAGGGCCAGCCGGCGGATGTAGTCCACCATGAACTCCTCGTTCAGGCCGGGCAGGATCGAAGTGGTGTAGTCCACGAAGGTCCGGTAGTCGATGTCGACGAAGGTCGAGAACACCGCGTAGACCTCGCGACCGAACTGCTCGTCCCACATCTCCCGCACGTCCGCAAGACCGAACTCCGTGACGAACAGGCCGGGCCGGATCTCGCGCTCGCGGTGCTCGCCCGTGATCTCGAAGATGTGCGACAGCGAGGGCGTAGGGTCGGTCGAGATCGCGAGGCTCGGCTCGCCGCGCTCGGCGAGGCGCAGCGCGGTCGCGGCCGAGCAGGTCGTCTTGCCGACGCCGCCCTTGCCGAGGAATACGTGGACGCCGATGTCTCGCTGGATGCCTGCCACCTGGACTCCTTCGTGCCCGCGCCGATACTAACCCGCCGGCACTTGCGGCAATTCCCTGATCCTCTGGGTATTTTCGCTCGCTTTTCCGGGGCGCCAAGGGCTTCCCCAGGCGATAGAATCGGGCTGTTCCCGGCCATCAGGGAGACCGACAGCGGTCCGGGGCAGCCATGAGAATCGACCGCTACGTCTACGACGAGCGCCTGACCTGGGGCGCCGCGAGCGTGTTGGTGGTCGTCTCCGCACTGCATGCCGCCGGCATCGGGCGGCTGTTCATCGAGAAACCCGAAGTTTCCGCGATCGAGGCCCCGCCGCCGATTTTCGAGGTGAGGCTGGAGAAGTTGCCGCCGCCGAAGCTTCCGGACGTTCAGCCTGAGCGCCCGCCTGCGCCCGACACGATGCTGCCGCCACCGGACGAGCCGATCAAGCGTCCGCAGCAGACGAGGCCGGTGCCGATCCTGGTGGATACGCCCACTACCGATCCGGTGCCGCCCGACACCTGGGTGAAGCCCTACGAACTCGGTGACGAAGCGCTGCCCGGCGTCATCGGGCCGAAAGTCGAGGGCGGCGTGCCCGACGGCGAGGGCTTCGAGGACGCGCCGCCCGGGCCGCGGCACGTG
>JBBINN010000053.1:0-17164 GCA_037443885.1 Gammaproteobacteria bacterium | reverse complement strand
CGAGCGCGACGAGGTGCTCGGCGAGACCGGCTTCGCCGGGATCGGCGTACAGCCAGCCGTGCGCCACGCCGGCGCGGCCAAGGGCGTGGCCCGCGAGGTTGAGGCCGCAGTAGGCGTTCAGCCGCAGGCGACCGCCCGCGCGCGGCTCCGGCACCGCCCACACCGCGAGCGGCACCCTCGAGCCACGCGCGATCTCCACCGTCATGGTCGCGTCGGTGAACGTGACTTGCAGGATCAGCATCAGGTCGATCGGGCCGGCGGCCGCGATCGTGGCCAGCGCCTGCTCGGCGGCGGCGCGGTCGAACAGGAGCTCCCGCGGACCGACCGTGCGGATGCCCGCCGCGTCGAGCGCCGCGAAGGCGCGCTCCTTCATCTCCTCGGCAAACGGGACATCGAAGGTGGGCCGGGCCAGTGCCGCGACGCCATAGGTGAGTGCCATGTCAGGCTCCGAATCCAGGGTAGGCGTGCCGGAAGCTTGCATCGGCCGGCAGCACGCGCGGGCCGGCCTCGCCGTAGCAGGGGTGGAGGTGCCACGGCGTGGCCGCGGCATCGGTGAATGCGTTGAGTTCGCGCATGTAGGGCAGCGCGCGGCCGCGCAGCCCGGCCTCGATGGCGCTCCAGTCGGGAAAACGCTGGAAGGCCTCCAGCCAGATCGCACGTCCCGCGAGGTAGCCGGAGGCGCCGGCACGGTAGGCGTAGTGGAGCACGCGGCGGAACTCGTCCATGCCGGCGCCGGCCGAGAGCATCACCCACGGCCGGCCCGCAGCCTGCCCGAGCTCGTCGAACAGCCGCTGCACGTCGTCCGAGCCGGGCGCCCCGGGCGCAGGCAGGTCGCCGGCCGGCACGGGGCTCTCGAGCTTGAACAGATCCACTCCGAAGCGTGGTGCGGCGAAGGCGCGCACGCTCTCGAGCACGAGCCCTGGCTGCTTGGTCTTCATCTCGACGTACTCGCTCGTCTGCTCGGCATCGCGGGCGAGCGGATAGACCAGCAGTTCGAACACGAAGGGCAGGTCGTAGCGGCGGCAGGCGTCGCCGACGCGGGCCGTGAAATCCTGCTGCGCGCGGCACACGGCCGGGTCCGCGTCGGGTCGGTACCAGGTGAGCGCCTTCACCGCATCCCCGCCAGCGCGCTTGATCTTCTCCACGGACCAGTCGTCGATCTCCGCCGACAGCCGGCCGCCCGGCGTCTCGGTGAACAGCGAGTCTTCGAGCGTGAGGATCATGCCGAGCGAGGCGTCGAGCATCGTCAGGCCGCGCGGGTAGGCGTAGTGGGGGTCGAGCAGCATGGCGGAGGACTCGCCCTGCAGCTCGCGGATGAGCAGCTCCTTGAAGCCGGCCACGTCTTCCCACGGCGCGGTCGCCGTGCCGCGGCGCTCGCGGATCAGGTTCTTGATCGGCGGACGCTGGTCTACCGCGGTCATCTTGAACCGGCCCTGCCCGTCGACGAGGCGGCGCATGCCCCGGTACTTGCCTGCTGAGAGCTGCATGCTGCCTACCCCGGTGTGGACGACATGAACTGATCGAGCTCGACCCGCGTCGGTGCGCCGGCGCGGCCGCCGGGTCGCTGAACCTTGAGCGCGGCCGCGGCCGAGGCGAAGCGCACCGCGGTTGCCTCGGGACGCCCCTCGGCGAGGGCGAGCGCGAAGGCGCCGTGCCAGACGTCGCCGGCCCCGAGCGTATCCACCACCGGAACGCGATGGCCCGGGATGTGTTCGTGACGGCCAGCCTGCATGACGTGCACGCCATCGGCGCCCACGGTGACGCAGCACCAGGCATCGAGCCCGGCTGCTGCCGCTGTCAGTGCTCGCACGGGATCGTGCTCGCCCGTGTATTCGGCCAGCGCCTCGTGCGAGAACGCTACGTGGGTCGCTGCCGCGAGTACGGCGCCGTCCGGGGGGATCGGGCGATCCGCGTCGAGCACGCCGGGCAGGCCAGCCGCGCGAGCCGCCTGCAGGGCTGCCAGTGCGCCTTCCGGCCAGCGTGTGTCGGCGAGCACCGCCTGGCAGCCGGTGGCGGCTGGATCCGGCAGCCAGTCGGCCGGGGTCGGGATGGCCGGGTCGAGGTGATTGACGATCATCCTCTCGCCGCGCGCGTCCACGAAGACGGCGGACAGCGACGAGGCGCAGCCGGGAAAGCGGCGCAGATGGCGGCAGTCCACCCCGTAGCCGGCGAGCTCGGCCTCGATCAGGTCCGCGATCGGGTCTGCGCCCACGCGCGCGGCGAGCAGCGCGTGGCCGCCGAGCCTCGCGATCGCGACGGCCGCGGTCGCCGCCGGGCCGCCGCCCACGCTGGCGAAGGCCGTGGCGCGGTGCTTCTCGGCGCGGGACGGGAGCTCGGGCACGGTGAACACGAAGTCCTGCACCGCGTGGCCGACACAGAGGACCGTTGCCATGGGAGGCCGAGTCGGCGCGCGGCGCTTGTCAGGACAGGGTGACGGCGTAGACGAGGTGCGTCGTGTCGCAGCGGCTGACGCGCCACTCGACACGGCTGCCGTCGAGCGCGATCGCGATCCGCTCGATGTTGAGCAGCGGCGCGCCGACCGCGAGCGGCAGACGGCGCGCGTCCTCGCGCCGCACGACGTCGGCGCGCAGCTCCTCCTCGGCGCTGACGATGTTCACGCCGTACTCCTGCTGGAACATGGCGTAGAGCGTGTTCGGGAGGGGCCGCTTCCGGTCGATGTCCGGGAAGTGCCGCAGCGGCAGTACGATGCGCTCGAGCACGACCGGTTTGCCGCCCACGAGACGCGTCCGCGAGATCTCCACCACCTGCTCGCCGCGCTCGAGGTGCAGCTTCTGCATCTCGGGCGCGCGGGCCGGGCGGCGCTTTACCGCCTCGTCGGCGCTCGTCGGGGTCGCGCGCTCGCCGCCGGGCTCGGCCAGGCGGAAGAAGCGGAACAGCGCGCGCTCCTGGGTGTGCTCGGCGACGTAGGTGCCCTTGCCCTGGCGGCGCTCGATGAGCTTCTCGACCGCGAGCGCGTCGAGCGCCTTGCGCACGGTTCCCTGGCTGACGCGGAGCTTGTCGGCCAGCGCCTGCTCGCTCGGCAGGGCCTCGGCCGGCCGCCAGGCGCCCTCGGCGATCTGCCGGACGAGGAAGTCGTAGACCTGCCGGTACAGTGGGCGGTAGTGCGGCGATTCGTCCATTTCCGGGCTGCCTGCGCAAGCCTCCGAGGCGATGGGAAATGGTACGCGGAGGGTTGCGCGGCCGTCTAGCATCTGCTGTATAGTATCTTATATAAGAGTTACGTGTGACCCGCAGGAGGCAAGCGTGAGCGTCCCGCATCTTCTGGTGCACGATCCGGCCGACAACGTCGGGGTCGTGGTGGTCGAGGGCCTGGCGGCAGGCACCGACATGCTGTGCGTGGTCACCCACGACAACAGCGACTTCCGCATGGCCGTCGCGATGGACGTGCCCATCGGCCACAAGGTGGCGCTCAGGGACCTCGCGGTCGGCGACACCGTCGTCAAGTACGGCCAGGACATCGGGCGCATCGTCGCGCCGGTCAGGAAGGGCGAGCACGTCCACGTCCACAACCTCAAGACCAAGCGCTGGTAAGGCCAGGAGCACTCGCAGACATGAGCACCAGCAGGAAGATCTGGGCCTACCGGCGGGAGAACGGCCGCGTGGGCGTGCGCAACTACGTCGCGATCCTCCCGGTCGACGACATCTCGAACGCGGCCTGCGAGGCCGTCGCCGCCCACATCCAGGGCACCATCGCGCTGCCGCACGCCTACGGCCGGCTGCAGTTCGGCGAGGACCTCGAGCTGCACTTCCGCACCATGATCGGCACCGGCGCGAATCCGAACGTCGCGGCGTGCATCGTCATCGGCATCGAGCCGGGCTGGACGCAGAAGATCGTGGACGGCATCGCCGCGACCGGCAAGCCGGTGGCGGGCTTCTGGATCGAGGGCAATGGCGACATCGCGACCGTCGCGGCCGCCTCGCGCAAGGCGAAGGAGTTCGTGCACTGGGCCTCGGAGCAGGTCCGCGTGGAGTGCGACCTCGCGGAACTCTGGGTCGCCGCCAAGTGCGGCGAGTCGGACACGACGACCGGCCTCGCGTCCTGCCCGACCGTCGGCAATATGTACGACAAGCTGGTCCCGGCGGGCCTGTACGGCTGCTTTGGCGAGACCTCCGAGCTCACCGGCGCCGAGCACCTCGCCGCCGCGCGCGCGGCGACGCCCGAGGTGCGCGAGAAGTTCATGAAGACCTGGCAGGCCTACCAGGACGACGTCATCGAGGCGCACAAGACCTCGGATCTTTCCGACAGCCAGCCCACCAAGGGCAACATCGCGGGCGGCCTGACGACCATCGAGGAGAAGGCGCTGGGCAACCTCGAGAAGATCGGCAAGAAGGTGAAGTTCATCGACGTGCTGGAGCCGGCCGAGGCGCCGGCCCGCGGCCCGGGCCTCTATTTCATGGACACTTCTTCCGCCGCAGCCGAGTGCTGCACGCTGCAGGCGGCGGCGGGCTACGTGGTGCACATCTTCCCGACCGGGCAGGGCAACGTCATCGGCAACCCGATCATGCCCGTCATCAAGGTCACCGGTAACCCGCGCACGGTGCGGCTCATGTCCGAGCACGTGGACGTGGACGTTTCCGGCGTCGTCCGGCGCGAGATGACCATCGACCAGGCCGGCGACGCGCTGATCGACATGATCGTGCGCACCGCGAACGGCCGCCTGACGGCCGCCGAGGCGCTGGGCCACCGCGAGTTCGTGATGACCAAGCTCTACCGCAGCGCCTGACGGCGGCGGTCATGGCGGACATGGTCACGCTGCGACTCGCCGAGGCCGAGGACCTCGCCGCGGCCGCGCTCGAGGCTAGCGGGGCTTCCGCTGCGAATGCCCGCGCCACCGCGTGCGCCTTGGTTGCCGCGGAGGCGGACGGGCAGGCCGGGCACGGGCTGTCCCGGGTCGCCTCCTACGCGCTGCACGCGCGCTGCGGCAAGGTGGACGGCCGGGCGGTGCCGAGGATCGAGCGGGCCGGGGCAGCGGCGCTGCGGGTCGACGCGGGGCACGGCTTCGCGTACCCGGCCATCGACGCGGCGTTCGCTGAACTCGTCCCGCTCGTGCGCGAGTCGGGCATCGCGGTGGCCGTGCTGCACCGTTCTCATCACTTCGGCCAGGCCGGCGCGCACGCCGAGCGGCTCGCCACGGCAGGCCTGGTCGGCCTCGTGCTGGGCAACACTCCGAAGGCGATGGCGTTCTGGGGCGGCCGCCGGCCCATGCTCGGCACCAACCCGCTCGCGTTTGCCGCGCCGCTGCCGGCCGGCGGCGCGCCGCTCGTGATCGACCTGGCCCTGTCCGTGGCCGCGCGCGGCAAGATCGTCGCTGCGCAGAAGGCGGGCAAGCCCATCCCGGAGGGTTGGGCAGTGGACGCCGAGGGCCGGCCGACGACGGATCCGGCTGCGGCGCTGGCCGGCACGCTGTCGCCCATCGGTGGCGCGAAGGGCGGCGCGCTGGCGCTGATGATCGAGATCCTCGCGGCCGCCGTGACCGGCTCGTCGTGGGGCTGGGAAGCGAGCTCGTTCTTCGACGATCGCGGCGGGGCGCCCGACATGGGGCAGGTGTTCATCGCGCTCGACCCGGGGCCGCTGTCGGGCGGCGCGTACGCCGGGCGCATGCAGGTGCTGCTCGACGCCGTCGCGGCGGAGCCGGACGCTCGGCTGCCGGGCCAGCGACGTCTGGCTGCGCGCGAGCGCGCGACGCGCGAAGGCCTGTCGATTCCACGCCCGCTCCACGACGAGATCCGCGCGCTGCTGCCGCCCGCCTGAGGAAGCGCGCCCGCCGGGCTCCACCCGAGGTACTGCCATGGCCGACATCGTCATCACCGAGTTCATGGACGAGGCCGCGATCCGCGATCATCTCGCGGCGTTCGACGTCCTGTACGACCCGCAGCTGGTGGATGCGCCGGAGGCGCTGCTCGCTGCCGTCGCTGGCGCGCGTGGCCTGATCGTGCGCAACCGCACCCAGGTTCGCGGCGCCCTGCTCGCCGCGGCACCGCGCCTTGCGGTCGTGGGGCGCCTGGGCGTGGGACTGGACAACATCGACGTCGAGGCTTGCCGCGCCCGCGGCATCGCGGTGCATCCGGCCACGGGCGCCAACGACCTCTCGGTTGCCGAGTACGTCATCACGGCGGCGCTTGTCCTGCTGCGCGGCGCGTGGTTCGCGAGCGGCGCGGTGGCGGCGGGGGAGTGGCCGCGCCAGCGGCTCATGGGCCGCGAGCTCGCCGGCAAGCAGCTCGGCCTCGTGGGATTCGGCGCCATCGCGCGCGAGACCGCGACGCGCGCCCGCGCGCTCGGCATGACGGTCGCGGGCTGCGACCCCTACCTGCCGGCGGACCACGCCGCCTGGGCGGGCGCACGCCGCATGGCGCTGGATGAACTGCTCGCCTCTAGCGACGTGGTGAGCCTGCACGTGCCGCTCACGCCCGAGACGCAGCGCCTGTTGAATGCAGACGCGCTCGCGCGGATGAAGCCCGACGCCATCCTCGTGAACGCGGCGCGCGGCGGGGTGGTGGACGAGCCGGCCCTCGTCCAGGCGCTGCGCAGCGGTCGTCTCGGCGGCGCGGCACTGGACGTCTTCGAGCGCGAGCCCGTCGATGCCGAGGCCGGGCGGCTGCTCGCCGGCGTGCCGAACCTTCTGCTGACGCCCCACATCGCCGGGGTCACCGTCGAGTCAAACGTGCGCGTGAGCGACGTGACCGCGCGGGCGGTCGCTGCGCAACTCGCCGGATGAGCGCTTGCGCGTCCCGTGGGCCGGCAGCAGCCCTGCCAGGCTTCCTGCGGACGCTGGATGCTCGGGTCCATGACTGATGCGCTGGAGTACGTGCCGGGGAGTTACGACCTGCTCGTGGTCGGCGGCGGGATCAACGGGGCCGGCATTGCGCGCGACGCCGCCGGGCGCGGCCTGTCGGTGCTGCTGGTGGAGCAGGACGACCTCGCTGCGCACACGTCATCCTCGAGCACCAAGCTGATCCACGGCGGCCTGCGCTACCTCGAGTACTTCGAGTTCGGTCTGGTCCGCAAGTCGCTCGCCGAACGCGAGCGGCTGATCGCGGCGGCGCCTCACATCATGTGGCCCATGCGCTTCGTGATGCCCCACGACGCACACCTGCGCCCGGCCTGGATGATCCGCGCGGGCCTGTTTCTCTACGACCACCTGGCGCGCCGTCGCCGCCTGCCGGGCTCGCGGGCCGTGGACCTGCGCGCCCATCCCGCCGGCGCGGCCCTCGACGCCCGGTTCCGCCGGGGCTTCGAGTATTCGGACGGCTGGGTGGACGACGCGCGCCTCGTGCTGCTCAATGCGCTGGATGCGCGCGAGCGCGGCGCGACAGTCCTCACCCGAACGCGCTGCGAGGCCGTGCGCCGGGAGGACGGCGCCTGGCGCGCGGTGCTCGCAGGTCCGGAGGGCCGCCAAGAGGTCGCGGCGCGCTCGCTCGTCAATGCCGCGGGCCCATGGGCGGCCGAGTTCGTGCGCGACCGCTCGCCGCTGCGCAGCCGTAACGGCGTGCGGCTCGTCAAGGGCAGCCACATCGTGGTGCGCCGGCTGTTCGACCACGACTACGCCTACATCTTCCAGGCGCCGGACCGGCGCATCGTGTTCGCGCTGCCCTACGAGCATGATTTCACGCTCGTCGGGACGACCGACGTCGAGTTCGGCGAAGCGCCGGCGGCGCCGAGCATCGACGCAGGCGAGGTGGGCTACCTCTGCACGATGGCGAACCGCTACTTCCGCCTGGCCATTACCCCGGCCGACGTCGTCTGGACCTACTCGGGGCTGCGACCGCTGCTCGAGGACGAGTCCGAAGATCCTTCCAGCGTGACCCGCGACTATGTGCTGGAGCTCGACGAGGAGGGCGCGCCGGCGCTGTCGATCTTCGGCGGCAAGCTCACGACCTTCCGCGTGCTGGCCGAGGAGGCCGTGGACCGCCTCGCGCCGAAACTTGGCGCAAAGGGTGGCCGGTGGACGGCCGGCGTGCCGCTGCCGGGCGGCGACCTGCCGGGTGCGGACTTCGAGCGCTTCCTTGCGGCGGTGGGCGAGCGCTGGCCATGGCTGCCGCCCGCGCTGCGCCTGCGTCTCGCCCGCGCCTACGGTTCGCGCATCGAGCGCATTATCCGCGAGGCGTCCAGCGTCGCGGACCTCGGCCAGGAGGTTCTTCCCGGCCTGCAGGCAGCGGAAGTCGACTACCTCGTCCGCGAGGAATGGGCCCGGACCGCCGAGGACATCCTCTGGCGGCGCAGCAAGCTCGGCCTGCACCTCGGGCCGGACGCCGCAGCGATCCTCGAAGCCTGGCTGGTCGAACGACGCGCGCGGGGTTAGCCTCGGAGGGATTCGCAAGGGGGGAAGTGACCATGTCGCGCTACGTCCTCGCACTGGACCAGGGCACCACGAGCTCGCGCTCGATCCTGTTCGACCGGGCCGGGAACATCGTCGCGCTCGCGCAGCGCGAGTTCACGCAGTTCTTCCCGCAGCCCGGCTGGGTGGAACACGACGCCAACGAGATATGGGTCGCGCAGGCAGTCACCATCGCGGAAGTGCTGGCGCGCGCCGAGGTTTCGCCGCGCGACATCGCGGCGGTGGGGATCACCAATCAGCGCGAGACCGTCGTGCTGTGGGACCGGACCACGGGGCACCCGGTCGCTCCGGCGATCGTGTGGCAGGACCGGCGCACGGCGGAGCGCTGCGACGAGCTGCGTGCCGCGGGTTACGAGGAGGTGGTCGTGGCGCGCACCGGCCTGCTGCTCGACCCGTATTTCTCCGGCACCAAGCTCGCCTGGCTGCTCGATCACCTGCCCGGCGCCCGCACGCGGGCCGAGCGCGGCGAACTGTGCTTCGGAACGATCGACAGCTGGCTGGCGTGGAAGCTGACCGGCGGGCGCGAGCACGTCACCGATGTCACCAATGCCAGCCGTACGCTGCTCCTCAACCTCCACAAAGGTGAATGGGACGAGGACATGCTCGAGCTGATCGGCGTGCCCTCAGCCTGCCTGCCGCGCGTGCTGCCGTCCTCCTTCGACGCGGGCCTCATGGCCACGATCGAGGGCCACGACGTGCCACTCGCCGGTATCGCCGGCGACCAGCAGGCCGCGCTTTTCGGCCAGACCTGCTTTCGTCCCGGCATGGCCAAGAACACCTACGGCACCGGCTGCTTCATGCTGATGAATACCGGGACGCAGCCGCTGCGCTCGCGCAGCCGGCTGCTGTCCACGGTCGCCTGGGATCGTGGCGGGCGGCGCTACGCGCTCGAAGGCAGCGTCTTCATCGGCGGAGCCGTGGTCCAGTGGCTGCGCGACGGGCTCGGCCTGATCGAGCGCTCTGCCGACGTGGAGGCGCTCGCGACCAGCGTGCCGGACAGCGGCGGCGTGTTCCTGGTGCCGGCGTTCACGGGCCTCGGCAGCCCGCACTGGGATGCCTACGCCCGCGGCACCATGGTGGGTCTCTCGCGGGGAACGACCCGCGGGCACGTCGCGCGCGCGGCGCTCGAATCCATCGCCTTCCAGAGCGCCGAGCTGCTCGGCGCCATGCAGGCCGACGCGAGCCAGCCGCTCATAGAGCTGCGCGTGGACGGCGGCGCGACGGCAAACGACCTGCTGATGCAGTTTCAGGCGGATCTGCTCGGCGTGCCGGTGGTGCGCCCGCGCGTCACCGAGACGACGGCGCTGGGTGCGGCCTATCTCGCCGGCCTCGCCACCGGGTTCTGGTCCTCGGACGAGGAACTCGCTGCGAGCTGGCAGGTGGACCGCGCGTTCGAGCCGTCCATCAGCCGCGACCGCGCGGCCGAGCTCATGCGCCAGTGGTCGCGCGCGGTCGAGCGCTCGCGGGGTTGGAGCGAGACCTGAGATGGCCGCGGCGGGAGGTGCCGCCGGCGTGACTGCCCTGGGCAGGATGGTCCCGGCCGCGGCACTGGCACTGCTGGTGCTGTCGTTCGCGGCGTTCTGGCCCGACTATCTCGGCAGGATCAGGTCGGCCGATCACTACACCCACGTCCACGCCGCGCTGGGGCTGGCCTGGCTGTTTCTGCTCGTCGCCCAGCCCCTGCTCGCGCTCGCCCGCAAGTACTCGTTGCATCGCGCGCTGGGCCGGGTCGGTACGGCGCTGGGCGTTGCTTTCCTGGTCGCGAGCGTGTTGTTGACGCACTACCGGGCCAGCCGGATGGATGCCGAGACATTCGAACGCTTCGGCCACTTCCTGTACCTGCCGCTGCTGATGACGGCGATTTTCGCCGGCTCGCTGGCGCTCGCGCTGCGCTGGCGCAGGAGCCCGGCGCTGCATGCGCGTTACATGACGTGCACCGCGCTGGCGCTGGTCGACCCGGTCACCGCGCGGCTGCTGCACTTCTACGGCCCCGAACTGCCCGCCGACTTCATGTACCAGTTGCCGGCCTTCGCGATCGTCGCCGGCATGCTGCTGGCCATGCTCCGGACGTTGCCGCCGTCCATCGCCGGCCGCGGAACCTTCACGGCCTTCGCGGGAACGATCTGGGCGCTGCTCGCCTTCCACTTCGTTACCCCGTACAGCGGGGCCTGGCTGCGGATCCTCGACGCATTCCGGAACCTGCCGCTGACCTGAACCTGAGTGCCGGCCGGCCGAGGCTGGTGGGCACGGCTCGCGCGACGGCGGGTCGATGGCAGCACGGCGCTCTGGCATCATTCGCCAATGCCCCCGATGTCGCGCCTTGGCAGGCAGCTGCAGGAGATCCTGGCCGGGCTCGAGCGCGTTGGCGCACCCAGTGCGCTCATCGGCGGGCTGGCGCTGGCGCCCTACCACGTCGTACGTGCCACCCAGGACATCGACCTGCTGGCTGATGTCGACCTGGCTGAAAGGATCGACGCCGAGTTCGTCTCCCTCGGATATCGCTGCATCTACCGCAGCAGTGATGCCGCCACATACCTGCGTGGCGATCAGCGGGTCGACCTGCTGTACGCGAGTCGCCCCGTGGCGCGACGGCTCCTCGGCGAGGCCGTTACAACCAGTACCCCGTTCGGTTCGCTGCGAGTAGTCAGTCTGGAGGGCCTGATCGCCTTCAAGCTGCAAGGGTTCGTCAATGATTCGCGACGGACCCAGGATCTCGAAGACATCCGTGCACTGATCCGGGCGAATCGTGCTGCCGTGAATCTGGACGAGGTGCGCAACTACTTCCGCCTGTTCGATCGGGAGGGCCTGCTCGATGAACTCCTCTCAACCTCCGGCTGAACACGACGTGCCCGAGGCCCGTGTGGTGCTGCTCGTCGGGGACGGCGGGGCACCGGCCGGCCCGCCGCGGGATGGCGACCCTTTCGAGGCGCTCGACGACCTGATGACAGTGGTGGAGACGCTTTGCCCCGTGTGGCCGCCACGCAGCGGGTTCGGCACCATGCCGAACATGCGGCTCTGAGGTGACCGCGCAGTCCCTCTCCTGATGGCAAGCTGAGCCCGGAAAGTCCCGACAGTCATGCTGCGGCGGCCAGGGCAATGACGACCGCAGTCGCGATTAACGGCACCACGACCGTCACGACCGCGAAGTCCCTGTAGGCCTCGCGGTGCTTTAGGCCCATGATCATGAACAGCGCCACGACCGTGCCGCAGTGCGGCAGCGAGTCGAGCCCGCCGCTCGCCATGGCTGCTATCCGGTGCAGCACCTCCGGCGCGATGCCGAGCTCGAGATAGTGCGGCGCCAGTGTCGCCATGAAGATCTGCAGGCCGCCGGATGCCGAGCCGACGATGCCTGAGAGCACGTTGACGGCCGCGAACAGCGAGACGAGCGGCGGCAGGTCGAGCGCGAGCATGGCTTCCGCGAAGCGCCCGAAGCCGGTGGTTTGCGTGACGACGCCGCCGAAGCCGATCACCGCGGCGGTGTTGATGAGCGGCAGCAGGCCTTCGTCGGTGCCGCGGCCGAAGCTTACCAGCGGGGCTACACGCAGCCGCGGGAACAGTGCGAGGCAGGCGAGGCTGCCGGCCACGAGGGCGAAGCTCGGCCAGGCGACCGGCTGGCTGCGGCCGAGCGCCGCGACGGTCGCTGCAAGGGAACCCTGGGCCGGTCCGCCGATCGCGAGCAGGCGTGGCACGAGGATCAGGCCGAGCACCACCACGATCGGCACCAGCGCCAGTGCCCAGTGCGGGCCTTCATCGCCGTCCGTCGCTGCTGCGCCCACGGGGTGCTCCGGCGGCACGCTCGAGCGGCGCCGCTCGCGCTCGAGCCAGGCCATGCCGAGGACGAGCATGAGTGCACCGCCGGCGAGGCCGAGAAAGGCGCCCGCGTACAGGTCGGTACCCAGGGCGGAGGCGGCGATCACGTTGTGGATGGACGGCGTGCCGGGCAGGGCGGTCATGGTGAAGGTGCCAGCGCCCAGGCCGACGGCCGCGGCCAGCAGGCGCTTCGGGATGCCCGCCTGCTCGATCAGCTTCAGGCCGAGCGGGTAAACGGCGAACAGCACCACGAACACCACCACGCCGCCATAGGTGAGCAGCGCGCAGGCCAGCACGACGATCCACAGCGCGCGCTCCGCGCCGAGCCGGCGCGCCAGCGCCTCGGCGATGCTCGCGGCAGCCCCGGACTCGGCCATCGCGCGGCCGAAGATGGCTCCGGTCACGAACAGGATGAAGAAACGCGCCGCGAAGGTGAACGCGCCGAGCGGGCCGGTGGTGAAGTGCGCGGTGTAGGTCTCGAACAGGTCGAGCCCGTTGGAGGTGGCCACCACGAGGCTCGCGAGCAGCGAGGCGAGGATGATGTTGGTGCCGCGCAGTGCCAGCGCGATCAGCAGCGCGAGTCCCAGCAGCAGTCCCAGGTACTCGATCATGTTCGCCCCAGCAGCAGGTAGACGGCGGTCGAGATGATCGCCGCGAGCAGGATGTTGAGCGCCAGGCCCTCCCGCGCCATGCGCGCGAGTTCCACCTGGCCGGTGGCGAAGACGATGGCATTCGGTGCGGTCGCGACCGGCAGCATGAACGCGCAGGAGGCGGAAATCGCCGCAGGAATCATCAGCAGCTCCGGCGGCAGGCCGGTCGCGAAGGCGACGGCCGCGAGGACGGGCATCATCAGCGTGGCCACCGCGGTATTGGACGTGATCTCGGTCAGGAAGGTTACGACGAGGCAGATCCCGAGGATCAGCAGCAATGGATGCAGCGTCGCGAGGCCCGCCAACTGCTCGCCGATCAGCGTGGACAGGCCGCTCGCCATGAACGCCGCGGCCAGGCAGATGCCGCCCGCGAACAGGAGCAGCACGCCCCAGGGGATCGAGCCGGCCGCCTGCCAGTCGAGCAGGCGGCCGCCACGGCCGTCGGAGACGAGGAACATCGCCACCACGCCGGCCAGCGCCACGGTCGCATCCGAGGCCGGATCCACGCCGAGCAGCCGGGTCCAGCCGCCGTGGGGCTCGGTCTGCGTGATCCAGGCCAGCACCGTCAGGCCGAACACCGCGACGACGCGCCGCTCCGCGGGTTGCCAGGGACCCGGGCGGCCGGTCCGCAGCGGGCTGGTTCCCCGCAAGCCGCGGGACAGCCACAGCGCCACGAGCGGAATCGCCACCAGGACGATCGGCACGCCGATCGTCATCCAGCTCAGGAAGCCGAACTGCCTGCCCGTCTCCTGCGCGTAGATGCCCGCGAAGATGACGTTCGGCGGCGTGCCGATCAGCGTTCCCATCCCGCCGATCGAGGCGCCGTAGGCGATGGCGAGAAGCACCGGCACCGTGAGCCGGGGCTCGCTGCTGCGGGCGAGCAGCGCGAGCGCCATGGGCGTGAGCATCAGCACCGTGGCCGTGTTCGACACCCACATGGAGATGAAGGCCGCGGTCAGCGCAAAGGCGAGCACGAGGCGCGCGCCACCGTGGCCGCCGACCGCGCGGATCATGCCGAGCGCGAAACGCTCGTGGACGCCGCATTTCTCGATCGCCTTCGACAGCATGAAGGCGCCCATCAGCAGCAGGATCACCGGATTGCCGAGCGCCGCGGCCGCCTGCTGGTGGTTGAGCACGCCCGCAAGCGGCAAGGCCGCGAAGGGCAGGAGCGAGGCGGCGGGGATGGGGATGCTCTCGAACACCCACCACACGGCCGTGGTCAACGTGATGGCCGCCGTCCAGCAGATCTTCGAATCGAAGCCCGCAGCGTGAAGTGCCAGACCGAGCGCCGCACCCGCCACGGGGCCGAGGACGAGCGTGAGCGGCTTCAGGTCGAGCAAGACGACTCCAGGGGGATGGGTCAGGGGTTGAACTGTCGCCCGAAGCGCACGGCCTGTGCAATGCTTGCCGGTGCATGGGCAACGATCCCACTACCGTGGCCGTCTCTACCGCGCTCGGCACGCTGCTGGGCCAGCGAGCGGACGGCGTGCTGCGCTTCCTCGGCGTGCCCTACGCCGCGCCGCCGGTGGGCGACCTGCGCTGGCGTGCGCCACAGCCGCTGCCACCCTGGACCGGCCCGCGCGAGGCACGCCGCTTCGGCCCGGCCTGTCCGCAGCCGCCGGCCACGGGCCCGACGTACGTGTCCGCCGACCGCAGCGAGCGCCAGGACGAGGACTGTCTCTACCTGAACCTCTGGACGCCGGCCTGCGACGATGCGCGCCACCCCGTGATGGTGTGGCTGCACGGCGGCGGCTTCCGCAACGGCTCGGGCGCCGAGGCGTGGTACGACGGCGCCGCGCTGGCGCGCCGCGGCGTCGTGGTCGCGACGCTGAACTACCGTCTCGGCGCGCTCGGCTTCCTGGCGCACGAGGCGCTCGAAGCGGAGTCGCCGCTGGCAACCAGCGGCAACTACGGACTTCTGGACCAGGTCGCGGCGCTCGAATGGCTGCGCGATCACGTGGCCGCCTTCGGCGGCAACCCGGGCAACGTGACGATCTTCGGCCAGTCCGCCGGCGCCGGCAGCGTGCGCGCCCTGCTCGAATGCCCGAGTGCCCGCGGCCTGTTTCACCGCGCGATCCAGCAGAGCGGCGGGTTCGCCTCCTCGGCTTTGCCCGGCCCCGGTTCGCTCAACTCGTCCTACGCCGACAAGCTGCGCATCGGTCGTGAGGTCGAGCAGCGAATCGGAGCAGGCTCCCTGGCCGAGATGCGCTCCCGGCCAGCGTCCCAGGTCGTGGCCGCGGGCGATTCGCGCATGCGCCGCTCCAATCCCGCCATGCGCTGGTGGCCGACGGCCGATGGCAAGCTGCTTCCCCGCACCGTGGGGCAGGACGTGGCCGAGGACACGGCGGACGTGCCGCTCATGCTCGGGCACGTCGCGAACGAGGCGAACGTGCTGGTGGCGAGCTTCGGCGCGCGGCCGATGATGTACGCCGGCATGGCGCCGGGCGTGCTCGGCAGGGCGGCGCTGGGCCTGTTCCGCGAGCACCCGCCGTGGCGGCCTGCCGCGGCCTGGCGCGGGCTCGAGGCGCTGTTCACGAGCATGATCTTCCTCGAGCCGGCCTGGGAGATGGCCTGCCAGCTCGCGCGCCTCGGCCGGGCGCCGTTCGTCTACCACTTCACGCGGGTCTCGCCGGGGCGGCGCGACCCCCGCGTGCTCGCCAACCACACCAGTGAAATCCCCTACGTCTTCGGCAACCTGCCGCGGGACGGCGGCTGCGACGAACGCGACGCCGCGCTCTCGGAGGCGATGCAGGCCGCATGGGTGGCTTTCGCGATGACGGGCGACCCGAACGGCGCCGGCGCGCCCGAATGGCCGCGTTTCGATCCGGACCGCGGCATCGTCATGCGCTTCGGCGATGCCCGGGCCCCGGGTGCCTATCCGCGTGGCGTCGCGTTCGACGCGCTGCGGCGGCGGCGCGGCTGACCTGCGGCAAGCCGGGGCGGCCTGCACGCGGGCGTTGCGCTATCGTGGCGGGGCATGAAAGGCCCGGCCTCGCTGACCCACTTCGCCTGGCTGTCCGTGCTCGCCGCGGTGGTCACCATCCTGCTGAAGGGGGCGGCCTGGTGGCTCACGGGCTCCGTCGGCCTGTTCTCCGACGCGCTCGAGTCCTTCGTCAATCTTGCGGGCGCGCTGATGGCGCTGTCCATGCTGGCGCTCGCGGCGCGGCCCGCCGACGAGGACCACGCCTATGGCCACGGCAAGGCGGAGTACTTCTCGAGTGGAGTCGAGGGCGGGCTGATCCTGATCGCGGCCGTGAGCATCGGCTGGGCGGCCATCGGCCGCCTGCTGGAGCCGCAGCCGCTCGAGCGTATCGGCATCGGCCTGGCGGTATCGGTGGTGGCGGCGCTCGTGAATCTCGGCACCGCGCTGGTGCTGCTGCGGGCGGCGCGGCGGCACGAGTCCATCACCCTGCGCGCCAACGCCCATCACCTGCTCACCGACGTCTGGACTTCGGCCGGCGTCGTGGCGGCGGTCGGCGGGGTGGCGCTGACCGGATGGCTGTGGCTCGACCCGCTCGCGGCGCTCGTGGTCGCGGCGAACATAGTCTGGACCGGCTGGCGGATCGTCTCGAGCTCGATCGACGGGCTGATGGACCGCGCGTTGCCGGAGGCCGAGATCGCGACGCTGCGCAGGGTGCTCGACCGCTACACGGGCCCGCACGTTCGCTACCACGCGCTGCGCACGCGCCAGTCCGGCCGGCGCCGGTTCGTCTCGGTGCACGTGCTGGTACCGGGCACCTGGAGCGTCGGGGAGGGGCACCGGCTGCTCGAGCAGCTCGAGGCCGACCTGCGGGCCGCGTTGCCGAATACGTCCGTGTTCACACACCTCGAACCGCTCGGCGACCCGGCGGCAATAAACGATCTGGACCTGGACCGGTAGAAAGGACCACGCGGCGGCGCCTTGCGGCCCGATCCGCTCGTTTGCGAGCGGCTGACGGTAAGATGGCGGGTGTGTCGAACTGGGCTGGACGGCCCGAAGCTCCCGGATGTCACTCTTCTCGCGCCTTTTCGGAAAGTCTCCTCCCGCCGCTGCGGTGCCGGCCGCCGGCACGCCGACCGTTGCGGTTGAACCGAAGCCGCCGCCGGACACGGCCGAGCGGGCCCGCGAGGAGGAGTCCCTCGTCTCGCAGGCGATCGCCGCCGCGGACATGGCTACGGTCGGTCGGTGGGTGCTGCAAGGGCATTCGTCCCGCATCCGCCAGATGGCGGCGAAGGCCGTCTCGGACCTCGACCAGCTGCACGAGCTGATCCGCGCGACGCGCCACGGCAAGGACAAGAAGGTCTACCGGATCCTCACGGCCAAGCGCGAGGAGCTGCTGGAGGGAGTCCGCAAGGCCCAGCAGCGTG
>JBBINN010000052.1:0-17259 GCA_037443885.1 Gammaproteobacteria bacterium | reverse complement strand
AGCAGAACGGCATCGAGCCGGCACAGCGCCTGGTGTTCGGCTTCAGCGAGGCGCTCAAGGTCGTGGCGCGGCGTACTGACACCGTTGCGCGGGTCGGCGACGACGAATTCGCCGTGATGCTTCCCGGCACGGGCGGCGCGACCGCACAGGTGGTCGCCGAGCGCCACCAGCGCGTGCTCGGCGAGTGGCTGGAGAGCCAGGGTCCCGGGCTTTCCTGCAGCCTTGGCCATACGACGGCGCCGCTTGGCCGCAAGCTCGGCGCGCCCGCGCTGCTGACCTGCGCCGTTGCCGACATGCAGGAAAAGCGACCCGTGCCGCCGCGTTCTCCCGATCAGGCGACTCGCGCCGCGCCCTCGGCCTCGGGAACGCTCGTCCCGGGCTAGGGCTCGTCGAATGACGATCGCCCGGGCGCTGACAGGCCCTGGCGAGCCTCGGCCGGCGGACCGCCCCAGCCGAAGGTCCGCCCGCGGCTCTCCGATTCCCGCGCCCCCATTACATACGTGCCGCCGGGCAAGATCCGCATCGGCGGGCAATCGGCGCAGTCGCGAAAGGTCCCGGCATGGCCGGGCGACGCGACGCCCAGCGCGACGAGAAGGGTTCCGCAGCACAGCCGATGGCGCTCGTTCACGGTGCCATCGTATCGCGGGGGCCGTGCGGGTCCATAATGGGCGCCTCACCTTCCGGGACGACCGATATGACCTGGATCAACCGCGACATCACCGAGATCGACGGACAGCGCCTCCATCCCGAGACCCTGATGATGGGCTACGGCTATTTCCCGGGCCTGTCCGAGGGCGCGGTGAAGTGCCCGATCTTCCAGACCTCGACCTTCGTGTTCCGCTCGGCGGGCGAGGGCAAGCGCTTCTTCGAGCTCGCCTATGGCCTGCGCGAGGCCGAGCCAATGGAGTCGCCGGGGCTCATCTATTCCCGGTTGAACAACCCCAACCTCGAAATCCTCGAGGGACGGCTGTCCATCTGGGATGGCGCCGAGCACTCGCTCGCCTTCTCGAGCGGCATGGCCGCGATTTCGACCTGCCTGTTCGCGCACTGCCGGCCCGGCGACGTGGTCGTGCACAGCACGCCGGTGTACGGGGGATCGGACTACCTGTTCGAGAAGGTCCTGCCGGCCTTCGGCATCCGCACCGTCAGTTTCGCCGCCGGCGCCGGCAACGCGGTGCTCGATGACGCCATCGCCGCGGCTCGCACGCTCGGGCGCGTGGCGGCCCTCTTCGTCGAGACGCCGGCGAACCCGACCAACGGGCTCGTCGACCTCGCCGCCTGCGCGGCCGCCGCGCGCGGCCTCGAGGGCGTACAGGGCTCGCGCCCGCCGGTGATCGTGGACAACACATTCCTCGGGCCGCTCTGGCAGAAGCCACTGGCGCACGGCTGCGACATCGTCGTGTACTCGCTGACGAAGTACGTGGGCGGCCACAGCGACGTGGTCGCGGGTGCCTGTGTCGGCTCACGCGCGATCCTCGAGCCGGTACACGTGATGCGCACCATCCTCGGCACCATGACCGATCCGCACACCGCCTGGCTGCTCATGCGCAGCCTCGAGACGCTGGAACTGCGCTGCTCGCGCTCGGTCGAGAACGCGCGCCGCGTTGCGGAGTTCCTGCGCGAGCACCCGCAGGTGGAGCGGGTATCGTGGCTGGGGTTCCTCGATCCCGCCAGCGAGCAGGGCCAGCTCTACGCGCGCCAGTGCCTCGCGCCTGGCGCGACCTTCTCGTTCGTCGTCAGGGGCGGCGAACGGGAAGCCTTCCGGGTGCTCGACGAGCTCAAGCTCGTGAAACTCGCGGTGAGCCTCGGCAGCACCGAGAGCCTGGCATCGCACCCCGCCGCCATGACGCATAGCGACATCGAGCCGACTCGGCGGGCCGAGCTCGGCATCACCGACAGCATGATCCGGGTCTCGATCGGCATCGAGCACCCTGACGACCTCGTCGCCGACTTCCGGCAGGCGCTGGCGACTCTGTAACGCCCGGATCGTAACCGCTTTGTAACCGCCCGGCGACTGCGGTCGAACCTGCCGCATCGCTACGATGGCGGGACGCATCCCCGGCGATCGATCCGCAGGCTGTCCATATTCAGTGTCCATCTCGCTCGACCAGGTCACCAAGCGATACCGGGACCTGCCGGTCGTCAATGATGTCTCGCTCGAAGTCGAAGCCGGCGAGTTCCTCGTCCTGCTCGGCCCCAGCGGCAGCGGCAAGAGCACGCTGCTGCGCGCGATCGCAGGACTGATCGACATCGACCACGGGCGCATCGCACTGTTCGGCCGCGACGTGACCCGGGTCCCGGCCCGCGACCGGGAGATCGGCTTCGTGTTTCAGCACTACGCGCTGTTCCGGCACATGACCGTCGCCGACAACATCGAGTTCGCCCTGCGCGTGCGCCGGATGCGCGCCGCCGAGCGGGTCGCCCGGCGCAAGGAGCTGCTGCAGCTGGTGGCGCTGGAAGGCATGGATTCGCGCCTGCCGGCCGAGCTCTCGGGCGGCCAGCAGCAGCGGGTGGCAGTCGCGCGCGCCCTCGCGCATCGGCCGCGCGTGCTGCTCATGGACGAACCCTTCGGCGCGCTGGACGCCAAGATTCGCGAGGAGCTTCGGCGCACGATCCGCCAGATCCAGCGCGATCTCGGCATGACCACCATCCTGGTGACCCACGACCAGGAGGAGGCCTTCGCGCTGGCAGACCGGATCGGCGTGATGCACCAGGGGCGGCTCCTGGAATGCGGCCGACCGGACGACCTCTACGCCAGGCCGGCGTCCCGCTTCGTAGCGGCCTTTCTCGGTGCGGCGAACCTGCTGCTCGGCTACCGGCAAGGCGAGCACTTGCGCTTCGATGCGCCGGTCGATGGGGCCGGTCCCCCGGATGAAGTGGTCACGGTGCTGCGCCCCGAGGAAGTCGAGCTGGTCCCGCCGGGGCAGGCGACCGCGAGGCCTGTCGGCGCGGGCACGGTCCAGGAGGTGCAGTTCGGCGGCGCCGTCGAGCGGGTGCGCGTCCGCCTCAGCGGCCCGGCCGCGAAGGCGGCATCCGGCGCCGACGGTGCAGGCGCGCTGCTCGACGTGACGCGCACGCTGACAGACAAACGCGCGTTCCCGTTGGCGCCGGGCGCCGAGGTTGCGATCGGCGCGCGCCGCGTACACGTCCTGCCGACACCCATCACCAGCTTCACCGTGATGGCCGACACGCCGGGCGGTACGGCGTCACTCTGCCGCTCGCCGCTGCTCGGGACGCTCGCTGCGCGCATGCAGGCGAGAGTCTTCGAGGCTGAACCGGGCTCCCGGGCGGTTCCCCCCGGGCTGCCGGTCATACCGACGGGTCACGGCGCTGCGGCCAACGCCCGACGGCAGCTCGAACAGGGAGCCCATCAGATCCTGTGCATGCCGCCCGGCGCCGAGTTGCCCGCCCGGATCGTGATCCACGTGCACGATCCCGTCGCGCGTGCGTCGACCTTCGCAGTTGCCACGAGCCTGCTTCGCCACCTTCCCGCCGAGGCCGTTTACATCGCCCTCCGGGACGCGTCGCTTGCCGAGGCAGGGCGGTCCGCCGGAATGCGCGACCTGCTCGACGCGAGATCCTTCGCGATGTCCGGGCACGGTCTCGACGTGAGGACGGAACTGCGGCTGGGCGATCCTCGGGTCGAACTGCAGGCAGAGCTTGCCCGGCAGCCGCACAGCCTGCTGGTGATCGGTGTCGGCCCGTCCCTCGACGTCCTCGATCGTCTCGTGGAGCCGGCGGTCGCGGGGCCGGACGCCTTGCCGGTGCTGGTCGTGCGCGGCGACCTCCGCGAGCATGCGTGTCCAGGCTGAACGTGGCCGTCGGCTCGCAGCGCAGGTTCAGCGTGCTGCCTGGCTTCGGCCTGACGCTCGGCTTCACGACGTTCTTCCTGAGCGCTATCGTCCTGCTCCCGCTGGCCGCGCTGGTGCTGCGCACGGCCGAAGTCAGTCTCGAAGACTTCCTGGCCATCGTGCTCGACGAGCGGGCCGTCGCCACCTATCGGCTCAGCTTTGGCGCTGCGGCGCTGGCCGCCCTCATAAATGCGATCTTCGGCTTCATCGTCGCCTGGTCGCTGGTGCGCTACGACTTCCCCGCCCGGCGCCTGCTGGACGGCATGATCGACCTTCCGTTTGCCCTGCCCACGGCCGTCTCCGGCATTGCCCTCGCCGCCGTGTTCTCTCCCACCGGTTGGCTGGGCGAGCGGCTGGCCACGCAAGGGATCCAGGTTGCCTACACCTGGCTCGGCGTGGTGGTGGCCCTCGTGCTGATCGGGCTTCCGTTCGTCGTGCGCTCGGTGCAGCCGGCGCTGGTCGAGGCGCAGCGCGACCTCGAGGAGGCCGCCGAAACCCTCGGTGCCGGCGGCTGGTACGTGTTCCGGCGGATCATCCTCCCTACGGTCGCGCCCGCGCTGGTCACCGGGTTCACGATGGCGCTCGCGCGGGGCATCGGCGAATACGGGTCGGTCGTCTTCATCTCCGGCAACCTGCCGATGCAGACGGAGATCACGCCCCTGCTGATCGTCATCAAGCTCGAGCAGTTCGACTACGACGCGGCCGCCGCGCTGGGCTTCGTCATGCTGGTGATCTCCTTCGTGATGCTGCTCGCCATCAACCTCGTCCAGGCGTGGGGCCGCCGCCGGCTGGGCCTCGAGGCGCCGCGGTGACCGCGCTCATCGTGCCGGCGCCGCGGCGGGCCGACGGCATCGGCGCACGCGTCGTCCGCGCGCTGCTGATCGGCATTGCGGTCGCGTTCCTGGCGCTCCTCCTGCTCGCGCCGCTCGCGGCGATCCTTGCACAGGCGCTGGAGCGCGGTGTGCAGGTGTACCTCGACAGCTTCGCGGACAGCGACACGCGCGCTGCCATCCGGCTCACGCTGCTCACGGCGGCCATCGCCGTGCCAGCCAACACCGTCTTCGGGGTCTGTGCCGCCTGGGCCATCGCGCGCTTCGAGTTCCGCGGCAAGAGCCTGCTGATCACGCTGATCGACCTGCCCTTCGCGGTCTCGCCCGTCATCGCAGGCCTCGTCTTCGTGCTGTTGTTCGGCGCGCACGGCTGGTTCGGCGCCTGGCTGCTGGAGCGCGAAATCTCGATCATCTTCGCCGTGCCCGGTATCGTGCTCGCCACGATGTTCGTGACGTTTCCCTACGTGGCCCGCGAGCTCATCCCGCTGATGCAGCAGCAGGGCAGCGAGGAAGAGGTGGCGGCCATCACGCTGGGCGCGGGACCTTGGACGGTTTTCGCGCGCATCACGCTGCCGAAGATCCGCTGGGGGCTCCTGTACGGGGTGATCCTGTGCAACGCTCGCGCCATGGGCGAGTTCGGGGCCGTGTCGGTCGTCTCCGGCCACATCCGCGGCCTGACGACGACGATGCCGCTGCACGTCGAGATTCTCTACAACGAGTACGATTTCGTGGCGGCGTTCGCGGTGGCGTCGCTGCTGGCCCTGCTCGCGATGCTGACGCTGGTCGCCAAGTCGCTGGTCGAATGGCGGATGGGATCCGGCAAGACATGAACTGGATGGCCATTCTCGACGAGGGCTGGGCCAGCCTGCGCCGCCTGGTGGCAGGCCCGAAGTCGCTCGAGCGCCTGCTGTTGCTCACGCTCGGCGGTACCTCGCTGGCCGCGATTGCGGTCGTGGCCGTCAGCGGCGTGGGACTGCTCCGGGAGCAGGCCGCCGACCAGGCGCTGTCGCAGGTGCGCGAGGCAGGCCTCGCCGCGCGTGACGAGCTGCGGCGGTCCGGCGAGGACACGTTGACGACCGCCAGGCTGCTGGCAAGCCGGCCGACACTCGTCCGCCTCGTCAGGACGGACAGCCTCGGGCAGCTCGAGCTCTTCCTGCGCCGGTACTGCGACACGGCCGGAGTGGACGGCTGCGCCGTTTTCGACGCAGATGTCGTCCTGGCCGCCTGGGGAGAGCCGGTGGACTGGCCGCAGGGCATCGATGCCGCCGTCGAGCAGGGCGAGCGTTTCATGGTTCCGCCCGCCGGGTCTGCCAGTGCCTGGTTCGGTGCCGTCGTGGAGGTCGCGGAGCTCCCGGGCGTTCGCGTCGCAGTCGCAAAGGTCTTCGATGCAAGGCTTGCCCAGGGGCTGGCTGCGGGTTCCGGGCATGAGCTGCGCATCGTGCCGATCTCGGACTGGATGGACGCGACGGGCATCGAGTTCCGCGACCTGCATTCCGCGGCGGTGGCAGACGGCCAGACGGCCGCGGTCTTCGACGAGGAGCGGTCGCTCTACGTGTCGAGCACTCCCGTCAACGCGGTGACGGGCGAGGGCGTCGTGCTGATCGAGGCGCGCCTGCCCGCGGCCTCCGTGAGCGGCACCGTGGATCGCTTCGTCGCGAGGCTGGGCTGGACGGTCGCTGTCGTGGTGCTGCTCGCGTTCGCCGCGGCGCTGCTGCTTGCCCGGCGCATCGGCCAGCCCCTGCGTGACCTGGCCGACTCAGCCGGCCGCCTGGGACGTGGCGACTTCTCGGCGTCGATTCCGGCGGAAGGGACCCTGGAAGTCGCGGCTCTCGCTACGACCATGGAGGAGATGCGTCGCAACCTCCTGGACACGACCGCGGAGCTCCGCCGCCGCGACGCGGAGTCGCAGGCCGTGCTTCAGGGCATCGTCGAGGGCGTGTTCGCGGTGGACGCGGACCGCATCGTGCGCTACCTGAATCCGCAGGCAGCGGCGCTTCTGGGCGTGGAGCCTGCCCAGGCCATCGGCAGGTTCTGCGGCGACCTCTTGCGCCCTTGCGATAGCGACGGAGGACGGCCCTGCGAGAGCGCCTGTCCCATCGTCGAGGCGCGAACCGCCGGCAAGGCGCAGGCTGCGGAGCAACTCAGGCTTCACAACGGCACCCGCAGCGTGGTGGTCACCAGCGCCTTCCCGGTCGAGGGCCTGCAGGTCCAGGTGATGCGGGACGAGACCGACCTCGAGGCCGTGCGCCGGGCCCGGGACTCGATCCTCGCCAACATCTCGCACGAGTTCCGTACGCCGCTCGCAGCGCAGCTGGCTTCGATCGAGTTGATGCTGGACGGCTGGGAACAGCTGCCCCGCGACCGCTTTGCTGAGCTCCTGCGTGCCCTGCAGCGCGGCACCCAGCGGCTGACGCAGCTGATCGACAACCTGCTCGAGAGCGTGCGGATCGAGTCGGGGCAGCTCGGTGTCCGCCGCCAGCCGGTCGAACTTCGCGAAGTCGTGGCGGATGCACAGGCCCTGCTCGACGGGCTGCTCACGCAGCGGGGGCAATCGCTGGAGCTGGAGCTGCCCGCGGAACTCCCCGCGATCGACGGTGACCCCCAGCGGCTGACCCAGGTCGTGACGAACCTGCTGGCCAATGCCAGCAAGTTCGGTCCCGAAGGCAGTGCCATCCGGGTCGGGGCCGCAGCGGAGAACGACGAAGTCAGTCTCTGGGTCGAGGACGAGGGGCCGGGCGTGCCGGACCTCGACTGCGGGTCGATCTTCGACCGCTTCTACCGTTCCGTCGATGCGGAGCCGGAACCCCGGGGCCTCGGGCTGGGTCTGTGGATCGTCAAGTCCATCGTCGAGCGGCATGGCGGGCGCGTCGGCGCCACCCGCACCGCGAACTCGCGCACGCGCTTCACGGTCACCCTTCCCGCGTCGCTACAGGAGCAATCGTGAAGATCCTCGTCGTCGACGACGATCGTGACCTGCTCGAACTGGTGGCCTTCGCCCTGGCGCAGGCGGGCTTCGGCGTCGTCAAGGCCATGGACACGCACTCGGCCCTGGCAATGTTCGACGCCGAGCTCCCCAACCTGGTGATCCTGGACATCAACCTGCCGTCGGGCAGCGGCCTCAAAGTGTGCCGCGCCATCCGCGGCCGCTCCAGCGTGCCGGTCATGATGCTCACTGTTCGCAGCGAGGAGGAGGACCTCGTCAAGGCTCTCGAGATCGGGGCCGACGATTACCTCACCAAGCCGTTCAGCCCGCGCACGCTGCTGGCGCGAGTCCGCGCGCTGCTGCGGCGCGCGGGACTCGAAGCCGGGGATTCGCTGGCTGCGGGCCGGCTGCGTCTCGACCTCGAGAGCCACAGCCTGACGATCGGTGAGGGCAGTGCTATCCGGCTCACCCGGCTCGAGACACGGCTGATGCAGCTGCTCCTGGCGCAGGCCGGAAAGGTGGTCAACGCCGAGCGCCTGCTAGCACATGTCTGGGGGCAGCGGGGCAGCGGCGACCGCCAGCTCCTCAAACAGCTGGTCCACCGCCTGCGGCAGAAGATCGAGCCGGATCCGGCGGTCCCGCGCTACCTGCACACCGAATCGGGCGTCGGCTACCGGCTGACGATCGACTGATCCGCGCAGATCGGCGAACGCCCCGGGCGGCCCGGCATGGGTCGTCGCCTCAGCGCCGGCGATAGATGCGATCGAAGACGCCGCCGTCCGCGAAGTGCACCTGCTGCGCCTTCGCCCAGCCCCCGAAGTCGTCGATGGTCACCAGCTTCAGGGTCGCGAACTTGCCTGCGTAGCGCGCGGCAATGTCGGGGTCGCGCGGGCGATAGTAGTGCCGGGCGACGATCTCCTGGCCCTCTCCCGAGTAGAGGTACTCGAGATAGGCGCGGGCGACTTCCTGAGTCCCGCGGCGCAGCCCGACCTGGTCGACGACGGCAACCGGTGGTTCGGCCAGGATGCTCACCGAGGGCGTCACGATCTCGAGCCGGTTCGCGCCGAACTGCTGCACGGCGAGGAACGCCTCGTTCTCCCAGGAGATGAACACGTCGCCGATGCCGCGCTGGGCGAAGGTGGTGAGCGAGCCGCGCGCACCAGTGTCGAGGACCGGCACGTTGCGATAGAGCCGGCCGACGAAATCCTCGGCCTTTGCGGCGCTGCCGCCCGGCTGCTGCAGCGCCCAGGCCAGGGCTGCGAGATAGTTCCAGCGCGCACCGCCCGAGGTCTTGGGATTGGGCGTGATGACGGACACGCCCGGCTTCGCGAGGTCACCCCAGTCGCGGATGCCCTTCGGATTCCCCTTGCGCACCAGGAACACGATGGTCGACGTGTAAGGTGAACTGTTGTGCGGCAGCCGCGACTGCCAGTTCGCGGGCAGCAGCTTACCCTGGCTCGCGAGCGCGTCGATGTCGAAGGCGAGCGCCAGTGTGACGACGTCGGCCTGCAGGCCATCGATGACCGTGCGCGCCTGCTTGCCGGAGCCGCCGTGGGACTGACGGATCGAAACACTCTGGCCCGTCTTCTGCTTCCAGTGCCGCGCAAACGCCTTGTTGAAGTCCTCGTACAGCTCGCGGGTCGGGTCGTAGGAGACATTCAGCAGCGTGACCTGACCCGCTGCCACGGCCGGGCCGGCGACGATTGCCGTGGCCATGAAGCCGATGAGTGTCCGGCGCAGGTTCATCGCCATTCTCCGGCAGATCAAGTGGGGGACACGCCTGTCAGTCTGCGGCAAAGATCGGCCCGGTGCGATGGCCGGGTGTCCTGGCCATGGATGTCCGGCCGAGCAGCGCCGCCAGCTCCAGGGCCGTCAGCCGGGCCTGGGCCACCAGTTCCAGGACGGCCGTGCTCTCGAGTCGCTCGCCGAAGAGCTGCGCGCCGATTGCGTGCAGCGAGCTGCCGCGGGAGCGGCGCGAGACGGCGGTGCCCACCGCCTCGACGGCGAGGCCCGATCCGGTCGCAGAGCGGGCCACGAGCCCGCGTTGCAGCAGCCTGGCGACCAGCGGGTCGCTGTCGGCAGCCAGGTCGAGCCCGGATGCCGAGATCACGAGGTCCGCTGCCACGTTCTCGCGCTGGCCACGCCGGTCACGCACCTCGACCGCAAGCGATCCGGATGCCGCGCTCACCGACGTGACGCGCCAGGACTCGACGCGCAGCTGGCCGCTGCGCTCGAGGTCGTCGATGCGCGAGGCTGCCACCGGCGCCATGCGGTGACGATGCCGGTTCCAGGCATCGGCGGCATGGCGCATCAGGCGACGCCTTGCCGCTGGCGGCAGCCGTGACCAGAGGGGTGGCAGCTCTTCCCGCAGCAGCTGGATGCGCGCCCGCCAGTCCCGACCTGCCTCGATGTCCGCCGCCACGGATTGGCGGATCGCGCGGAAAAGTGCGCGGGCGCTGCCTGCAGCGAGCGGTGTGGAGTGGATCGCCCTCGTGTCCATCGACGCCGTGGAGTGCGGGGCGGGCAGTGTGCCGCGCGGAGAGGCCACAAGGATTGGCCCCGTCCAGCCCGCGGCCGCGAGGCTGAGGACGGCATCCACGCCGCTGAGCCCGCCACCGGCAACGATCGCGGTGCCGGTTCCGTGGCGCCGCACGGCCTCATCGTAGTCGAGGTCCCAGGGAGTCGAAGCGACACGCGTCGGGTCGGCGAACGTGAATCGGCCGCGTGTCCTGCATCCGGTCGCGAGGATCACGTGGCGCGCGAACCGCGTCTCGCCGCGGTCGAAGTGTATCTCCCAGCCGGAAGGCGTATCCGCAATGTCGACCGCGACCTGACGGATCCGCTTCAGCAGGTGCCCGGCATCATTGGCGAGCGAAATCGCCAGCAGGCGCATGTCATCGAGATACTCGCCGTAGAGACTGCGGGGCGCGTAGTCATTGGCGACCCGTTCGGCCGGGCACCGCTGGCGCCGGGCCAGCCAGCGGCTGAAGGACGCCGGGTCGTCCGGGTCAACGCTCATGCTGGCGGCCCGCGCATTCAGCAGATGCTCCGGGCGGGCGCGTCGGAATGCATCGCCCCCGGGCCGATCGGCCGGATCGACGACCAGCAGCGACAGGGGTCGCTGGGCCTGGCGGATGTTGCTGAGCAGCGCCGCGAGGCCCGCGGGACCAAGTCCTATGATGGCCACGTCCCAGGTCTTCATGGCCGCGCCGCGCCTGGCGCGGCGCTGCGCGAAAGTGTCCGCGATCGACGGCGGTGGCGGAGTCGAGAGCAGGTGATCGTGCCAGCGCGAATCCTGCGGTGAACGTGCCTCGAGCATGACGTACGCAAGCCTCCGTGATGACTGTTTCCCTGGTACGCAGGGCAGTATCCGCGGGCGGGGTTTGTGGGTCAGTCGAGGGACGGTGACAATCTGGTGCCAGGTCGCACCCGCGCCTGACCGCAGCGGTCAGCGATTTGACCGGCGCCGGCGGTGCGCGGCCGGCCCGGCATGCGGCGGTCCGGTCATTTGGCGCTCCTGGATCCACCGGTTCCGCGAACCCGGCAGCGACCACGGCCGGCCATGACGGCTCCGCGGTCCAGGACGGTCAGTGCCAGTTGCCTGCTGCTGCCTGCGCGCCACGCCGCGAGTTGCAGCGTATCCCCGGGATACACGGGCGAGAGGAATTCGAGTTCGAGCGCCGCGAGCCTGCCGGGATCGCCGTTGCAGAGCGCCTGCACGACGGCGAGGCCAACGATGCCGAACGTGCAGAGTCCGTGCAGGATCGGGCGCGCGAAGCCCGCGTCGCGCGCGGCCGCGGCGTCGAGATGAATCGGGTTGGTGTCGCCGAGCACGCTGTACAACTCGGCCTGGTCCGGCCGCGTGGGAAGCTCGACGACGGCGTCAGGCGGCCGCGCCGGCGATTCCCTGCGGGCGAGGGCAGGCGGCGGGCGGCCGCCGAATCCGCCGCTGCCTCGGCCGAGGTAGCGCGCCCACGTGGTCGCGAGCAACGCTCCCGAGGGCGAGCGAAGGCACATGCGGATGTCCATGATGGCGCCCTGTGGGCCGCCATCATGGACGGCGGTCACCTCGCTCTCACCGGATGCCTCGCCGGAGGCGGGGAAGGGGCCGGGCAACTCGAGTCCCTGCGAGACCTGGATCACCCGCGCGGGATCGAGGCCCAGCGCGCGAAAGTCCGGCCTGGCGGACCTCGCGAGCGTGGCGGCCCATGTGGGAAAGGCTGCCGGCGGAGCGTTGCCGGCGAGCCGCGGCGCGGACGCGGCGGCGCCGATGGCAAGGGCGTAGCGCGCCGTCTCGGCCGCGCTCCAGCGCAGCACGACCGGCCCGTGCCTCAGGCCGAGTGCGCGCGCCGCGTCGAGCGCCATCGTGCGCCGGTGCGGCCTATTTCGCCTGCGCCGCCTTCATCGCGGCGGAGATCTCCCAGGGATTCGGGTTGCGGCGCAGGGTCAGGCCGCCGTTGACCTGCAGCACCTGCCCGGTCAGGAAGCTCTCGTCGGTCGCGAGCCACAGCGCGGCGTTCGCGATGTCCTCGCTGGTGCCGATGCGACCGAGCGGGTACTCCTTCCGGAACAGATCCAGCAGGCCCGGTGTGCTCATGTCGCGCTGCGTCATGGGCGATTCCGTGAGGCCCGGCGCGATGGAGTTGACCTTGATGCCCTTCGCGCCGAACTCGTTCGCGAAGCAGCGGACCAGCGCGTCGGCCGCCGCCTTGGTCGCGATGTAGGCCGCATGGTGATAGAGGAGGGCGTAAACCGAGGCGGAGGAGACCGTGATCAGCGAGCCGCCGCCGGTCTTCGCCATGCGGGCGCAGAACGCCTGGAAGAAGAAATGCGGGCCCTTGAACTGGATGGCTGCGAGCCGGTCCATCGTTTCCTCGCTCGTTTCGAGCAGCTTGACCAGCGGCGCCCAGCCCACGCAGTTCATCGCGACGTCCACCTTGCCGTACTTCGACTGGGCGAAGTCGGCCAGCGCCTCGACCTCGGCCTTGCTGGTGATGTCGCACAGCGCGTGGGCGCCGCCGAGCTCGCCGGCGAGCTCGGCGAGCGGCGCCTCGCTGCGGCCAGCGACCACCACGCGCGCCCCCTCGGCCGCGAAACGCCGGGCCACCGTCTGGCCCATGTTGCCCCTGCCCGCGGCGCCGAGGACCACCGCCACCTTGCCTTCGAGTCGACCCATGTTGCTTCTCCTGCAGCGGCGTTGCCGCGTGAAATCAGCCCAGGCGGCGCACCGGATCGCGCCCGTCCCAGCCGAGGGACTTGCGTCGCACGTACTCGTAGAACCTGGCCAGCGGCTCGCTGGCCTCGTAGAGCTCCAGCATGTGGCCGAGTTCGTCCACCACGTCCACCATTGCGAAATCCACGCCGGTCGACGTGCGCGCATCGAGCGCCAGCGCGTTGCCGCGAGCCGCGAAGGCATCCAGCGCCGCCGGCAGGTCGGGTACGAAGCAGGCGACGTGATGCAGGCCGGACTCGTCTGCTGCGTACAGGTCCCTGAGCGCGGAGGGCCCCTCGTTGTGCTGGGTGATGAGTTCGACCATCACGTCGCCCGCCTGGCCATAGGCCGAGCTGTGATCGAACGGCGCCGGCACTCCGCGCCAGGCGGCGCGCTCGAGCGGGATGTGCTCCATCAGGAAGAAAGGGCCCCAGCCGAAATCGCGCGCGTATCGTTCGGCCGCCGTCACGGGGTCGGGCACGTGATAGGCGACCTGAACGGGCCGCAGCGCCGGCAGGCCGGGAATCCGAAGCTCGCCGGCGTGCCGGCTCACGCGCCGCCCCGCGCTGGACCGCGCGCCGGCAGGCGGCCGGGATCAGAGGCGGCGCAGGGGATTGCGTCCATCCCAGCCCTCGGCCGCCTTGCGCACCATCGCGAAGAAGCCGTCGATCGCCGGGCCGTGCTCGATCAGCTCGATCATGCCGCCTGGATGCGCGCCGGGGAGGCCGTCGGTGTTCACGTAGGCGAAGTTGATGCCGTTGGCGGTGGACCCGGCCTGCACCGCCGCGATGCCGTGCGTCGCGAGCCGCTCGAGGTGATCCGTGACCGAGTCCGTCATGACCCCGACGTGCTGCAGCCCGCCCGCGCGTGCACCGTCGAACTCCGTGTAGATGCTCGGCACGTCGTCGTGCTGGTGGATCAGCTCGACCTGGACCGGACCCCACTGCGCGACCGCGACCGACATGTCGAATCGAACCGGCGAGCCCTTGTAGCGGCACTCGGCGAACTGGATGTGCTCCAGCAGGAAGAACGGACCGACGCCGAGGCCCGCCCAGTGCAGCGCGGCGCGCTCTAGGTCGGGCACCACGAAGCCGAGCTGCATGGCGGGCCCGAACAGCGCCACGTCAGCCGACCCAGTCGTAGAAGTCGAGCGTCATGCCCTCGGCGCCGCCGTCCAGGCAGTCGACGATGGGCGGCACCAGCCGGTCGTGGAAAGGCGTGGTCTGGTGGTACTGGAAGGCCGCCTCGTCCTTGAAGCGCGCGTAGACCGCGTAGACGCCGGGCTTCTCACGGTGGCGGATCACGTCGTAGACGATCGTGTCGGGCTCGCTCTCGTGGGTCAGCTTGGACAGCTCCTGCTGCAGCCGCTCGAACTCCTGCTCCTTGCCGGGCTTGACGCGAAGCAGCGCGAAGAAGACGGTCATCGCCGGTGTACCTCCGTTCTCGTGGGCGTCAGTCGCTGAGGCCCAGCTCGTTGACGAGCTCGGTCCGCAGCTTGAATTTCTGGATCTTGCTCGAGGACATGGGCCACTCCTGCACGAAGCGGACGTGGCGCGGGACCTTGAAGCTCGCGATCTCCGCGCGGCAGTGCGCGATCAGCTCCTCGGTGCTCGCGCTCGCGCCGGGCTCGAGCTCGACGAACGCGGCGGGCACCTCGACGTACTTCGCGTCCGGGATGCCGACCACCTGTGCGAGCTTCACCGCCGGGTGGCGCTGCAGGTGCGCCTCGATCTCGGCGGCCGCGACGTTCTCGCCGCCGACCTTGAGCATGTCCTTGAAGCGGCCGTGGAAGAGGATCGTGCTGTGCTCGTCCAGCGAGCCGATGTCGCCGGTGTGGAACCATCCGTCCGCGTCGAGCGCCTGCGCCGTCTTCGCCGCGTCGCGGTAGTAGCCCTCGAACAGGCTGTAGCCGCGGACCAGTACCTCGCCGCGCAGTCCGACCGCCAGGTCGCGCTTGGTCTCGGGGTCGACCACCCGCACTTCGAGACCGGGCAGCGGGCGCCCGAGGCGGGAGATGCGCCGGCTCTCCGGCTCGTCGGGCGAGCCCGTGCAGACCGTGCCCGCAGCCTCCGTCATGCCGAAGCTGCCGACCTGCAGCGCGTCGGGCATGGCCTGCATGATCGGCTCGGCGACACCCGGTGGCTGCACCGCGAAGTTGGAGTTCATGAGCCTCAGGCTGGTGAGGTTCCGCTTCGGGAAATCCGGGTGGTAGATCAATCCCTGCATGATGGTCACGAACGACGGATAGGCCGCCGTGACCTTGTAGTCCTCCAGCATCCTGAGCGCGACGCCGGCGTCGAAATAGCCCATGGTCAGGTAGGTGCCGCCGACGTCGAAGATCGCGAGCATGGGCAGCACCGCGGCGATGTGGAACATCGGCAGCGGCGACCACAGCGAGTCGCGGTGGGTGAGGCGGTAGCGGTGGCGCCCCAGCGCGATGGAATTGCGGACCTGCGCCTCGTGCGTGATCAGGCAGCCCTTGGGATTCGCCGTGGTGCCGGAGGTGTAGAGCATGAGCGCGACGTCGCGCACCCGCACGCGCAGGCGTGTCTCGTGCACGTTCTCGGCCGGCACGGACTCGCCGGCCGCCATGAAGTCGGCCTCCGTGATGAAACCCGGACGCTCGCCCGAGCCGAACAGCACGACGTTGCGAAGTTTCGGCGCGCCGGCGAGCTTCAGCTTGCGCGGGTTCCTCTGTTTCGGCAGCGTCGGGAAGGCCTGCTCGAGACGCTCGACGAAGTTGACCTGCTCGGCGATCGACTCCGTGGTGATGAGTGTGGTGAGGTCGGCGTTCTCGACGACGTAGCCGATCTCGGCGGACTTGTAGCGCGCGTTGATCGGCACGATGACCGCGCCGCAGAAAGCGATGGCGAAGTAGAGCTCGACGAAGTCGGGGCAGGTGTGCATCAGGATGCCGACGTGGTCGCGCGGCTTCACGCCGAGCGCCTGCAGGCTGCGGGCACGCCGCAGCGCCCGCTCCGCGAGCTCGGCGTAGGTGTACTCCTTCTCCGGGAAGACCAGCGCCAGCTTGTTCGGGTCGCGGTCCGCCGCCGTCAGCAGCAGGTCGCCCATCGTGGTGACGGAGATGCGCAGCCGCGCGAGGTCCTCGCCGGCGTAGGGCTCGAAGGGCACCGTCGGGGACTTCGAAGCCCCGGAACCGCCTGCCGCCTTGCGTGCCGCCATGGGATCCCCCTCCATCGAACGTTCGCAGCCGAGGCACCAACGGTACACGTGGCAGCCGCAAAAATAAACAGTCAGGACTGTTTCTTTTCTGGGCACCGCGCTCCTATACTGGCCCATGCCCATGCAGCGGGAGTCACGATGAATTCCAGCGACAAGGCGGCCCGGGCCCGGCTGGAGCCGCCGAAGCAGTGGGGGATGACCGACGAGGAACTCGCGACCCACCCGATGCCCTTTCGCCCGGACCTCTTCGCGGGCAAGGCGTTCCTCATCTCCGGGGGCGGCAGCGGCCTCGGTCGTGCGATGGCCTACCAGATGGCGAGGCTCGGTGCGGACGTGATGATCTGCGGCCGCCGCGCGGAGAAGCTCGAGGAAACGGCCGCGGGAATCTCACGACTGCTGGGCCGGGAGATTGCGACCCGCGCCATGACCATCCGCGATCCCGCGCAGGTGGACGCCCTCGTGGCCGAGACCTGGGAGCGCTTCGGGCGGCTCGACGTCCTCGTCAACAACGGCGGCGGGCAGTTCCCGCAGGCGGCGATCGATTTTTCCGTCAAGGGCTGGAACGCGGTCATCGACACCAACCTCAACGGCACCTGGTACATGATGCAGTCGGCCGCCCGGCAGTGGCGCGACCGCGGCCATCCTGGATCCATCGTCAACATCGTGGCGGTCGTGAGCCGCGGCATGCCGCAGGTGGCGCATACCTGCGCCGCGCGCGCAGGCGTGATCTACCTGAGCAAGTCGGTAGCGGTGGAATGGGCGCCGCTGCGCATCCGGGTCAACTGCGTCGCGCCGGGCTCGATCGCGACCGACGGGCTCAACGTGTATCCGCGGGAGGCGGCCGAGGCTTTCCGCGTCTCGAATCCGATGAAGACGCTCGGCGACGCCTACGACATCGGCAACGCAGTGGCCTACCTCGCCGCCGAGGACAGCGGCAAGTTCATCACGGGCGAGCTGCTCGCCGTGGACGGCGGCCGGCAGATGTGGGGCGAGGACTGGCCGGCGGGCATTCCCGACTATTTCCGCGTGCACGGGCGGTAAACCACAGGGGACATTCCCTTTCCTGGCGCTTCGAGCTACTCGCCGGCAAGACCGGCGGAAAGCCCTGCGGCCGTAGTGCGGATGCGCTCAAGGGACGCGTCCAGCGTGTCGGCCGTACCGCGGTAGGTGCGGATCCAGTCGATCGAGCGGTCAGGGCCGGGCAAGCCGACCGGCTGGTGTGAGGTTCACGTCTGGCTGCGGCCGCGTCCCGATTGCAGC
>JBBINN010000051.1:14422-17383 GCA_037443885.1 Gammaproteobacteria bacterium | reverse complement strand
ACCGCGCCGATGCCGGTGGTCACGCCGCAGCCGATGTAGCAGACCTTGTCGAAGGGGGCGTCCTCGCGGATCTTCGCCACGGCGATCTCGGGCAGCACGGTGAAGTTCGAGAACGTCGAGCAGCCCATGTAGTGGTGGATCTTCCGGCCGTGGATCGAGAAGCGGCTGGTGCCGTCCGGCATCACGCCCTGGCCCTGGGTGGCGCGGATCGCCGTGCAGAGGTTGGTCTTCTGCGAAAGGCAGGACTTGCACTCGCGGCACTCGGGCGTATAGAGCGGAATGACGTGGTCGCCCTTCTCGAGCGACTTCACCCCCGGGCCGACGTCCACGACGATGCCGGCGCCCTCGTGGCCGAAGATCACCGGGAACAGACCCTCCGGGTCGGCGCCCGAGCGTGTGAACTCGTCGGTGTGGCAGATGCCGGTGGCCTTCAGTTCGATCAAGACCTCGCCCGCCCTCGGGCCGTCGAGCTGCACCGTCTCCACGACCAGGGGCTTGCCCGCCTCCCACGCCACCGCCGCCCTCACGTCCATCGCTGCAACCCCCTGATCTCGTGGTGGAAACCGTCGCCCGGCAGGACCTGTCGCCCGCCGCGGCGGCAAGCCCCTACAATAGCCGCAATCGAGCTTCACGGGGATCCCATGCCACTGCCCAGGCGACGAGCCTCCGTCGGTGTCCGCGTCGGCAAGGTGCAGGTCGGCGGCGGCGCGCCGATCGTCGTGCAGTCCATGACCAACACCGACACCGCCGACGTCGAGGCGACGTTCCGGCAGGTGAAGGAGCTGGCGCGCGCCGGCTCCGAGGTCGTGCGCGTCACCGTCAACACCGACGAGGCCGCGGCCGCGGTGCCGCGCATCCTGGAGCGGCTGCTGGCCGCCGGCGTGGAGGTGCCGCTCGTCGGCGACTTCCACTTCAACGGCCACAAGCTGCTGAAGGCACACCCGGCCTGCGCAGAGGCGCTCGCCAAGTACCGCATCAACCCGGGCAACGTCGGCCGCGGCAGCAAGCGCGATCCGCAGTTCGCCGAGATGATCGAGACGGCCTGCCGCTACGGCAAGCCGGTGCGCATCGGCGTCAACTGGGGCAGCCTCGACCAGGACCTGCTGACGCGGATGATGGACGAGAACTCGCGCTCGGCCCAGCCGAGGGACGCGCTCGAGGTGCTGCGCGAGGCCACGGTCGTCTCGGCGCTCGACAGCGCCGCGCGCGCCGAGGAGCTCGGGCTGCCACACGACGCGATCGTGATCTCGACCAAGGTCAGCGGCGTGCAGGACCTGATCGCGATCTACCGCAGCCTGGCAACGCGCTGCGACTACCCGCTGCACCTCGGCCTCACCGAGGCCGGCATGGGCTCGAAAGGCATCGTCGCCTCGACGGCGGCGCTCGCCGTGCTGCTGCAGGAGGGCATCGGCGACACCATCCGCATCTCGCTCACGCCCGAGCCGGGCGGCGACCGCACGCGCGAGGTGATCGTCGCCCAGGAGATCCTGCAGACCATGGGGCTGCGGGCGTTCACGCCGATGGTGATCGCCTGCCCCGGCTGCGGCCGCACGACCAGCACCTACTTCCAGGAGCTGGCGCAGCGCATCCAGGGCTACATCCGCGAGCGCATGCCGGAGTGGAAGAAGCGCCACGACGGCGTCGAGGACATGACCGTGGCCGTGATGGGCTGCGTCGTGAACGGGCCCGGCGAGAGCAAACACGCCAGCATCGGGATCAGCCTGCCCGGCACCGGCGAGCGGCCGGTCGCGCCCGTCTACGAGGACGGCGAGAAGACGGTGACGCTCAAGGGCGAGCACATCGCCGAGGAGTTCCAGCAGCTGGTCGAGCGCTACGTCGAGCGCCGCTACCCTGCGAAGGAGGTTTCATGAGCGACCTGAAAGAACGCCGCTGCGTGCCCTGCGAGGGCGGCGTCAAGCCGTATTCCCCCGAGGCGGCGGCCGGCATGATGGGGCAGCTGCACCCTGACTGGCGGGTCGTCGAGGACGGCCGCGCGCTGCTGCGCAAGGTGAAGTTCAAGGACTTCTACCGCACCATGAGCTTCGTCAACGCACTGGCGCACGTGGCCAACGCCGAGGACCACCACCCGGACCTCGAGGTCGGCTACAACTACTGCCACGTCCGCTTCTCGACCCACGCCATCGGCGGGCTGAGCGAGAACGATTTCATCTGCGCCGCGAAGGCCGACGCCCTGCTGACGTGAACGCGCCGCCAGACTCCCTGCCCTTCCTCGCGCCCTGCCGGGAGCTACCGGCCTCGGCTCCGCTGGGCTGGGTTCGCAAGGGCTGGCAGGACTTCCGCCGCGCGCCGCGCCAGAGCCTGACCTACGGACTCGTGATCGCCGCGCTGTCCTGGGGCGTGACCGCCGTGGCGCTCGCGATGGGCAGCTACTGGGCGGTGCTGGTGCTGCTGTCGGGCTTCGTTTTCGTCGCGCCGGTGCTGGCGCTTGCGCTCTACTCGATCAGCCGGCAGCTCGAGCGCGGCCTGCCACCGCGTCTCGGCCGCTGCCTCGTGGAGCAGCGCCAGAGCCTCGGCACGGCGATGGTGTTCGCACTCGCGCTGCTGATCGTGTTCCTCGTCTGGGCGCGCGCCGGCTCGATGGTGCACGTGTTCTTTCCGGTGGAATCAGACCCGGACTGGACGCAGATCGCGGCCTTCCTCGCCATCGGCTCGGCGGTGGGATCGATCTTCGCGCTGCTCTCCTTCGCCATCAGCGCGTTCTCGCTGCCCATGATCTGCGACCGCGGCGCCGACGCGGTCACGGCCGTGGTGACCAGCGTCAATGCCGTGCTGCGCAACAAGAAGGCGATGGCGGTCTGGGTGGGCCTGATCGTCCTGCTGACGGGCATCGGCTTCGCCACCGCGCTGCTCGGGCTCGCGGTGACCATCCCCGTGCTCGGCCACGCCACCTGGCACGGCTACCGGGCGACCATCGACGCCAGCGCCTGGCCGGCGAACTAG
>JBBINN010000051.1:9184-14322 GCA_037443885.1 Gammaproteobacteria bacterium | reverse complement strand
CAGCGGCAGCTCGCTGCCGAACAGCTTCTGCAGGCCATCCATCAGCGCCATCGCGGGCAGGTTCTCCGCCTTGCGCCAGCGCTCATAGCGGCGCAGCACCGAGCGCTCGCCGATGTCCTCGCCGGCGGCCAGCGCCTCGCCGAGGATCTGGGTGAGCGCGGCGGCGTCCATGAACCCAAGGTTCACGCCCTGCCCGGCGAGCGGGTGCACGGCGTGCGCCGCATCGCCCACCAGCGCGAGGCGCGGACGCGTGTACTCCGTGGCGTGCATCAGGCGCAGCGGAAAGGCGGCGCGCGGCGTCGTCGGCTGCAGCGCACCCAGCACGCCGGCCGAGGCCTCGGTGACACGCGCGCCGAAGGCCGCGTCGTCGAGGGCGACCAGCGCCTCCGCGTCGGCGGCGGGCACCGTCCACACCAGCGACACGCGGCCATCGCAGAGAGGCAGCAGCGCGATCGGCCCGCCCGGCAGGAAGCGCTGCCACGCAGTCTCCTCGTGCGGGCGCTCGGGAGCGAGGTGCGCGACGATGCCGCGCTGCGCGTAGTCCCAGCCGCGCGTCTCGATGCCGGCTAGCCGGCGCACCGCCGAGTCGTGCCCGTCGGCCCCGATCAGAAGCGAGCAGGACAGCCGGCGACCCTCGGGCGTCGTGACCAGCGCGGCGCCGCCATCCGTAGCGACAGCCGCGACGCCGCTTGGCAGCAGCGTCACGCCGCGCTCGCGGGCACTGTCCAGCAGCGCGGCCTGCACGCTGCGGTTCTCGACGATGTGGCCGAGGTCCGGCTCGGCGAGCTCCGCGGCGTCGAAGCGGATTGCGCCGGGACCGTCCGGACGGTCCGCAGCGTCCCACACGACCATGCGCCGGTAGGGGGACGCGCCGCGGCCGACGACCGCGGGCCATGCGCCGGTCCGCTCGAGCAGGCGCTGCGAGGCGCGCGAAAGGGCGGAGACACGCAGGTCGAGCGGATCGCCCGCCGCGGGCGGCAAGGCGGGCTTCGGCTCCAGCAGCGCGATGCGCAGCCGCGAGGTCTCCGGGCGGCTCGCCAGCAACGCGGCGAGAGCGGCGCCGACCATGCCGCCGCCCGCCATGACGAGGTCGAAATCGTGCTTCACGCCAGCGGCACCCCGCGCGCGAGCCGGGGCAGACGGCCGGCGAGCCCCATCGTGACGCGGGCGAAGCCGTCCTTGGCCGGCTGCAGCAGGTCGAACAGCAGCAGGCCGGCGCCGCGCGCCGCGCGCAGCGGCAGCAGCGGGTTGCCGAATAGCCGCACGAGGCCGTCGGTGAAGGCGATGACGCTCTGCCGGTCGCCGCGCCGCCACTCGGCGTAGCGGTCGAGCACCCGCGGCGCGCCGGGGTCCGCATCGGCCCCGCGCCCGCGCAGCTCGTCCGCGATCACCTCGGCGAGCGTGGCCACGTCGCGCAGCCCCAGGTTGAAGCCCTGCCCCGCGATCGGGTGCAGGCCCTGGGCGGCATTGCCGATGATCACGGCGCGCGGCGCGACTTGGCGGGCCGATCGCGTGAGCGACAGCGGATAGGCGTGGCGCTGGCCGACGCGCCGCAGGCGGCCGAGCCGCCAGCCGAAGGCATCCTGCAGCCGCGCCAGGAAGGCCGCGTCGTCGAGCGCCAGCAGCGCCGGCGCTGCGTCGGTCGCGACCGTCCACACCACCGTGCAGCGCCCGTCGGGCAGCGGCAACACCGCGATGGGGCCGTCCGGCGTGAAGCGCTCGTAGGCGACGTTACCGTGGAAGCGGTTACCCTCGATGTTGGCGATGATGGCCAGCTGGCCGTAGTCCCAGACGGTCGCCTCGATTCCGAAGGCGCTGCGCACCAGCGACTTCGCGCCGTCCGCCGCCACCACGAGGCGCGCCTCGACGCGGCCAGGCGACGCGCCCTCCACGGTCAGAGTGACGGCGTCAACGCCCGGCTCGACGGCCGTGACTCGCGCCGGCCGGCGCAGCTCGAGCCGGGGCGCGGTGGCGCAGATGCCGTCCAGTGCGGCGCCGAGCACGCGGTTGGTGATCGTGTGCCCGAGCGCCGGCACGCCCTGCTCCCTCGCCGTCAGCCGCGCGAAGGCGAAGGCGCCGCGGTCGGAGACGTGGATGCGCTCGATCGCCGCCGCCTCGGGCGCCACCCGCCGCCACGCGCCGATCCCCTCGAGGATGCGGCGGCTGCCGTTGGACAGCGCGGTCGTGCGATCGTCGAAGCTCGGCGCCTCGGTGCCGCCGGGCGGCGCGGGTTCGATCACGACGACGTCGAGCGGCAGTTCGCGCAGCGCGGCGGCGAGCGACAGGCCGACCATGCCGCCGCCGACGATGGCGATGTCGCAGTGCCGGGCGGGTACGGGCGGATCCATGCAGGGAGTTTACTCCCGGAGCCCCTCGCGCGCCGGGCCGGCACCGCGTCCGTGCACGGCAGTCGCCGCTGAGGCAACGGCAACGGCTAGCCGTCCTGTACGAGCTGCTCGATCGCGTCCGGGTCGGACGGCAGATCGCCGGTCAGAACTTCGGGATCGCCATCCGTGACGGCCACGTCGTCCTCGATGCGCACCCCGATGCCGCGCCAGGCTCTCGGCACCGCGCTCATGCCGGGCGGGAGATAGATGCCGGGTTCGACCGTCAGCACCATCCCGGGCTCGAGAAGCCGCCAGTCTTCACCGATCTTGTACTCGCCGACGTCGTGGACGTCCATGCCGAGCCAGTGGCCGGTGCGGTGCGTGAAGAACGGTCGGTAGGCCTTCTCGCGGACCAGCCGCGACGGCTGCCCCCGCAGCAGCCCGATGCGCACGAGGCCCTCGGTGACGGCGCGCACGGCCGCCTCATGCGGGTCGTTCCAGTGATTGCCGGGACGTGCGGCGGCGATGGCCGCCCGCTGCGCCTCGAGGACGACCTCGTAAACGTCGCGCTGGCGCGGGTCGAACCGGCCACCGACGGGCAGCGTGCGCGTCACGTCCGAAGCGTAGCAGTCGAGTTCGCAGCCGGCGTCGATGAGCAGCAGCTCGCCCTCGCGCAGCTCCCGGTCCGTCGCGTGGTGGTGCATCACGCAGGCGTTCGGCCCGCTCGCCACGATCGGGCGGTAGGCCGCCTCGCCGTGGTGGCGGTGAAACTCGTGCAGCAGCTCTGCTTCGATCTCGTACTCGGTCCGCCCGGGCGTCGCTGCGCGCAGCGCGCGCCGGTGCGCGCCGACGGTGACCCGGGCGGCCTTGCGCATCGCCTCGAGCTCGGGCCGCGCCTTCACGAGGCGCATCTCGTGCAGCAGGTGGTCGAGGGCCACGAACTCCTGCGGCGCGTGCAGGCCGTGCCGCGCCTGGGCGCGCAGCGTGTTGACCCAGCCCATCAGGCGGTGGTCGAACTCCGGGTGCACGCCGATCGTGCAGAACACCCGGCTGCAGCGCTCCAGCAGGCCCGGCAGGATGTCGTCGATGTCGTCGATCGGGAACGCGTCGTCAGCGCCGCAGGCCGCGATCACGCCATCGGGCCCGGCGCGCGCTCCGTCCCAGGCCTCGCGCTCGCGGTCACGCTCGCGCACGAACATGATGAATTCGCCCTGCGGCCTCCCCGGCACCAGCACCGCGACGGCCTCCGGCTCGTCGAAGCCGGTGAGATAGTGGAAGTCGCTGTCCTGCCGGTAGCGGTACTCGACGTCGGCGTTGCGGTATCGCACGGGCGCGGCCGGCAGCACCGCGATGGCGCCGCGGTCCATCATGCGCATCAGTTGCCGCCGTCGGCGGGCGAACTCGGACCGGCGCATCGGGAGCGTCAGTGCGGACGGGCGGCCGCGCCGGAGTCCAGCGAGCGGCGGGTGCGCAGTTCCTCCCAGGCGAGCTGGACGGACGCGCGGACGAACTCGACCAGTTCAGCGTAGTCACGCTCGCTGTCCTCGCCGCCCTCGTTCTCGGCGAGTGCCGCGCGCGAGATCTCGGCGAAATCCCCGCTGATCTCCACCAGGTCTCCGGGCAGGGTGCGCGGGCCTCCGGAGCGCCCGATACCGTACAGGAAGCCGCTGCACCAGGCCGCGAGGGCGCGCACCCGCTCCTGCATGGCCACGCCGTCCGGCGGCAGCAGCGGCTCGAAGGCCATGTCGTCGCCGGACAGCGACTCGCGCGCGTCGGTGAACGCCTGCTCGAGTACCTCGAGGGTGCCGGCGGGCCACGCGGAGGCATCGGAATCGGGCAGCAGCTCGAGCGCCCACTCGGACACCTTGAAGTCGCGCTCGGCGCACAGCGCCCCGCTCAGGCAGCCATGGGCTTCCGCCGCCTCGATGCCGGAACCGGCATCGGCCAGGACACGGGCCAGCTCGTCGTAGGTGATGGCGCTCATCGGCACCCCGGGCGCGGTGGGCGGATGGCCGGGAGTATGCCACTGCGCGGCCCGCGGGCGGCTCCCGGCAGCCGCCACCATGCGCGTTGACCCTGGCTTCGCGCGGGGCCGATAATGCCGGCATGGAAGAGACCTCCCCCCGCTCGGCCATCGACGTCGAACTCAAGCGCCTCGAGAAGCGCCTCGAGGAGCTGGTCGCGGTGGTCGAGCAGCTGAAGGACGAGAACCGCGCGCTCCGGCAGCGCCAGGACGTGCTCGCAGCCGAGCGCTCGGTGCTGATGGCCAAGAACGAGCAGGTGCGCGCGAGGGTCGAGGCGATGGTCGGCCGGCTGAAGGCCATGGAGAGCAACGCGTGACCGAGGCGACGCGGGTCAGCATCCGGATCCTGGAGAAGGAGTACCACGTCGCCTGCCCGCCCGGCGCGCGCAACGACCTGCTCGACTCCGCCGAGCTGCTCAACCGCAAGATGCGCGAGATCCGCGACAGCGGGAAGGTGGTCGGCCTGGACCGCATCGCGGTGATGGCCGCGCTCAACCTGACCAACGAGCTGCTCAAGTCCCGCGGCCGGGACGAGACCGCCGATGCCGACCTCACCGCCCGGCTGAAGTCCATGCGCGAGCGCGTGGAGTCCGCCCTCGCGAAGGGCCAGCAGCTGGAACTTTGAGATTTGCCGCGCGTCCGACGGGATGCGCGCACGATTTGGCGCCGCCTGCGGTGTTCGATGTGGGCCTGGGTACCTCTCGACCCTAATGTGTAGCCCACCGGGGCGCGGCTTCGCGGCAGCATTGTGCAAGTCCGCCTCGAGCGGAAAGCCTTAAGTGTCGCGG
>JBBINN010000051.1:0-9174 GCA_037443885.1 Gammaproteobacteria bacterium | reverse complement strand
CAGGGGCCTGGCTTAGCGACAGCGTTGTGCATGTCCGCCCTCGAGCGGGAAGCCTGAGTTGTCGCGGCTTGCCCCACCTGTTGCTCCGGTTCGAGAGCAGCGGTCCGCAACGGCACAGGCGGGTGGCGCCTCCCCCTTCCATTCCAGGCGATCGCAGCGGTGGCCGCTGAGGACCCGCGGCGAGCGCTGCGACGCGCGATGCGCGAGCGCCGCCGTGCGCTCCCGGCCGCGGAGCGCGAGCGCGCCGCCCTCGCCGCCGCCTTCCACCTGCTGTCGCTCGGCCTGCCGAGGCCGGGCAGCCGCGTCGGCGCCTACCTGCCGGTGGGCGGCGAACTCGACCCGGCGCCGATCATCGAGCATGCGTTGCGGCGCGGCTGCCGGGTCTATGTACCCGCCGTCACGTCCCACCGCGAGCGGACGATGCGCTTCGCGCCGCTCGGCGGCTCTCTGCGGCCGAACCGCTGGGGCATTCCCGAGCCTTCGTCGCAGGACTCGGTGCACGGCCGCTGGCTCGACCTGGTCCTCCTGCCCTGCGTGGCCTTCGACGAGCGCGGCGGCCGCCTCGGCATGGGCGCCGGCTTCTACGACCGGCACTTCGCGTTCCTGCGTCACCGCACAGCATGGCGCAGGCCACGGCTGCTGGGTCTGGCCTACGCCTTCCAGCGGGTCGACCCGATGGCGCAGCGCCCATGGGACGTGCCGCTGTCGGGGGTGGTCACCGACGCCGGCGCGCTGCGAACCTTCGAAGCATGAGAGGAACAGGATGAAGTACTGGCTGTTCAAGTCCGAGCCCGAGACCTTCGGTATCGACGACCTCGCGAAGTCGCCGAGGCGCACCACCGCCTGGGAGGGGGTCCGCAACTACCAGGCGCGGAACATGATGCGCGACGAGATGCGCCGGGGAGACCTCGGCTTCTTCTATCACTCGAGCTGCGATGTGCCGGGCATCCAGGGCGTCGTCGAGGTCGTGCGCGAGGCACACCCGGACGCGAGCGCATTCGACCCGGACAGCCCCTACCACGATCCCGCGAGCGATCCGGCGAACCCCCGCTGGCAGCTCGTCGACGTGAAGCTCGTGCGCAGGTTCGCGCGGCCGGTCACGCTCGAGGAACTGAAGCGGCATGCCGACGGCAAGCTGAAGGACATGATCGTGCTCCGCCGCGGCAACCGCCTCTCCATCACGCCGGTCACTCCGGCGGAATGGAAGTTCATTCTTTCCCTCGCCGACGAGTGAATCGGGCGACACGCGTTTCGTTCGGGGAAAACAGGGGTTTCAGGCATTCTGCGAGCCGCGCGGAGATCGGCACCGCCGACGGCGGAGCAGCGCGGAGGCAAGAGACGGGGAGCGGCGCAGCGACGACCGCTTCGTCTCGCGCGACGACGTCGCGATAAAAAAGGGCCATACCCCTTGCTTGCATTCCCGTCAACCATGTATATACTCGCACCCCGGATTAACCCGACATGGAGATCCAACATGGCGACCAAGAAGAAGGCTGCGAAGAAGAAGGCGACCAAGAAGAAGGCCGCTAAGAAGGCGGCGAAGAAGAAGTAATTCTTCTAGCAGCCGGGACGGCGGCCGGCGATCCAAGGAAAGCCTGCCGCCCGTTCTGACTCTTCTGACTGTGCCCGCGAAAGCGGGCACAGTCATTTCCGGAGCCTGAAAACCGAAGGAATCGCGATGTCGAACGCGGAGGAGAGGAAGCGGCGCGCCGCCCGGGCGGCGATGGAGTACGTCGAGGATGGAATGGTGGTCGGCGTCGGCACCGGCTCGACTGTCAATCACTTCATCGACGCGCTGGCCGGGCGCCGCCATGACATCGCCGGGGCGGTCTCGTCGTCCGAGGCGAGCACCCGCCGCCTGCGCGACGCCGGCATCGAGGTGCTCGAGCTCAATTCCACAGGCGACCTGCCCCTCTACGTCGACGGCGCGGACGAGGCAACCCGCAGCCTGCAACTCATCAAGGGCGGTGGCGCCGCGCTCACCCGCGAGAAGATCGTGGCCGCCGCGAGCCGCCGGTTCGTGTGCATCGTGGACGACTCGAAGGTCGTGGACGTGCTCGGCCGCTTTCCCCTCCCCGTCGAGGTGATCCCGATGGCGCGCTCGCTGGTCGCCCGGCAGCTCGTGCGCCTCGGCGGACAGCCGGTGTGGCGCGAGGGCGTGCTTACCGACAACGGCAACGTCATCCTCGACGTCCACAACCTCGAGATCCTCGACCCGCCGGCGCTCGAGACCGAGATCAACCAGCTGGCCGGCGTGGTGACGGTCGGGCTCTTCGCCCGCCGCCCGGCGGATGTGCTGCTGGTGGCCGGCGAGACCGGCGTCGAGCGCATCGAGCGCTGAGGGAAACGGCGACATGAACCGCGGGGCCGGCGGGCCGAAGAAGGAATGATATCGCGCCGACACCTGCTGACCTGCGCCTCGCCCGGCGCGCAGCGCGAACTGCTGAGCCTGCACTACGGCAATCCCGGGGGCGGCCCCAAGGCCTTCATCCAGGCGTCGCTGCACGCCGACGAGGTGCCGGCGATGCTCGTGGCGCATCACCTGCGCGGCCACCTGGCAGAACTGGAGGCGGCCGGGCGACTGCGCGGCGAGATCGTGCTGCTGCCCTTCGCCAATCCGATAGGCCTTGCGCAGCGGCTGCTGTTCGGCGGGGTTGGCCGCTTCGAGCTCGGCAGCGGCAGCAACTTCAACCGCCAGTACGCCGACCTGGCGCCGCCGGTCGCGGCGCGCGTGGCCGGACGGCTGACCGGTCGCGATGCCGAGGACGTTGCGCTGATCCGTGCCGAGCTTCGCGCGGCCTGCGCGGCGCTGCCCGCCGACAGCGAGCTGGAGAGCCTGCGGCGCCTGCTGCTCGGCCTGGCCATCGATGCCGATCTCGTGCTCGACCTGCACAGCGACAACGAGGCCGTGCTGCACCTGTATACCGGTTCCGCCCAATGGCCCGAGGTGGAACCGCTGGCCCGCCTGCTGGGCGCGCAGGTCACCCTGCTCGCGGACGAATCGGGCGACGAGCCCTTCGACGAAGCCTGCTCGACGCTCTGGCCACGGCTGGCGCGGCGACTGTCCGCCGACACGGGCACGACGATCGAGTTGCCGCAGGCCTGCATTGCCGTGACGGTCGAGCTGCGCGGCGAGACGGACGTCGACCACGGGCTGGCCCGGCAGGACGCAGAGGCCCTGCTCGATTACCTCGCGCTGCGTGGCTTCGTCGATGCCGAGCCCAGAGCGCTGCCGCCGCCGCGCGGCGATGCACGGCCCCTCGCCGGCTGCATGCCGGTGAAGGCCACCGGCAGCGGCGTCGTCGTATGGCTGCGCGCGCCGGGCGCACAGGTGGGCCGCGGTGACATCCTCGCTGAACTCGTCGACCCGCTCAGCGGCGCGGTCACGCCGCTCGCGAGCCCCACGGACGGACTGCTGTTCGCGCGGGAACTGCGGCGCTTCGCGCAGGCCGGCGACCGGCTGGCCAAGGTCGCGGGTCTCGAGGCGGTCCGGAGCGGCAAGCTGCTGTCGGCCTGACCCCGCCGCGCTCCGGAAAGCGAGAGGGCCGACCCTTGCGGGCCGGCCCTCTCGCTTTGTTGGCTGGGGGACTAGGATTCGAACCTAGGTTGACGGAGTCAGAGTCCGTAGTCCTACCGCTAGACGATCCCCCAATTGAATCGTCGCTACCGGCCGATCAGCGCTTGCTGAACTGCGTGCCGCGGCGGGCCTTGCGACGGCCGACCTTCTTGCGCTCGACCTCGCGCGCGTCGCGCGTCACGAAGCCCGCGTCGCGCAGCGGCTTGCGCAGGGTCTCGTCGTACTCGATGAGCGCGCGCGTGATGCCGTGGCGGATCGCGCCGGCCTGCCCGGTGACCCCGCCGCCCTCGACGCTGACCGAGATGTCGAAGCGGTCGAGCGTCTGGGTCAGCTCGAGCGGCTGGCGGACGATCATGCGGCCGGTCTCGCGGCCGAAGAACTCGTCCAGCGAACGGCCGTTGACCGTGATCTCGCCGCGGCCCGGCTTGATGAAGACCTTCGCGGTGGCGGTCTTGCGCCGGCCGGTCCCGTAATTCGTGGAAAGCGCCATGGTGTCGTGATCCTGCTGGTGGCTTCGGCTCAGGCGAGTTCGAGCGGCTTGGGCTGCTGCGCGGCGTGCGGGTGCGAGGCGCCCGCGAACACGTGCAGCTTCCGGTACATCTGCCGGCCGAGGATGTTCTTCGGCAGCATGCCCTTGACCGCGAACTCGATCGCCCGCTCCGGGTGCTCCTTCAGCAGCTTCTCGAGGTTGGTGCTCTTGAGGTTGCCGAGGTAGCCGGTGTGGCGGTGGTACATCTTGTCGCGCAGCTTGTTGCCCGTGACCGCCACCTTCTCGGCGTTGATCACGATGATGTAGTCGCCGCAGTCGACGTGGGGCGTGAACTCCGGCTTGTGCTTGCCGCGCAGGCGGAAAGCCAGCCCGGAGGCCAGACGGCCGAGCGTCTTGCCGGCCGCGTCGACCACGTACCAGTCACGGCGCACCCGCTGCGGGGTCGCGAATGTCGTCTTCATCATCTAGCCCCTGGGGACGGTGCGTCCCGGGAAAGGGCCGAAATTCTAGAGAAGATCGGCCGCCAATGCAAAGCGTTCCGACCGAAGACCCGCAAGGGCGATCGTGGGCGGCCCCTATATAATGTGTGCTGCATGAGCGAACGCCAGCTGTCCCCCCTCGACCTTCTCCTGGACCAGGCCGACCGCGCCTTGCGCGCCACGCTCGGCCGTCCGGCCGCCCAGCGCGCCAACCCGGCTGCGGACCGGCCTGGCCACCTGGCGGACAGTGAGACCCGGCGCCACGCGGCCGGCCTGATGCGGGTCAACCACGCGGGCGAGGTCGCGGCGCAGGGCCTGTACCACGGCCAGGCCCTGACCGCCCGCCGTCCCGAGATCCGTGCCGCGATGGAGCAGGCCGCGCGGGAGGAAGGCGACCACCTCGCCTGGTGCCGGGACCGGCTCGATGAGCTCGGCGACCGCCCAAGCCTGCTGGCCCCGGTCTGGTACGCGGGGTCCGTCGCGATCGGCGCCCTCGCCGGCGCGGCCGGCGACCGCTGGAGCCTCGGGTTCATGGCGGAAACCGAGAGACAGGTGGAGGGCCATCTCGAGGGCCACCTGTCGCGTCTGCCGGAAGGCGACGAACGCAGCCGCGCCATCCTGCAGCAGATGAAGGCGGACGAGGCGCAGCACGCGCAAGCCGTCATGGAGGCCGGCGGCGCCGAGCTGCCTGGACCGGTTCGCCTGCTGATGAAGCTGACGGCCAAGGTCATGACGACGACCGCGTATCGTCTCTGAGGCCGGCCTGCTGGAATTATGTCTTGCGGCACCGAAGCCGCTGTAATAAAAGATCGGGGGCCGCACGTACGGCCCATGGGGAGGCACATGGAAGACGTCAAGCCGCTGACCGACATCCCGGCGATCAACCGCTTTCTGAGCTACTGCCGCGTGCGCACGGTGCCATCGAAGACCGTGCTGATCCACGCCGGCGACCTGCCGGACGTTCTCTATTACATCGTCCGTGGCTCGGTCGAGGTGATGATCGAGGACGAGGAAGGCAACGAGATGGTGCTGGCCTACCTGAACAAGGGCCAGTTCTTCGGCGAAATGGGGCTGTTTTCCGACAGCGGACGGCGCAGCGCCTGGGTCCGCACGCGCACGCACTGCGAGCTGGCCGAGATGACCTATCCCCGCTTCCGCCAGATCGCGGCGGAGAGCCCGGGACTCGTCTTCGAACTGGCCACCCAGCTCGCGACGCGTCTCGACCGCACCAACCGCAAGCTCGGCGACCTCGCCTTCGTGGACGTCACCGGCCGCGTCGCCCACGCCATCATGGACCTGTGCAACGAGCCGGACGCCATGACCCACCCGCAGGGCATGCAGATCAAGGTCAGCCGCCAGGAGCTGTCGCGCCTCGTCGGCTGCTCGCGCGAGATGGCCGGCCGCGTGCTGAAGGTGCTGGAGGAGCAGGGCCTGCTCACCGCCCACGGCAAGACGATCGTCGTCTTCGGGGCCCGCCCGAAGGCAAAGCCGCGCCCTGCGATGGTCGCGGTCGCGAAGGCCGGCAGCGCCGCCTGAAGGTTCCGCCCCGCCGCGCGCTCAGCGCGCGGCGGCCACCTCGGCGCGCATCGCTGCGATCGTCGCGGCGTAGTCCGCGGCCCCGAAGATCGCGCTGCCCGCCACGACAGTGTCGGCGCCGGCGCGCGCGATCGCGCCGATGTTGTCCACCTTCACGCCGCCGTCGATCTCGAGGCGCACCGCGCGCCCCGAGGCGTCGATGCGTCGGCGCACCTCGGCCAGCTTGTCGAGCGCCGAGGGGATGAAACCCTGGCCGCCGAAGCCCGGGTTCACCGACATCAGCAGCACGAGGTCCACCGAGCCGAGGGTCCAGTCGAGCCATTCGAGCGGCGTCGCCGGGTTGAGCACGAGGCCCGGGCGGCAACCGCAGTCGCGAATGAGCTGGATGGTGCGATCCACGTGCCGGCTGGCCTCGGGGTGGAAACTGATCCAGGTGGCGCCCGCCTTGGCGAAATCCGGCACGATGCGATCGACCGGTTCCACCATCAGGTGCACGTCGATCGGCGCGGTGACGCCGTGCCTGCGGAGCGCCTCGCAGACCAGCGGGCCGATGGTGAGGTTCGGGACGTAGTGGTTGTCCATCACGTCGAAGTGCACCCAGTCGGCGCCGGCGGCGAGCACCGCGTCAACTTCCGCACCGAGGCGCGCGAAGTCCGCGGACAGGATGGACGGGGCGATGACGGGCGGCAGCATGGCGAGTCCCGGAGGCGCGGCAGCGGGACCGCTACTCTAACCGACGCCGGAGGGCATCGCAGCCGCGGGTCAGCGCAGGCCGCGCGCCTCGCGCACGCGTTCCCAGGCGGCCTGGATCGCCTGCGTCTTCTGCTTGGCCATCTCCAGCATGGACTCCGGCAGCCCCCGCGCGACGAGCTTGTCGGGGTGGTTCTGGCTCATCTGCCGGCGGTAGGCGCGCTTGACCTCCGCGTCGCTCGCCTCCGGCGAGACCTCGAGCACCTCGTAGGCCTCGCGCAGCAGCTGCGCCTGCGGAGGCGCGCTGCGCGGACCCGGCCCTGCGCCGGCACCGCCGGCGTAGGCGTAGCCACCGTAGCCCTGCAGCCGGAGGATGGCCTCCAGGTGCGCGAACTCGATGCCCGAGACGCCGAGACCCTGCGCGATGCGCCCCAGCGCCGCGCGGCTCGGCCCCTGCATGCCGCTGCCCAGCAGCGCGGCGCGCATCTGGACCTCGAGGAACACGCGCAGCAGGTCGTGCCGATCGCCGCAGGCGCGGCTCAGCGCGGCGAGTGCGGCGTCGAGGTCGAAGCCGGGCCGCTTCCCGCGTGTGAAGCACTCGATGGCCTCGCGCGTCTGCGCATCATCGAGGCGGAACTGACGGAAGATCTGGCGCGCGGCGGCGATCTCCTGCTCCGACACGTGGCCGTCGGACTTCGCGACACAGCCCATGACCTCGAACGAGGCGCGGAAGAAGGTGGCGCTGACGGCGTGCGCGTCGGATGCGGGCGCATCGTCCACCTCCGAGCCCATGCGCTCGTCGTAGGCGTGCCCGATGACCAATCCCACGAGCGCACCGACCGGGCCGAGGCCCGTGGCGAAGCCAAGCAGTGCACCGACGACCTTGCCGCCCCAGTTCATGGACTTTCCTTGACCGCCTCTCCCGGGGACTGCAACAATCGATCGGCCTTTCCGCGGCGCACGTGGCGCCGCTATGTTAGCAGCAGCCCCCGCCATGACCTCCCAAGCCGTGTTCGAGACCGCACTCAGCGGCCTGCGCCTGCTCCACCGGGGCAAGGTTCGAGATCTCTACGAGCTCGACGACCGCCACCTGCTGATGGTCGCCACCGACCGGTTGTCCGCCTTCGACGTGGTGCTGCCCGACCCGATCCCCGGCAAGGGCCGCACGCTCACGCAGATCTCGAACTTCTGGTTCGCGCGGACGGCGCACATCGTTCCCAATCACCTCACCGACTACGCGCTTCCGGCCTATGTTCACGACCCGGCGGAGCTCGCGATGCTCGAGGGACGCGCGGTGGTCGTGAAGAGGCTCAGGCCGCTGCCGGTGGAGGCCGTGGTGCGCGGTTACCTGATCGGTTCCGGCTGGAAGGACTACCAGCGCAGCGGCGGGATCTGCGGCATCGAGCTGCCGCCTGGGCTGCGCCTGGCGGACCGCCTGCCCGAGCCGATCTTCACGCCGGCCACCAAGGCGGCGGTCGGCGAGCACGACGAGAACATCTCCTACGAGGACGTCGTGGCCGCGATCGGCGCCGAACTCGCCGAACAGGTGCGCGCCGCCACGCTGGCCCTGTACGCCCACGCCCGCCGCCACGCCGCCGCCCGCGGCATCCTGATCGCCGACACCAAGTTCGAGTTCGGGCTGAACGAGGCGCACCAGGTCGTGCTCATGGACGAGGCGCTGACGCCCGACTCTTCCCGCTTCTGGCCGGTGGACACCTGGCAGCCCGGCACGAGCCCGCCCTCCTTCGACAAGCAGTACGTCCGCGACTACCTCGAGACGCTCGACTGGAACAAGAAGGCGCCCGGCCCCCGCCTGCCCGCCGAGGTGATCGAGCGGACCGCCGAGAAGTACGCCGAGGCGCTGCGCCGCCTGACGGCGTAGGAAGCTAATTCTTCCGGTCCCAGTCGACGATCCGGCGCTGGATCTCGCGCACGCCGTCGGTGAGCGCCGCGGGACCTGGCTGGAGGATGATCGCGGACTTGACCTCGTGGAGCTCGCCGCCGCGCACCGCGGGCACGTCCTGCCAGCCGGGCCGGGCCGCGACGCTCTCCGGCCTGAACTTCTTGCCGCACCACGAGCCGAGGATGATGTCCGGCGCGCGCCGCGGAACCTCCAGGGGATCGGCGATGATGCGGTTGCGCCCGAGCGACTGGACCGCGAGCTCGGGAAAGCAGTCGTCTCCGCCGGCGAGGCCGATGAGCTCACTGACCCAGCGGATGGCCGAGATCTGCGGCTCGTCCCATTCCTCGAAGTAGACGCGCGGCCGGCGGGACAGCGACGCGGCGACGCGGCGCAGCTCGTCGAGGCCGGCCTCCAGCTGCTCCGCCAGTGCCGCCGTCTTCGCCTCGCAGCCGATTGTAATGAAAGCCAAGTAACGAAGCATGCGCGCGGACCTCTCTAC
>JBBINN010000050.1:0-17467 GCA_037443885.1 Gammaproteobacteria bacterium | reverse complement strand
GTCAGCGTCCCCGCATCCTCGAGCGCCCGTGACAGATTGACATTTGCCAGGCCGCGGCGCTCGTACTCCGGGCGAAACATCCGTCCCGGGACCACGATGGACATGTATTGATCCGCTGCCAGCGCATTGACGCCGACGGCGGTGGCCAGTGTCGAGACGATGAGCGAGGAAGCCGATCGCACGGCCGCGATCATGCCACGCACGAGCCGCTCCAGCAGGCCAGTCGCCTCCATACTGGCACCGAACGCCATGGCGCAGACGATCAGCCAGACGGTGTTCAGCATGCTGCTCATGCCGCCCCGCGAAAGCAGCTCGTCCACGGTGCCATTGCCCGTGGTCGAGCGAAATCCATCGGCCAGCACTTGCCATGTCTCTGATATCAGGGCCAGCGGAAGTGACAGCGTGGGGTCTCCGGCCGACGCGAGCACCACGTCGCGCTGAAACACCACGCCGAACAGCGCACCCAGCAGCGCGCCCCCCAGGATTGTCGGAAACGCCGGCATCCTCAGGCCCGCGGCGATCATCACGGCGAGCACCGGCAGCAGGAGATGCCAGCCAAGACGAAAGCTGGACTCGAGCTCGGCCGGCAGAACAGAGAGTTCCGCAGACCCCCTCGCCGGAAGCCCGATCACTGCAAAGCCGACCAGCGCGAGCACGAAGCTCGGGATCGTGGTCCACGTCATGTGCCGGATGTGATCGAAGATCTCGCTGCCAGCCACCGCAGGCGCAAGATTGGTCGTATCGAACAGGGGCGACATCTTGTCCCCGAAGTAGGCACCCGAAATGACCGCGCCTGCCGTGACGGCCGGCGACAGGCCCAGGCCGGCCGCGATCGTCATGAACGCGACTCCAAGGGTACCCGCGACGGTCCAGGAACTTCCGATCGCGAGGCCGACGATTGCGCTGACCAGGCAAGCCGCTGGATAGAACCAGCCCGGATCCATCAGCTGCAATCCGTAGTGAATCATCGTCGGGACGATGCCTGCCTGAATCCACGCCCCGATGAGCGCGCCTACCGCCAACAGGATCAGAATCGGCTTGATGGCTATCGAGATGCCCTTGACCACGGCGCTCTCGACGTGGTCCCAGGACATTCCGTTCTTGACACCGACCAGTCCCGCAAGGGCAGCCGAGAGCAGCAGGGCCACCTGGTTGGCGCCATAGGAGGCGTCTTCGCCGTATAGATGTACTGAAAGTGCGAGCAGCGCGACGAGGCAGAAGACCGGCACTCCAGCATCGAGCAGCGACGGTCGCCGGCTCGCCGGGCCAAGTGGTTCATCGATCATCACGCACCCTGTGTCCCGTCCAACCAGAAGAAGCCGACCCGACAGCCTGACAGACCTGCAAGCCGCCCGACAACCGTCCACAACTCAGTCGAGGCAAGCGTCTGCCAGCGTTGGGTTTCCGGGCGGCGCCGACTGGCTTCTCAGGCGGAAGGCGCAAGATCAGCCCGAAGGTCGCAAGCCAGCCTGCATCATGCGCTGCAATCGTGCGTCGACGCCATGCGCGAGCATGGCCGGAGCGCGGGCGTCGCCGGGGGATAGGTGCGAAGTTGGCGGGAAGGCGCCGTCAGCCTGCGCGCGCCGCCTGCCTCTCCGCGAAGAGAATAGCCACCAGCGCCAGGACCGCGGGCAGCGCCTGCGTAAACAGGATGGTCGTCTTGGCGGTGACGGCGCCGAAGACGCCGGCGACGATCACGCAGCCGAGGAAGAAGAACTTCACGTCGGTTCGCCCCGACCAGAGCCCCCAGACGAGGCCTGCGGCCAGGAAGCCGTTGTACAGGCCCTGGTTCATGGCCAGCACGGCACTCGAGGCGGACACCTCCGGGGTCATCGAGAAGATCCTGCGACCGACCGGATGGTCCCAGAAGAACATCTCCAGGACCATGAAGCCGAGGTGTGCGATCGCAACGAGGCCGCACAGGACGTTCGCGACGATTCGCATGCCGGCCTCCAGGGCGGTGGCGTGCGTGATCACCGCCCTGAGTCCACCGGCGCGACGGAGAGACGCAGTCCCATGGCGCCCAGCAAGGCGCGCAGTGTTCGTAGTTCCGGATTGCCGTCGGCCGAGAGCGTTCGGTAAAGGGTGGTTGCGTTGAGACCTGTCCGCTCGGCCAGCGCCGGCACTCCGCCGGTGGCATCGGAGAGGCGCCGAATGGCGAGCAGAAGTTCCGACTGGTCACCATCTGCGAGCACGGCGTCGAGATAGGCGGCGGCAAACCGCGGGTCGCGCTTGAGACTCGCGACAGTCGCGGCCTCATGGTCGATCGAGGCAGGTCGCTTGCCAGATCTGGTCATGATCGTGTCCCGTAATCTCTCAGGCGCTCGACGGCTTGCGAAATGTCGGCTCGCTGGGTGGACTTCGATCCGCCGCCGAGCAGGAGTATCCGGTCGCGAGCCAACCTGGCGAAATAGACGCGATAGCCCGGACCACAGTCGATCCGCAGTTCCCATACGCCGTCGCGGCAGAAGCGCTCGTCACCAGGATTGCCCATAGCCAACCGATCGATGCGCCGTAGTACAGCGAGCCGGCAGCGCAGATCTCGGAGCCCATCCAACCAGCGTTGCAGCGGATCGCGACCGGAGACAGAAAGGTAGTGACTGACCCTCACTAGCATGTTCGCTTAAAAGCGATCAACCGTCAAATCGCCGTCAAACGGCGCGTACTGTCGCCGCCTCTCGATTCCGCGCACAGCACTGTGCCGCGACGCGACCTGCAGCGGTCCGCGCATTTGGCCCGGGTTCGGCTGGAAATCCATGCTCGCGACCAGCATTCCGCCCGGCCGCATCCGGGGTTCCGCGCCGCCCGCGCACACGTCATGATCCGCCACTGCCCCAGCTGAACCGGACCCCGCAGGATGCAAGAACAACAACCCCCGCAGGGGCAGGCGCGGCCGCCGACGTGGTCGGGCGCGCCGGACACGCTGCTGATCCTGGCGGCGGTCGCGCTGCTCGTGGCGCTCTTGGTGGCCTTCGTCGCGCCGGGACGCTTCACCGACGTGGTTCCGGCCGGGACCGAGTCGAAGCAGGTGACGGTGCGCCTCGCCAGCTTCGAGACGGTCGGTGATGCCCGGGCGGTGCCACTCTTTGCCGAAGGCGGCGGGCTGGGCCTGCTCAACCTCCCCTTCGAGGGGCTGGTCGCCGGCGACAAGTGGGGCTCGGCGGTGGGGCTGGTGGCCTTCCTGCTGGTGCTCGGCGGCAGCTTCGGCGTGCTGATGAAAACCGGCGCGATCGACCGCACGATCGTCGCCTTCGTCGGCCGCTACGAGCGGCGCATGGCGATCCTGGTGCCCGGCCTGTTCGTGATGTTCTCGCTCGGCGGCGCGATCTTCGGCATGGGCGAGGAGACGATCCCCTTCATCCTGCTGCTGCTGCCGGTGTTCGCGCGGATCCGGCTGGATGCGATCTGCGTGGTGCTGGTGACCTTCGTCGCGACCCAGGTCGGCTTCGCGACCAGCTGGATGAACCCGTTCAGCGTCATCGTCGCCCAGGGCGTGGCGGGACTCGATCCGGTCTCGGGCGCCCCGCTGCGCATCGCGATGTGGAGCCTGTTCACGCTGCTCGGCGCCCTGCTCACCCTGCGCTACGCGCTCACGCAGCAGCGCGAGCGGCCGGCCGCGCCGATCGCCGCCGCCGCAGGCGCCGACCTGGGCCCCGCTGGACGCAGCGACCTCGTGGTGCTGCTGGTGCTGGCCGCGACCATGGCCTGGGTGATCTGGGGTGTCACCACGCGCGGCTACTACCTGCCGGAGCTTGCCGCGCAGTTCTTCACGATGGGTGTCGTCACCGGCCTCGTCTCCTGGCTCGCCGACCGCAAGCGCATGCCGGCGAACCGCCTCGCCGAGGGCTTTCGCGAAGGCGCGGCCACGATGCTGCCGGTCGCGCTGATCGTGGCGCTCGCCAAGGGCCTGGTGCTGCTGCTCGGAGGCACGGACCCGGCCCAGCCGAGCGTGCTCAACACGCTGCTCTACACGCTCGCGCACAGCCTCGAGGGCCTGCCGGCGACGCTCGCGGCGTGGCTCATGCTGCTGGTGCAGTCGGCGATAAACTTTTTCGTGCCCTCGGGCTCCGGGCAGGCGGCGCTGACCATGCCGATCATGGCCCCGCTCGGCGACCTGCTCGGCGTCAGCCGCCAGGTCGCGGTGCTGGCCTTCCAGCTGGGCGACGGCCTGACCAATCTGATCGTGCCGACGTCCGCGGTGCTGATGGGCGTGCTCGGCGCCGCGCGCCTCGACTGGCTGGTGTGGGCGCGCTTCTTCGCAAGGTGGATGCTCGCGCTGCTCGGCCTGGCCAGCGTGTTCGTGGTCGTCGCGGTGCGGATCGGGTATGCGTGAGGGCGGCGCTCAGCCCAGCACGCGCAGGCCACGGACGCTGGCGAAGTCCCGATCGTGCGTGACCAGCGCATCGGCGTTGATCGCGAGTGCGCTCGCCGCCTGGATCGCATCGGGTAGCTTGAGGCCATACTTGCCGCGCAGTCTCGCCGCGCTCTCGGCGACATCACTCGTGAAGTCGACCACCTGCCATGCCTCGAGGACTGCACGATAGCGCCTGGCGAGCGCCTCCTCGCCGGCTCGCAGCGGGCCGGTCAACACTTCTGCGATGGTGATCGTCGTGACCGCCAGCACCAGCTCGCCGGCCGCATGGCGCTCGAACATCCGTTCGAAGCGGGCGGCGAAACGTGCGTGGCCCTCGAGCGTGTAGATGATCGGCGCGCTGTCCACGAGCAGCAGGACGCCCGCCGGCAACCCGTCAGCGTTCAGCGCTTCCATTCGTCGCGCAACTCAGCGACGGTCTTGCTGCTGTCCTTGCCCCACAACCTGCGACCGCTGCCCGCGAGTCCGAGCAGCGACGCCGGCTTGACGGGCTTGATCGCCGACGCCGGGACCACCGCAGCGACTTCGCGGCCATGACGGGTGATCAGGGTCGTGCGACCGGCCGCAGCGGCGTCGAGGATGGCGGGCAGATGCTGGCGCGCTTCCTCAGCTCCACGCGAGACCGGTTTGCCGGTTCGTTTCATGCGACATACTGTACGGACCGTACGGACCATCGTCAAACCGACGGGGGTTCCCTGTTGCGGCACGCCCCCCCCGCGCGCGCTGACGATCTCCTCGGCGGCCGCGGGGCGGCAACCACGCCCCCGCTGGCATATCGCTGGGCCGGAAGGGACAATGGGGCATGCCGACCGATTTCATCGGCCTGTTCGCGCTGCTCGCCGCTGGCCGGGTGCGGTTCGTGCTCGTCGGCGGCTGCGAGGTTCGCGTCGCGTCGATCGAGCACTTGATCCGTCTGAAGGCCGCCGCAGGGCGTCCACAGGACCTGGCCGTTATCGAGCGGCTCCGGGCGAAGCTGCGTGGCTGAGCACATGAAGACCTTCGATCCCGATAAGGAGCCGGTCGCCTGGGGAACCTTCGAAGATGCCGAGGCGCTGCGCCGCTGGTCCTTCGAGCGCCGCACGCCGGCACAGCGCCTGGCCTGGCTCAAGGCAGCGCTGGAACTCGCCTACCAGAGTGGCGCGCTGAAGCCACGTCGCCCCGACCCGCTATCATCCGATTCCTGACGCCTGGCGCATCCCTCCAGGCAGGCATCACCGAAACTGCAACGATCCACGGGCGATACCATGAATACTTCTCTCTCCACTCTGCCTGCCTGCGGCTTGCTGCCCGCGGCCTGTCTCGTCGCGATGTCCTCGCCGGTCGCGCAGGCCGAGCAGGCAGGCTGCGAGCCGGCGGGCGACTACGGCTTCGTCTGCGGCATCGCGAACGCGGAGGATCTCGTGCACGTCCCGGGCACGAAGTGGATCATCGCGAGCAGCATGGCGCTGCCGGGCGGTCTGTTCCTGGTCGACTCGCAGTCGAAGAGCTTCACCGCGCTCTATCCGGGATCTGCGCCGCGCGCGGTGCAGGACATGCAGACCTTCGGCGCCTGTCCCGGCAGCCCCGATCCCAACGCCTTCGTCACGCACGGGTTGGCGCTTCGCCGCGGCGCGGATGGCCGCTCGACGCTCTACGTCGTCGGGCACGGTGGGCGCGAGGCCATCGAGATCTTCGACGTGGACGCGAGCGGCGAGACGCCGGTGCTCACCTGGACGGGCTGCGTGCCGACGCCGGAGGGCATGGAGGCCAACAGCGTCGCGGCGCTCGCCGACGGCTCGCTGCTGGTGACGATCCCGCTGCTGCCGGACGTGCCCATTGCCGAGGCGATGATGGGCGTCGATACCGGCGGCGTGTTCCGCTGGTCGCCGGGGGATGCGGCGATGGTGCCGGTCCTGGGTACCCAGCTGCCGTACGCGAACGGCATCGAGGTCTCGGCGGACGGTAAGGAGTTCTACGTCGCCTCGTCGGGTCTGTTCAACGTGACGGCGTACTCGAACACGAATCCCGCCGAGGTGCTGCGCAGGACCGCGGAGTTCGGGTTCGTGCCCGACAACCTGCACATGGACGCGGACGGGCGGCTCGTCACTGCGGGCCTCGACCTGCACGGCACCGCCTGCGGCGAGTTCGAGCGCTCGCTCGAGTTCTCGCTGGAGGAATTCGCCACCTGCCCGCGCCCCTTCACGGTCGTCGCCATCGACCCCACGACGATGCAGGTGGAAGTTATCGCCACCGGGCCGGCGAATCCGCAGTTCAGCAACATCACCATGGCGGTCGAGGTTGGCGACGAGCTGTGGATCGGCTCGTTCGCGTCGGACCGGGTGGCTTTTCGGTCGATGAGCGCCGCCGGGAAGTAGCTCCACGGGCGGCCGCGGCGTGAAACGCAGCGGCCGATCTCGACTGGAACCGTGGACGACATCGCCCGCTTGCACAAGAGCACCGACGACGAACAACCTATGAACCTCACGACCCGCTTCGTTCTCCTCGCCACCCTCCTCCTCGCCCTGCTCGCAAGCCCGCCCGCCATGGCCCTCGAAGAACCCACCTACGAAGTGATCGAGCAGGACGGCGACTTCGAGCTGCGCCAGTACGCCGCGTACCTCGTCGCCGAGACCCGCGTCGAGGCGGGCTTCACCGATGCCGGCAACGTCGCCTTCCGGCGCCTGTTCCGCTACATCAGCGGCGACAACCAGGCACAGGAGAAGATCGCCATGACGGCGCCGGTCACGCAGGTGAAGGGCGAGAAGATCGCGATGACCGTGCCGGTGACGCAGGTCGCCGAAGTCGGCAGCTACCGCGTGGCGTTCATCGTGCCGTCGAAGTACACGGCGGCGACGGTGCCGGTGCCCACGGACCCGAAGGTCGAGATCCGCGAGGTGCCGGCCCGGCGCGTCGCCGTGTGGCGCTACTCGGGCCGCTGGACCGAGGAGCGCTACGACGAGATGGAGGGCAAGCTGCGCGAAGCGATGGCCGCGCGCGGGCTCGGCGCGGCCGGCCCGCCGGTGCTGGCCCGCTACAACCCGCCGATGATGCCGTGGTTCATGCGCCGCAACGAAGTGCAGATCCCGGTCGAGAAATAGGAAACTGGGCTCTTATCACGATTTCGTGGTGAACCGGGCAGCTTTGCAGCACCCGCACCGCAGTTGCGCGTGCAAGGCTTTCGCCTTCATGAGCCCCACGGTGCTCCGCCACGGAGCGTTTCGCCTCTACTTCTTCTCCCGCGAGGAGGCGAGGATGCACGTGCACGTGCAGTGCCCGGATGGCGAGGCGAAGTTCTGGCTTGAGCCCCGGATTGCGCTGGCGCAGAATCTTGGCTTGCCCGTACAGCAGGTCCGGCGGGCACAGTCGCTCGTCGAGAGGCACGCTGATGAAATCCGCGACGCATGGCGGAAGCATTTCGGCGGTTGAAGTCACCAACGTGTCGCCGAACGGGTTCTCGCTGCTCGTGGACGGCGAGGAGCTCGCCGTCCCGTTTGACCAGTTCCCGTGGTTTCGCGATGCCACGATCGGCCAGATCAGCCGCGTGGAGCGCCCCGCGCCGCTGCACCTCTACTGGCCCGAGCTCGACATCGACCTCGCAGTCGAGTCGATCCGCGATCCGGCGAAGTTCCCGCTGGTCGCACGATAGCCGGATCCGGCTCGAGCCACGGCTCGCCCGGGCTCACGCGTCGCCCGGCCGCCCGCCCCTGGCCTCCCACTCGCGCCTCAGCAGGCCGAGGATCACGGAGTCCTGCGTCTCGCCGCCGACGTGCCAGCGCTCCCGCAGCAGGCCCTCTTGCACGAAGCCGAGCTTCTCGATGATGCGGATCGACGGCGCGTTGCGCGGGTCGACGTCCGCCTCGAGCCGGGTGAGGTCGAGCGGACCGAAGGCATGCTCGATGAGCGCGCCCAGCGCCTCGCGCATGAGGCCCTGTCCCCAGCAGTCGCGCGCCAGCGCGTAGCCGATCTCCGCGCGGCGGTTGCGCCGGTCGAGGTTGAACAGCGTGCAGGTGCCGACGACGCGGTCGTCGTCGACCCGCGCCACGCCCCACTGGAAGAGGGAGCGTTGCCGGAAGCTCGTCCGGATGTCGTCGAGCAGCGCCTGCGCCTCGGCCACCTCGCGCATCGGCGGCGTGCTCCAGTAGCGCATCACCTGCTCGTCGGAGAACACCGCGAAGAGCGCCGGCACGTCACCATCCGCGAGCGGCCGCAGCCTCACCCGGCCGGCAGGGATCGTCGGCAGCTCGTCATCCTCTAGCACGTACACACCCTCTCCTGGGGACGACCGCGATTCTATGCCCGCAGGCCGCGCCTCGGGCGAGTTGCGGCGGCATGTTCGATGGCGGCATGCTGCGCGGACTGCGCTGCTGACAAGCGGCGGGACGCGTTCATTCACGGGGAGTTGTCCAATGCCGTTCCGGCCAGTCTCGAGCGCTCTCGCCGTAGCCATTGCGCTGCTCACTTGCCCCCCGCCCGCCCTCGCCGACCCGCCGACGCTCGCGGTCACGAACGCCCGCGTGTGGACCGCTGACGCGGCCCGCCCCTGGGCCGAGGCGGTGGCGATTCGCGACGACGTGATCGTCGCGGTCGGCACGACTGAAGAGATTGCCGCGCTCTCGCCCGCGCGGACGCTCGACGCAGGCGGCCGGCTGCTGCTGCCGGGCTTCATCGACTCGCACGTGCACTTCGCGGGCGGGTCGCTGGGTCTCTCGCAGGTGGACCTCACAGGCGCGTGCTCGGTGCCGGAGATGCAGTCGCGCATAGCGGCCTGGGCGAAGGCGAACCCGCACGCGCCGTGGATCCTGGGGGGCGGCTGGGAGTACACCTGCTTCCCGGGCGGTCGGCTGCCCACGCGCGAGGAACTCGACCCGGTGACGGACTCGCGGCCGGCGTATCTGCGCGCCTACGACGGCCACTCGGCCTGGGCGAACACGCGCGCGCTCGAGCTCGCCGGCGTCGACCGCGACACGGGCTTCTCCGGCTTCGGCGAGCTGGTGAAGGATCCCGGGACGGGCGAGCCGACCGGCGCGCTCAAGGAAGGCGCGATGCGCCTGGTCTCGTCCCACCTCCCGGCGACGACCCGCGAGGAGCGGCTCGACGCCATCCGCCAGGGACTGCGCGTGGCGGCCTCGCTCGGCATCACCTCGCTGCACAACGCGTCGGGATCGGTCGAGGAAGTCGGCCTCTATGAAGAGCTGATCGCGGGCAACGAGCTGACGGCGCGGCTCGTCTTCGCGATGTCGGCGGGCCAGGAGCCGGAACCGTGCGCCGCGTGGCAGATGCTTCGCGAGAAGCATAACGGCCCGTGGCTGCGGATCCCGGCGGTGAAGTTCATGGTCGACGGGGTGATCGAGTCGCACACCGCCGCGATGCTCGAGCCCTACGCCGACAAGCCCGACGAGCGCGGCCAGTTCGCGCTCGACCGCGAGACCTACGCGAAGGCGCTCGCGAACTGCGCGGCGCTCGGCTTCCAGCCCTGGACACATGCCATCGGCGACGCGGGTGTGCGCCTCGCGCTCGATGCGTACGAAGACCTGGAGCGGCCGGACCTGCGCCCGCGCGTCGAGCACATCGAGGTAATCAGCATCGCCGACCTGCCGCGGTTCAAGCAGCTGGGCGTCATCGCCTCCATGCAGCCGATCCACGCCTACCCCTCGACGGTCGCGGTGTGGTCGCGCGCCGTGGGCGAGGCGCGACTGCCGCGCGCGTTCCCGTGGCGCTCACTGCAGAACGCCGGCGCGCCGCTCACGTTCTCCTCCGACTGGCCGGCGTCGATCTCGCTCTCGCCGATGCGCGGCCTGCACAACGCGGTGAACCGCCGCACGCTCGAGGGCGAGCCCGCTGGCGGCTGGTTGCCGGAACAGCGCGTGGACCTCGAGACCGCGCTTCGCGCCTACACCATCGACGCCGCCTGGGCGGCCCGGCTCGAGGACGAGCGCGGCTCGCTCACGCCCGGCAAGCTCGCCGATCTCGTGGTGCTCGACCGCGACCTGTTCGAGACGGACCCGCAGGGGATCCACGAGGCGCAGGTCATGACCACGATCGTCGGCGGCCGGGTGGTGTATGCGCAGGAGTAACCCGGGACATACACGCGGCGGGGACCTACCGGCGTAGTCGCGGGGAATCCGACAATTCGCGAGTGGCTGCCTCCAGTCGCTCCGCTGCCGCCTCGGACAGCGCCTCCCCCAGCTCGAACGACTCGCCGCGCACGCACAGCACCCAGGCCTCGGGTGGCGCCGCGCCGGTCACGCGCACATAGGTGGCGAGCACGGCCTCGGGCGACATCGCGTGGCTGGTGTAGGTGAAGTCGTCGCGCGCCTCGACGCGGCGCAGCTCGTAGGGATCGGGCGTGTCCTTGCCCGCGTCCACGAAGATCACCCTGGCGCGTCCCACGAGATCCATCGCGTGCTCGGGCGCGAGCTGGAAGTCGGTGATGACTTCCACGTCCGGCAGCCCGAGCGCCTCGAGCCGCGCCGCGAGCACCGGGCCGATCGCGTCGTCGCCGCGGCTCGGGTTGCCGACGGCGAGGATCAGGATTGGCGTCCCCACTTTCCTCAGCCCTTGACGAGCCGGTCGACCTGGCGGCCCTCCGCATCCACGAGCTCGACCGAAAGCGGCATCTGGCCGAGCGCGTGCGTGGCGCAGGACAGGCAGGGGTCGAAGGCGCGCACCGCGACCTCGATGTGGTTCAGCAGGCCCTCGGTGAGCTTGCGGCCGTCCAGGTACTTCCGCGCCACCTCGCGGATGGCGATGTTCATGGCGTGGTTGTTGTGCGTGGTCGAGACGATCAGGTTCGCGCGCGCGACCTGGTCGTTCTCGTCCACGCGATAGTGGTGGATCAGAGTCCCGCGCGGCGCCTCGATGACGCCCACGCCGCGCGCCTCGCGCTTGCCGCCCGCCATCAGCTCGCTGCCGGTGATGTCCGGGTCGTGCAGCAGGTCCTTGATGACCTCGGCGGAGTGCAGCATCTCGATCATGCGCGCCCAGTGGAAGCCGAGCGTCGAGCGCGCCACCCGGCCGTCGTCGAAGGCCATGAACTCGCGCCGCTCGCGGTCGGCGAGCGGGGTCGGGATGAAGTCCGTGCGCGTCACGCGCGTGAGCGGGCCGACACGGTACCAGCCGTCCTCGTGGCCGAGCGCCTTGAGGTAGGGAAACTTCATGTACGACCAGGCCTTCACCTCCTCCGAGATGAGCTGCCAGTACTGGCCGCAATCGGCGTGGTCGAAGATCGTGCCTCCGTCGGCGTGCTGCGCACGCAGGCCGCCGTCGTAGAGATCCATGGCGCCGTCGGCGCGAACGAGCGAGAGCGTGCGCGCGTCGAAGGTCGCGAACTCGCGCCAGTCCTCGAGATGCTGCTCGAACAGCCGGCGCACGAGCTGCACCGCGCCGCGGCTCCACGCGATCATCTGGTAGACGTCCTTCAGCAGCTCGTCGCGCTCGGCCTGGGTGAGGCTCTTGTTCACGCCGCCGGGCACGGAGCCGGTGCCGTGGATGCGCTTGCCGGCGGTGTGGCGGATCACCTCCTGGCCGTACTTCCGGAGAAGCACGCCCTGGCGCGCGATGTCGGGCTCGGCGGCGGCCACCCCGACGATGTTGCGGCGCGCGACCTCCGACTCGAAGCCGAACAGCAGGTCGGGCGAGGACAGGTGGAAGAAGTGCAGCGCGTGCGACTGCAGGATCTGCCCGTAGTGCATCAGCCGGCGGATCTTCTCGGCGGTCGGCGTGAGCTCGGTGGCGCCGACGATGGCGTCGAGGGCCTTCGAGGCCGCTAGGTGGTGGCTCACCGGGCAGATGCCGCACAGGCGCTGCACCATCACGGGCACTTCCCAGTAGGGCCGGCCCTGAATGAACTTCTCGAAGGCGCGGAACTCGACGATGTGCAGGCGGGCCTGCTGGACGCGGTCGTCCTCGTCGAGCAGCAGCGTGACCTTGCCGTGGCCCTCCACGCGGGTCAGCGGCTCGATGGCCACGCGCCGCAGTCCCTGCGGGTTCGCGGCGGTTTCGAGGGGGAGCTGGCTCATGGATCCTCTCAGTCGTAGGCGATCAGGCCGTGGCCGAGCTTCGGCGTGCGGCCCTCGATCAGGTCGGTCAGGAACTTCCAGATGGCGTCGCCCGACGGCGGGCAGCCGGGGATGAAGTAGTCGACCTTCACCACCTCGTGCAGCGGGTGCACCTTGTCTAGCGGCAGCGGCAGCTCGGGGTCGTTCGGGATCAGGCCACGGCCGACCGAAGGCTCCGTGAGGTAGACCTCCTGCAGGCACAGGCCGAGGTCGAGGTGGTTGCGCTGCGCCGGCAGGCCGCCGGTGACCGCGCAGGCGCCGATCGCGACCAGTATCTTGCAGTTCGCGCGGAACTCTCGCAGCACCAGCACGTTCTCGGCGTTGCAGATGCCGCCCTCGACGATGCCGATGTCGCAGGGACCGCAGTGCTTGATGTCGGTGAGCGGCGAGCGGTCGAACTCGATGCGCTCGAGCAGCGGGAACAGCCGCTCGTCGATGTCGAGGAAGGACATGTGGCAGCCGAAGCAGCCGGCGAGCGAGGCGGTGGCAATCTTGAGCTTCGGGCGGGCAAGCTCAGCCATGGCGGTCCTCCGGCTTGCGCGGCGCGAACTCGGCGGCACGCGCGCTGACCGGCGCCTGGTCGAAGCGCCGCTCGCCGATGGGCACTCTGAAACCCTCGCGCTTCCTCAGGATCACGCCGACCGGGCAGACGGACATGGCCTTGTCGGTGGAGGCGGCGTTGGTGTCGCCGAGCCGTCCCGACTCGGCGTTGACCACGAGGTGCTTGTCGATGCCGCGGCCGGCGAGCGCGAAGACGTCCTTGCCGTCGACCTCGCGCGAGGCGCGCACGCACAGCTCGCAGAGGATGCAGCGGTTGAAGTCGAGCAGGATCTCGGGGTGGCTCGCGTCCACCGGCCGGTCCGGAAACAGGTGGCGGAAGCCGGCCGTCATGACGCCGAGATCGTAACCGAGCGCCTGCAGCAGGCAGTTGCCGCTCTGCTCGCACGACGGGCAGAAGTGGTTGCCCTCGGCGAACAGCATCTGCACCAGCGTGCGGCGCAGGTCGTTGAGCTCCTCGGTGTCGCTCTCGACCTCGGTCGCCATCTCGGCCGGCACGGTGCACGACGTCATCATCCGTCCGTCCACGCGCGCGGTGCAGACCTTGCAGCTGCCGCGCGGCTTGAACTCGGGGTGGTAGCACAGGTGCGGGATGTGGCGACCGGCGGCGAGGGCGGCCTGCATCACCGTCTGGCCGGGCTCGAACGGCACCTCGACTCCGTCGAGCAGGAAGGTCGGGCGGGCGTTCAAGTCAGGGTCTCCAGGTGGGCGCCGGGGTCGTCGCGGCCGGTCATCTGGCGCGCGCGGGACAGCGCGCCGTCGAGGTCGAAGGCCGGCGTGAAATCGAGCGAGCGCAAGCGGCGCTCGTAGGCCGGGCGGAAGCGCTTGAAGGTGTCTAGGATCGGGTTGCAGGCCGTGTGGCCGAGCCCGCAGTGGGCGGACTTCATCAGCAGCTGGTTCAGCCGGTCGATCTCGGCGAGCTCGTGCTGGGTGCCGTTGCCGGCGCGGATCTTCTCCATCGCCTGCATCAGCATGGACGTGCCGACGCGGCAGGGCGTACAGAAGCCGCAGCTCTCGTGCGCGAAGAAGCGGATGTAGGTGGCGGCCACGTCGAACATGTCGCGGCCGTGGTCGAAGACAGTGAAGGCGCCGGCGGTCGGCAGGTCCTCGAAGGCGATGCGCCGGCCGAACTCGCTCTCGCCGATGCAGATGCCCGACGGGCCGCTGATCTGCACGGCCTGCGTGTTGCTGGCGCCCGCGTCCTCGAGCACCTGGCCCACGGCGACACCGAACGGATACTCGTACAGGCCCGGCCGGGCGACGTCACCGGATACGGACAGGATCTTGGTGCCGGAGGACTTCAGCGTGCCGATGCCGCGGTACCACTCCCCGCCCTTGACCGCGATCAGCGCCGCAGCCGCGAGCGTCTCGACGTTGTTCACGATGGTCGGCTGGCCGAGGTAGCCGTTCGTCACCGGGTAGGGCGGGCGGTTGCGCGGCACGCCGCGCTTGCCCTCGAGCGACTCGATGAGCGCGGACTCCTCGCCGCAGACGTAGCTGCCGGCACCGACGTGGACCGTGATGTCGAAGTCGAAGCCCGGCTGGTGGCAGATGGCCTCGCCGAGCAGCCGGTCCTGCCGGCGGCGCGCCAGCAGCGCCTCGAGCGGCTCCAGCAGGTAGCGGTACTCGCCGCGCAGGTACAGGAAGCCGCGGCTCGCGCCGACGCAGTACGCGGCGACCGTCATGCCGTCGATCACGAGGTCGGCATGGCTCGTGAGCAGCACGCGGTCCTTGAAGGTGCCGGGCTCGCCCTCGTCGGCGTTGCACACCACGTAGCGCGCGTTGCCGGTGGCGTGGCGGCAGGCCTCCCACTTGATGCCCGTGGTGAAGCCCGCGCCGCCGCGGCCGCGCAGGTTGGAGCGCTTGATCTCCTCGAGCGTGGCGACGGGCCCGAGCGCCGCGCCGACATAGGCCTCGCGCCAGGAACGCTCGTTCGCCGGCCGCTCGGACCAGCCGCGCGTGCCGCGCCGCAGGGCCGCGCGGATCGGATCGCCGGGCTCGAGGCCATGGGCGAGCAGCACGTCGGCGCGCCGGACGTTGTCCTCGACGACGAACAGGCTCGCGGGCCAGTCACCTACCGGCACGCGGCTGGTGATGAGCTCGAAGACGCGCGCGATCCGGGCGTCGTCGAGGCGCGGCATGGCGCGGCCGTTCACCAGCATCGCCGGGCCCTGGTCGCACATCCCGGTGCAGGAGGTCCGGTCCACGAAGACGAGGCCGTCCTCGGAGACCTTGCCGGGCTCGACCCACAGGCGATGGCAGAGCGACTCGAGCAGCCGCTCGCTGCCCGCCATGCGGTCAGTGACGTTGTCGGAGAAGAGCACGCGGTAGACGCCGCGCGGCTCGGTGCACAGGAACGAGTAGTAGCTCGCCACCCCCGCGACCCGCGAGTACGGCTGGCGCAGCAATCGCGCGACCAGCGCCAGCGCCGGCGGCGGTATGAAGCCGAACGCTTCCTGCACCTCGCGCAGCACCTGCAGCAAGGCGGTGGGCTCGTGGCCCCAGCGCGTGACGATGGCGCGCACGCGGGGCTCGAGGTCGGCGGGTGACTCTGACACGGCGTCCTTGCTGGGCTTCCCATTGGCCGGCCGTCCGGCCCACACAGCCTGCACCCTTGGGGACCCTGCCCGAAATACCGGAAAATCCCATCGTGCTTTCGCGACGCTCTCGCCGGGCCGGACCCTGGCGTTACGGCGGCAGGTGCGCCCCCTCGTCGTCGCGTCCGGTCATCCGCCGCGCACGGGCGAGCGCACCGTCGAGGTCGAAAGCGGGCTCCATGGCCGACGAGCCGAGGCGGCGCTCCCAGGCGGGGCGGAAGCGACGCAGCGTGTCCAGGAGCGGGCGCGGCGCGGACTCACCGAGGCCGCAGTGGCTCGCGACCTTGAGGACGCCGCCGAGGCGCTCGATCTCGGCGAGCTCGCGCGGCGTCCCCTTGCCCTCGGCGACCTTGTCCACCAGCGTCCTCAGCAGCGAGGTGCCGACGCGGCAGGGCGTGCAGAAGCCGCAGCTCTCCTCGGCGAAGAAATTCGCGTAGTGGCGCGCCACCTCGAACATATCGCGCGCGGGGCCGAAAACCACGAACGCGCCGCCGGTCTCGAGGTCCTCGAAGGCGATGCGCCGGCCGAACTCGTCCTGCCCGAGGCAGCGGCCGGACGGGCCACCGACCTGGACCGCGATGGCGTCTTCGCCGCCGCAGTCGGCGAGCACCTCGCGAACGCTGACGCCGAAGGGGTACTCGTAGACCCCCGGGCGCGCACAGTCGCCGGAGACGGACAGCAGCTTGGTGCCGGAGGAACGCGCCGTGCCGCGCGCCTTGAACCAGTCCGCGCCGTGGCGCGCGATGAGCGCCGCCGCGCAGTAGCTCTCGACGTTGTTCACGATGGTCGGCAGGCCCCGGTAGCCGACCTCGGCGAGCCGCGGCGGACGGTTCCGCGGGATGCCGCGCTTGCCCTCGAGCGACTCCACCAGCGCCGAGGCCTCGCCGCAGACGTAGCTGCCGGCGCCGACATGGACCTCGATGTCGAAGTCGAAACCCGTGCGCCCGCCGATCGAGCGGCCGAGGAGCCCGGCCTCGCGGCGACGGGCGAGCGTCGCGCGCATCTCCTCGAGCAGCCAGCGGTACTCGCCGCGCAGGTAGACGAAGCCGAGCGACGCGCCGATGCCCCAGGCGGCGACGGTCATGCCCTCGACCACGAGGTCGAAGTGGCGCCGCAGCAGGAGGCGGTCCTTGAACGTGCCGGGCTCGCCCTCGTCGGCGTTGCAGACCACCACGCGCGGCGTCCTCACCTGCCGGCTGCAGCTCTCCCACTTCACGCCCGTGGTGAAGCCCGCGCCGCCACGGCCGAGCAGCCTCGCGGACTTGATCTCCTCGAGCAGCGCCTTCGGCCCGAGCCCGCTGGCGTCGCCGCGCGCGAACGCGCCGGCGAGCGCCTCGCCGGGTCGGGTGTCGTCGTCGAGCAGCACGTCACGGCGGTGCACGTGGTCCTCGACCGCAAGTAGATCGGCCGACCAGGCGTCGAGCGGCACGCGAGCCAGCACGAGCTCGCATAACTGCGCGGCCCGCGCCGCGGTCAGGCGCGTGACCGGCCGGCCGTTCACCAGCAGCGACGGCGCCTGGTCGCACAGCCCGAGCGCCGGTGTGCGATCGAGGCTCACGAGGCCGTCCTCGGAGAGCTTGCCGGGCTCGAGCCAGAGGCGTTTACACATCTCGGCGAGACGCCGCTCGGAGCCAGCCATCCGGTCGGGCACGTCGTCGGAGAGGACCAGCCGGTACTCGCCGCGCGGCTCGGCATGCAGGAAGGCGTAGAACGCGACCACGCCGCGCACCTGCGCGAGCGACACGCCGAGGGCGGCGGCCACCGCGGACTGCGCCGCCGGCGGCAGCCAGCCGAGCGCCTCCTGCACCTCGCGCAGCACCTGCAGCAGGCGCACGGGCTCGCAGCCCCACCGCGCCAGCGCGGGCTCGAGCTTATGCCGCGGGATGATGACCAGACCGCTGATC
>JBBINN010000049.1:0-17674 GCA_037443885.1 Gammaproteobacteria bacterium | reverse complement strand
AGGACCTGGAGAAGGGCAAGTGGGTGACCATCGCGAACTGGGTCGGCCCGCAGCATGCGGAGCGCATGATCGAGGACGGCATCCGCCGCGCGGCGGAGGCGGGAGACGACGTCGCGGCCCATCTGATCGCCGGGCGCGCCATGAGCGCCCGGGCCTCGAAGATGAAGCGCAGGTCAGCGCCCGCTGAGTGAGGTTCGCGGGGCGACGGAGAATTGCCGGTCGGGTCAGTTGAAGCGGGTCGAGCCCCAGCGCTTCTTGACCTCCGCCAGCCGGCGCCGGCTCACCGCAACCTGCTGGCCGTCCTTGAGCAGCACGACCCAGCGTCCGCGCGTTGACCGGACCTGCTTGACGTGCCGGTCGGCGACCCACTCGCCGCGCCTGACCTCGAGCCCGTGGTCGGCCAGCAGGCCGACTACCCGATGCATCGGGCCCGGCACCGTGGTGATGCCTTCGGGGCTGTGCAGGTGGACGTACTGCAGGTCGGCCGTTGCGCGCAGCACGCCACCGCGCACCGCCTCCGGAAGCAGGTCCCCGGCCGCGACGTGCCCTGGAAGGGGATCCGTCCCCGCGACTGCCGGCGCCGGATCGCCGGTCGCCACCGGAGTCCGCGATGGAATCCCCGCGGATACCGGCGTTCCCGCTGACGCCAGCCAGGCGGGCAGGCTGGCGATGATGCAGCTCGAGAACACTGGCAGGGCGCTCGCGAGCCACTCCTCCAGCAGCAGGGAGGCCCAGCCCGACTCGGTTTCCGGAAGCAGGAACAGGAAGTCGAGCGCCAGCGAGGGAGGCACGAACAGTAGCGTCGCCACGAGGCTAGAGGCGACGAGCAGGCCCCGACTCAGCCGGTCGCGGCCCGAGACGACCAGCCTCTGGCCGAGCCACCAGCAGGCAAATGTCGCGGCGGCCGTCGACAGCCAGAAAGCGTAACGCGGCAACACCCCGAGCTCGCCGACCGGTCCTGCCCGCAGGTTCGCAAGCATCAGGCCGATCAGCGTGAAGGTGGCGGCGGCGAAGAGCCCCCAGCGTCGCGTCATTGTCGGCAGTCCCATTGCGAACTCCCAGAGTGGTGCGGGTGCCGCTCGTGCGCCAAGGCTGCCGCTCGTAGCCCATCGACGCCACTCGCCGCCGCAACCCTACCGGCGGTCGCGGCCTCCGTCGAGGCTCTCGTGCGGATTGCATTCGAACGCAGGCCTGCCTATGGATTCCCGCCACGGAGACAGGAACATGAATCGCGGAGAGACTTGCGCGTTCTGCGCGCTGCTGGGTTCGGCATTGCTTCTGGCGGGCGACCCCGCCAGGGCCGACGGAACCGGCCAGCAGGCCCTCGTGCCGCTGCCCTCGGTCCTCGACTTCACGCGCGGCGACGGCTTTGGTGTCGCGCTCGGGGTCGGCGTCGAGTACGAAGGCGCCTACGACGGTGCCGACGAGAGCGAGCTGGAGGTCGAGCCGGCCGGCGCGGTGCACTACCGCAAGGGTGACCACCTGTTCTTCTGGGAGGGGTTCGAGCTCGGCTGGCGGGGGCGCCTCGCGGACCACTGGCTGGTCCAGGCTGGCGCGCGCTACGAGGACGGCCTCGAGCCGGACGATTCCGAAGACGGCAACCTCGATGGCATCGAGCCGCGCGATTCGCACGTCGTCGGGTTCCTGGAAGTGCGCCGCGGGCTCGGCCAGGACTGGCGCAACTGGGTCGCGGCACGGGTGATGGGCGGGCCGAGCGATTTCGGCTGGCTCGGGGTGGTCGCAGCCGGCCACCGTTTCGGGCAGCAGCTCGACGGCACCGGCACGGAGGTCTACGCCTTCCTGACCTTCGGCACCGACGACTTCATCAACAAGGACTTCGGCGTGACGGCCAACGACGCGGCGGCCTCCGGGCTGCCGGAGACCACGCTCAGCGGGGGCTACCGGTCGGCAGGCGTCCAGCTCGTGCACCGCCGCTACCTGACCCGGAGACTGCACGCGATCGCGCAGGCGGGTGTCGAGTTCTATTCGAGCGACATCGCCGACAGCCCCATTGCGCGGCAGGACTACGAGTACGAACTGGGGCTGTCCGTCGTGTGGCACTTCTGACGCCGGCGAGCTGCCGCAACTCTCGTCCGGCGGCGTGGGTTGCCAGTGGGTGGCCGGGAGCGGCCGGGTAAAGTCTCGCCTGCGGGTCGGCCTCCGATCATAATGCGCGGCCTCCCGGCCGCTCCCGAGTTCGTCCGTGACGCAGACCCCGGGCGCCGTCGCCCCGCCTCCGCCCGCCGAGCCGCTTCGCGCCGCCGCGTTCCGCGAGGGCCTGCGCGACATGGCGCCCGCGGTGCCGGGGGTGTTCGCCTGGGGGCTGGTCACCGGGGTCGCCATGGTCCAGTCGGGCCTCACGCTGTGGCAGGCGCTGGGGCTGTCGGCCTTCGCCTATGCCGGCTCGGCCCAGCTCGCCGCGCTGCCGCTCCTCGTCGGCGGCTCGCCCGTGTGGGTGATCTTCCTGACCGCGCTGATGGTGAACCTGCGCTTCGTGATCTACGCGGCGGCGCTCAGGAAGCCGCTGGGTCATCTGCCCTGGCAGCGCCGTCTGTGGCTCGGCTACGTGACCGGCGACATCACATTCGTGATCTTCATGCGCCGCCAGCAGCAGGCGCCGGACTGGCCCGAGCGTGACAGCTACTTCCTGGGACTCGCCATGGCCAACTGGGCGGCCTGGCACGTCGCGTCGATCGCGGGGATCCTGCTGGCCGCACGCATCCCGCTGGAGTGGGGCCTCGGCCTTGCCGGCACGCTCGCGCTGGTGGCGCTGCTGGTTCCGTTCTGCCTGCGGCGCGCGGCAGCGGCGGGCGTGGTGGTGGCCGCCATCGTCTCGCTGCTCACGCACGGCTGGCCGCTGCGCACGGGCCTCCTGGCTGCTATCGCCTGTGGCGTCACCGCTGCGCTCCTCGCCGAGCGCTTCCAGGGACGCAGGATCGGGGAGGGCGCGGCGTGAGCGAGCTGTGGACCTGGGTCGCGATCGCGGGCGTGACGCTCTCCACGTTCATCACCCGCGCCGGCCTGCTGCTGCTCGGCGAGCGCGTGCGCCTGCCGGCCATCGTGGACCAGGCGCTCGCCTATGCGCCGGCCTGCGCGCTCGCGGCGATCGTGGTGCCCGACCTCGCCATCGCCGGCGGCGAGGTCCGCCTCGACCCCGGCAATTTCCGGCTGCTGGGCGCGCTGGCGGCCGCCGCGGTCTACGTGGCGACGCGCAGCTTCGTCGCCACGATCGCGGCGGGCATGGCCGTGTTCACGGCGCTCAGGCTGCTCGCCTGAGCGCCTGCCGCTTCAGGCGGCGGCTTTGGCCTGCTTCCTGAGCTCGTCGCGCAGCTCGCGGCGCAGGATCTTGCCGACGTTGGTCTTCGGCAGCTCGTCGCGGAAGTACACCGCGCGCGGCACCTTGTAGCCGGTCAGCTCCTTCTTGCAGAAGGCGATCACCTGCTCGGCGGTCAGACCCGGGTCCTTCCTGACCACGAACAGCGCCACCACCTCGCCGGACTTGTCGTCATCCTGCGCGACCGCGGCGACCTCGAGGATCTCGGGCATCTTGGCGACGACGCCCTCGACCTCGTTCGGGTACACGTTGAAGCCCGAGACGAGGATCATGTCCTTCTTGCGGTCCTCGATGTAGACCAGGCCCATCTCGTCGATGCGGCCGATGTCGCCGGTGCGCAGGTAGCCGTTCGGCATGATGACCTTGGCGGTTTCCTCCGGACGGTTCCAGTAGCCGCGCATCACCTGCGGGCCGCGCACGCAGATCTCGCCCTGCGCGCCGACCGGCAGCTCGTTGCCGTCGTCGTCGAAGATGGCGATCTCGGTGGAGGGGATCGGGTAGCCGATCGCGCCGGTGAAGCGCGTCTCGTCGTAGCGGTTGGCGGTCGCGACGGGCGAGGTCTCCGTGAGCCCCCAGCCCTGACAGATATCGCGCCCCGTGAGCTTCTGCCAGCGCTCGGACACCGCCGCCTGCACCGCCATGCCACCGCCCATCGCGACCTTGAGCGAACTGAAGTCGAGCTTGTCGAAGCCGGGCGTGTTGAGCAGCCCGTTGTAGAGCGTGTTGACGCCGGTGATGAAGGTGAACTTCACCTTCGAGAGCTCCTCCACGAACGCCTTCATGTCGCGCGGGTTCGTGATCAGCACGTTCTGCCCACCCACGTAGGTGAAGACGAGGCAGTTCGTCGTCAGGGCGAAGATGTGGTACAGCGGCAGCGCGGTGATGACCACCGGGCTTTCAATGTGCTCGATCTCGGGCATCCAGGAGACGACCTGGATGGTGTTCGCGACCAGGTTGCGGTGGGTCAGCACGGCGCCCTTGGCGACGCCCGTCGTGCCTCCGGTGTACTGCAGGAACGCGATGTCGTCAGGCCCCACGTCGACCGGGTCGAGCGTGAGCGACGCGCCTCTCGAGATGACATCGTTGAAGCGCAGCGAGCCGGGCAGGCTCCAGGCCGGCACCATCTTCTTAACATACCGCAGCACGAAGTTGACGATCGGGCCCTTCGGAAATCCCAGGAGGTCGCCCACGCCGGTGACGATCACCTTCTTCACCGGCGTCTTCGCGATGACCTGCTGCAGCGTCGCGCAGGCGTTCTCGTAGATCAACATGACGGTCGCGCCGGAGTCGTTGAGCTGGTGCTCGACCTCGCGCGGCGTGTACAGCGGGTTGGTGTTGACGACCGTGAGGCCCGCCCTCAGCGCGCCGATGATGGCGATCGGGTACTGCAGGAGGTTCGGCATCATGATCGCGATGCGGTCGCCCTTCTTCAGCCCGGCCTCCTTCTGCAGCCAGGCGCCGAAGCGGCGTGACAGCTCGTCCATCTCGGCGTAGCTCAGCGTGCGGTCCATGTTCGTGAAAGCCGGCTTGGCCGCATGGCGCCGGCAGGCCTCCTCGAACAGGTGCTTGAGCGAGGGATACTCCTCGGGGTTGATTTCCGCCGGCACGCCGGCCGGGTAATTCTTCAGCCAGATCTTTTCCACGACACCCCTCCGTGGCGCTCTATAACTCTTTGTTGCGCCGCAAAATTCCAGCTAAAACGAGCCTTCAGTCCTTATATACCGGGCCCCGAGCGCCGACAACGCACCCTGCTTCCGCATCCACCGCAGTCGGCTGCGCGAAACGAAACTCAACGCTCGAGCAGCGGCTCCAGCACCGGCCAGAGGTTCGCCAGGAGGATGGGCTGGGCCTCGACGTTCGGGTGGATGCCGTCGTCCTGGAACAGGTCGTCGCGCAGCGCGATGCCCTCCAGGAAGAACGGCACCAGCGCGACCCGCTCGGCCCTGGCCAGGTCGGCGTACACGGCGAAGAACTTTTCGGTGTACTGCGGGCCATAGTTGGTCGGGATGCGCATCCCGGCGAGAACGACCCTCGCGCCGGCCGCGCGGCTCTGGCGGACCATGGATTCGAGGTTGCCGCGCAGCTCGGCGACCGGCAGGCCGCGCAGGCCGTCGTTGCCGCCGAGCGCGATGACGACGATCGCCGGGCGATGGCGCTCCAGCGCGCGCGGCAGCCGGGCCAGGCCACCGCCAGTGGTCTCGCCGGATACGCTGGCGTTGACCAGGCGGTATCCGTACCCTTGCGCGTCCAGCCGGCGCTGCAGGAGGGACACCCAGCCCTGCTCGACCTTGAGTCCGTAGCCGGCGGACAGCGAGTCGCCGAGCACCAGGATGGCGGGACGCTCGGCTGCCGTGGCGCCGGCGGGCGGGACGACGGCAAGACCGACGAGCAGCAGGCAGCAGGAGAGCCAACGGGCGATTTGCATGGACAGGAAGACAGTTCTCGAGGCGCGAAAGTTGCGCAAGGAGGTTAGCAGTCCCGAGGGAACGCTGACCATCCTCGACGGCGTGGATCTCGCGGTTTCGGGCGGCGAGACCGTCGCCATCGTGGGCGCCTCCGGCGCAGGCAAGTCCACCCTGCTCGCGCTGCTCGCCGGCCTCGACGAGCCCAGTGCCGGCCAGGTGTTCCTCGACGGCAGGGAGCTGTCGGCGCTCGACGAGGACGGCCGCGCCGCGCTGCGCGCCAGCCACGTCGGGTTCGTGTTCCAGTCCTTCCACCTCGTGCCCTCGCTGACCGCCCTCGAGAACGTCATGCTGCCGCTCGAGCTGGCCGGCCGGCGCGATGCGCGCGCCGCCGCACGCGAAGTGCTCGACAAGGTAGGCCTCGGCGGGCGCCTCGGCCACTATCCGCGCCAGCTCTCCGGCGGCGAGCAGCAGCGCGTGGCGATCGCGCGGGCCTTCGTCACCGAGCCGACGGTGCTCTTCGCGGACGAGCCCACCGGCAACCTCGACACGGCCACCGGCGAACGTATCACCCAGCTGCTGTTCGACCTGAACGCCGCCACCGGCACGACGCTCGTGCTCGTCACCCACGACCGCGGGCTCGCGGCCCGTTGTGGGCGCATGGTCGAGATCGACGCCGGCCGGCTGGTGGCGTGACCATGAAGTCGCTGCGCTTCGCGCTCCTGGCGCTCGCCCGCGACTGGAAGTCCGGCGAGCTCGCCGTGCTGCTCGCGGCGCTCGTCGTGGCGGTCACCGCCCTCACCGCCGTCGGGTTCTTCACCGACCGCATCGGACAGGCGGTCGCGCAACAGGCCGCGGAGGTCATCGCCGCCGACCTGCGGCTGCGCTCGACCCAGGAGCCTTCCGGGGAGTACGTCGAAGCCGCGCAGGGGCGGGGCCTCGAGACCGCGCGCACGCTATCCTTCCCGAGCGTGGTCTTCTTCGGCGAGGATTCGTCGCTGGCGGCCATCCGCGCGGTCAGCGAGGGCTACCCGCTGCGCGGCGCGGTGCGCATCTCGGACGAGCCCTTCGGCCCAGGTCGCGTCACCCGCGACATTCCCGGCCGGGGCGAGGCATGGCTGGACTCGCGGCTCATGGCGCGGCTCGGCGCGCGGGTCGGCGATACGGTAAGCATCGGCGCGGCGCAGTTCCGGATGACCCAGGTGCTCGACTACCGGCCCGACCAGGGATCGGCCTTCGTGGACCTCGCGGCGTCGCTCCTGATGAACATCGCCGACATCCCGTCCACGCAGCTGCTGCAGCCGGGCAGCCGCGCGACCCACGCGATCCTGTTCGCGGGCCGTCCGGCGGACGTGCGGGCGTTCAAGACGGAGCTCGAGGCACGCAAGCTCAAAGGCGAGCGCATCGTGGACGCCGCGGAGGAGAGCCCGCAGATCCAGGCCGCCGCGGAACGCGCCGGGCGTTTCCTCAATCTTTCCGCGCTGATCACGGTGCTGCTCGCCGCGGTGGCGGTGGCCATGGCTGCGCGCCGCTACGTGCGCCGCCATCTCGACAACGTCGCGCTGATGAAGTGCATGGGCGCTTCGCAGGGCTTCGTGCTGCGCGTCGTGGTGCTCGAGCTGACGTTGCTCGCCCTGCTGGCCGCGGCGGTGGGCGCAGCGCTCGGCTTCCTCGCACAGGCCGGCCTCGCGGCGCTGCTCAAGGAACTGATCCGCGGCGATCTGCCGCCGCCGACACTGGCGCCGGCGCTGCTCGGGCTCGCCACCGCAGCGATCATCCTGGTCGGCTTCGCGCTGCCGCCGCTGCTGCAGCTGAAGCGCGTGCCGCCCGCGCGCGTGCTACGCCGCAACCTCGAGCCGCCGCCGCTGCGCTATGCGGCGGCTTACCTGTTCGCGCTTGGCGCGCTGTGCGCGCTGCTGTTCGCGCTGGTACGGGACGCGCGGCTCGTCGCCTATGTCGCGATCGGCACCGTGGTCACGATCGCGGTGCTCTACGGGGCCGGCTGGCTGCTGGTGCGCGCGGCGGGCCGGCTGCGCGGCGGGGTGGGCGTCTCCTGGCGCTACGGACTTGCGAACGTCTCGCGCCGCGGGCCGGAGAGCATCGCGCAGGTCGTGGCCTTCGGCCTCGGCCTGATGGTCCTGCTGCTGCTCGCGGTCGTGCGCAACGACCTCGTCGAGGACTGGCGGCGGAGCCTGCCGGCCGACACGCCCAACCATTTCCTGATCAACATCCCGGCCGCCGAGACGGAGGCGTTCTCGGGCTTCTTCACGCAGCAGGGCATGGCCGAGCCGCGCCTGTACCCGATGATCCGCGCGCGGCTGACGTCCATCAACGGACGGCCCGTGTCCGATCTCCAGCTCGGTTCGGACCGGGGTCGCGGCTTCGCCGAGCGTGAGCAGAACCTGACGTGGTCGGAGGCGCTGAGCCCCGGCAACAAGCTCGTCGGCGGACGGTGGTGGGGCGAGCAGGACCGGGGGCGGGCGCTCGTGTCCGTGGCGGCCGACTACCGCGACGAGCTCGGCATCAAGCTCGGCGACCGCCTCGCCTTCGATGTCGCGGGCGAGCCCCTGGAGGCCGAGGTGTCGAGCTTCCGCGAGGTGCAGTGGGATTCCTTCCAGCCGAACTTCTTCCTCGTGTTCTCGCCCGGCACGCTCGACGGCATGGTCGGCACCTGGCTCACGGCGGTCCGGCTGGAGCCGGGCGACAAGCCGATGCTCACCGATCTCGTCCGCCGGTTCCCGAGCGTTTCGGTGTTCGACGTGGAGGCCATACTCGCCCAGGTGCGCGAGGTGATGGACCGCGCCTCGCTCGCGGTGCAGTACGTGTTCCTCTTCACGCTCGCCGCGGGCCTGATGGTGCTGCTCGCCGCGATCCAGTCGACGCGCGACGAGCGCCGCTACGAGAGCGCCATGCTGCGCACCCTCGGCGCGAGCCGCCGCGTCGTGCTGAAGGGCGTGGCCGCGGAGTTCACCGCCGTGGGCGTGCTGGCGGGCCTGCTCGCGGCCGTCGGCGCCACGGCAGCGGGCTGGGTCATCGCCACCGAGCTGTTCAATCTGAAGTACCAGCTCGACCCTTCGGTGTGGGCCGTCGGCCTCGCGCTCGGCGTGCTGCTGGTCGGTGGCGCCGGCACCTTCGCCGCGCGCAGCGTGGTCAACCACCCGCCGATCGCCACCCTGCGGCAGTAAAGGGGACTGTCCCCGCAGGGGACTGTCCCCTTCTTGCGGGCAGGCGTTGCGTCCCCTGTTGCCGCGGCAAAGACTACTTGGTCGGCGCCGCCTTCTGCAGCTGCACGGCGAGGGCCTGGGTGTAGGTGGCCTCGATCTGGTCACCCACCTCGACCAGCTTGAATTGCTCCGGGTCCTGGATCGTCAGTTCGACGGTGCGCTGCGGTCCTTCGACCGTGATGGTCTGTGCGGCGGCGTCCACGGCGGTGACGTTGCCGATGGCGTGCACCTCGAGGCCGATCGCGCCCGCCGGCCGCTGGCCCGGCTCGGCGCGTCCGCCGGCCACGGTTTCGGTGCGCTGCACCTCGGCCTGCTGGCCCTTGAGCAGGCGCAGCTCGAGTGTCTCGATGTAGCGGGCCGCGACCGTATCGCCCACCTCGATCTGGTCGAAGTTCTGCACCTCGGGTCCGGCCGTGATCGTGGCCCTGTTGCCATCGGGCAGCTCGAGCGTGATGCCACGCGTCGCCTGGTCGAGGCCCGCGACCTTCGCCGTGACTTCGACCGTGGCCATCGCGATGGCGGCACCGGGCTCGGTGGCGATGGCTACGGCGCCTTGCGGAGCGGACGGAGCCTGGGCCTCGGCAACCAGCGCCAGCGTGGCGCACAGGCTGGCGGCAATGGAACTGACGATTCGCATGAAGAACTCCTGAAATGAACCGGGATCCCGCGGTCTCGCGGGTGCTGGGCAGGGACAGCTTCCGTCGGCGCGCCCGGCAGGCGCATGATAGCGGTGGCTGGCTACCGGCGCAGGCCGATCCGTCCGACCGGCACCGTCTCGCCGCGCCAGGTGAAGCCTTCCACGCGAAGCGTGTAACTGCCTCGCGGCAGAACGCTCGTGTTGATCGCGAGCTTGAGCTCGCCGTTGCTGTCCCGCTGCAGGCGGTCGACCTGGATCAACTCGGTGCCGTCGTCGCGGGCGATCGCAATGCGGAAGACGTTGAAGCGGTTGCTTCGTGCGGCGATGCGCAGCTCGACGCGCTCGGGCAGGCCGCTACCGCCGAGGCCGACGACCGCGCCGGACTCGAGGTCCACCCGCACCGTGCGGCTCGATGAGGCCGGCCGCAGGAAGCCCTCCTCGGCCTGGCGTTCCAGCATCAGGCGCCGGTCCTCGGCGATGTCGAGGCGGATCGCCAGCCACGCGCAGGCGATGGCCAGCAGGCCGATGGTCGCGGCGGCGCCGGCGGCGACGCGGGGCGCCTGCCACCACGCGCGAACATCCCCCACTGTTATGTCCGGCAGGTCCATCAGTCGCTCCCCCCGAGATACCGCCCACCCTTATCTTAGGAGCGTCCTCGCCTGCCGGGTGGATGAATGGGGTCGGGCTCGTCGGAGGAACCGCGCAGGGCCACGAAGCGTCTATGCTGGGTGGCATCCGCCACCAGGAGACGCCCCATGCCTGCCCTCCGCCGCCCGGCCGTCCTGCTCGCCGGGATCGCCCTCGCGCTGCCGGCGCTCGCTGCGGCCCCGCAGACGAGCCTCACGGTCTACAGCTCGGCCCAGCCCGGCGCGGTCCCGGCGGACTGGTACCGGCCGCTGCCCGGCCAGGGCACGCCGCCGGCGAGCCAGCTTCCTGGTTACGCCGTCGTGCGGGTGGACCGCGACATCGAGCTGCCGCGCGGCCGCTCGCAGCTCAAGTTCACCGACGTCGCCGCCCTGATCGACCCGACCACCGTTGCCTTCACCTCGCTCACGGATCCCGCCGGCACGCGCGTGCTGGAGCAGAACTTCCAGTTCGACCTCGTCAGCACGCAGAAGCTGCTGTCGCGCTACGTGGACCGGCCGGTGACGGTCGAGACGCCGCAGGGCGACGGCGTGGCGGTCATCAACGGCTCGCTGCTGTCGTCCTGGGACGGGCTGGTGCTGCGCGGCGACGATGGGAAGATCCACGCGCTGCGGCAGTGGAACGGCATCCGGGTGGGCGAGCTGCCGGGTGGCCTGATCACGCGCCCGACGCTGGAGTGGAACGTCTCGGCCGCGAAGGCCGGCACGCACCGTGCGCGCGTCGCCTACCAGACGGGCGGGATCACCTGGTGGGCCGACTACAACCTGCTCTTCACGCCGGGCGCAGACGCGAACTCGGGATATCTCGACGTCGGCGCCTGGGTCAGCATCATCAACCAGTCGGGCGCGACCTACGAGGACGCGCAGCTCAAGCTGGTTGCCGGCGAGGTGAACCGAGCCCAGCCTGCGCCGCTGCCGCGCCACAAAGGGGTGATGGTGGCGATGTCGGCCGAGGCCGACACCGGCTTCCAGGAGAAGGCCTTCTTCGAATACCACCTGTACACGCTCGGCCGGCCGACGACGCTGCCGAACAACTCCACCAAGCAGCTCGAGCTGTTCGATGCGGCGAAGCGGGTGCCGGCGCGCAAGAAGCTGGTGTACTCGGGGGCGCAGGGATTCGGTTTCGGCGGCGGGCCGGTCATCGACCGCGAGTTCCTGCCCGCGTCGAACCGCAAGGTGGACGTGTGGCTCGAGTTCAGGAACGACCAGAAGTCGGGCCTCGGCATTCCGCTGCCGGCCGGCCGCGTGCGGGTGTCGCAGCTCGACCCGGCCGACGGCAGCCTCGAGTTCATCGGCGAGGACGCGATCGGCCATACCCCGAAGAACGAGGACCTGCGCGTCAGGCTCGGCACGGCCTTCGACGTCGTGGGCGAGCGGCGCCAGGTGGATTTCTCCATCGACAGCCGCGGGCGCGTCATGGAGGAGGCCTTCGAGATCAAGGTCCGCAACCACAAGGCCGAGCCCGTCGAGGTCCTCGTGCGGGAAAACCTCTACCGCTGGAACAACTGGAAGGTGCTGTCGAGCTCGATCCCCTTCGAGAAGAAGGACGCCGGCACGATCGAGTTCCCGGTCCGCGTGCCGAAGGACGGCGAGGCAGTGGTTACCTACCGGGTCCGCTACAGCTGGTAGGAGGAATGCCGGAGGGACGGCGCAGCCCGTCCCTCGCGGCAGGAACTCAGAGGCCGGTCACTTCCACTCGACGCGGCGGAAGTCCGCCTCGCCGAAGAAGCTGCGCATCTCCTCGTAGCTTTCGACGAGCTCCTTCTGTTTCGCGTCCGCCAGACTCTTGCGGTACTCCTCCATGTACTTCCGGTAGCGGGCCTCGTCCGGCTCGCGCACGGTGCCGTTGGGCATCTTCTGCACCAGCATCACGTTGAACGGTCCGCCCGAGGCGGACTCGCTGACATAGACGTAGCAGTCCTCCAGGACGCCCATCTTCTTGCTGACCTCGCAGCCAGTGATCCAGGACTGCTTCAGGCCGAGCAGGTAGTCGTCGATCTTGTTGGGCTTCACCTTGACGAAAGTGACGTTCCAGACTGCCTTGCTCGGCGCGTAGTCCTTCCAGATCTCGGCTTGCGCAGACGTGACGAGGCCGCAGGCCGCCAGCGCAGCCAGCCACTTGCTCATTCGCATACTTTGATTCCCCTCGGATTGTTGTCGGGCGTCTTGCCCGGAATCGTTCTTCTGTCCGCCGGCAGCCTTCCACCCCGGGACGGTCGACCAGCGCGCGGATAAGCTACGCCCCTCGCGGGGGCATGGCAAATACTCCCCTGCGGCGGTCGGCGAGGCCACGGATCGGAACGAAGAGGGGGCGGACCCCGTCGGGTCCGCCCCCCGCGGCCGTCAGGTCTTCGAGGCCTGATAGATGCTCTCGATCGCCGCGTCGAGCGCCTTGTCGAACTCGGCGTCGGTCTGCTGGGCGCTCAGGCCCTCGGTGAGCGCGCGCGAGAAGCTCGCCACCATGCCGTTCTGGCGGGCGAGGCGCTTGTTCGCCTCGTCGCGCGCGTAGCCGCCGGAGAGCGCCACGACCTTGAGGATGCGCGGGTGCCGGATGCAGTCGGCGTAGAGGTTGTCCTGCTCGGGCAGCGTCAGCTTGAGCATCACGAACTGGCCCTCGGGCAGCTTGTCGAGCTCGCGCAGCATCGCGGCCTTCAGCAAGTCCTCGGCCTTGGCCTTGTCCGGGCACTTGATGTCCACCTCGGGCTCGATGATGGGCACCAGGCCGGCGGCAACGATCTGCCGGCCGACCGCGAACTGCTGGTCCACCACCGCCTGGATGCCGGCCGGATTGGCCTGCTTGATGACCGAGCGCATCTTCGTGCCGAAGATGCCCTTTGCCCTGGCCCTGGCCAGCAGCTTGTCGAGATCCGGCATCGGCTTCATCAACTGCACGCCGTTCGCTTCCTCGGCCAGGCCCTTGTCCACCTTGAGGATCGGGACGACCTTCTTGACCTCCCAGAGGTACTCGGCGGTCGGCCGGCCCTGGATGTCGCGGTCCATCGTGGCCTCGAAGAGGATCGCCGCGAGGATCCGGTCGCCGTTGAACGACGGACTCGTGATGATTCGGCTGCGCATCGCGTGGATGAGGTCCATCATTTCCACGTCGTTGGACCAGCTGCCCTCGGGAATCCCGTAGAGTTTCAGTGCCTTGGGCGTGCTGCCGCCGCTCTGGTCGAGCGCCGCGATGAACCCCGCCTGACTCTGGAACTTGGCTTTCTGCTGCTCGAAATTGCTCATGGCCTGCCTCGTGCTGCCGCGTGTTACTGCAGCAATTCTAGCGAAAGACACAGGGGCAATTCGCTTCGGGTTTGTCGCAGTATGGAGCGCCCGCAAGGGTCCTGGAGAGCCGGATGGCGCCACTCCTGACGCTCGAAGTCCACGAGGCGCTGCTGGCCGCGGCCCGCGGCGGCGGGGGGGCCGTGGACTGTTCGCTCGACCTCGGGCGTACGCGGTCAACGGTCGAGGTGACGTCGGACGGCTGGCGCTGGCGGGGTGCCACCTACCCGTTCCTCGAGGTTTGCCGCGACAGGACCGTGTACCACTGGACCGGTGCGGCCTTCGAACCGGCGGCGCGCTTCTCAGGTGCCCTGATCAAGCTGGTCCCCACCGAGTGGGGACCGCCGACGTTCGAGATCGACGGCATCAAGATGCTGCCGACGGCGCAGGTCTCGCCCTGGGACGACGCCCGCGAAAAGGTCGCCCTCGTCGCGCCGCGCGGCAAGGCGGTCCTCGACACCTGCGGAGGACTCGGTTACTTCGCGGCCTGGTGCGTGGCGGCCGGCGCCGCCTCGGTGCTGTCCATCGAGAAGAGCCCCGACGTGCTGTGGCTGCGGACGCTGAACCCATGGTCTCCGCCGCCCGGCGGCCCGTTGACGCTCGAGCAGGGCGACGCCACCGGGCGTGTGGCATCGCTGCCCGCGGCAGGCTTCGATGCCGTCCTGCACGACCCGCCGCGCTTCGGCATCGCGGGAGATCTGTATTCGCAGGCGTTCTATGACGAGCTCGCACGCGTGCTGCGCCCGGGCGGACTGCTGTTCCACTACGTCGGCACGCCGAACCGCCTTACCAGCGGGCGCGATCTGCCCGCGGAAGTCACACGCCGGCTGCGGCTCGCTGGATTCGACACGATGCCGCGCGGAGATGGCATTCTTGCTTCCCGGCGCCGCGCCCGGCATCGCCACTGAGGCGACATGGAAGCCGTCACCTGGATTCTAGCCGTCGTCCTGGTCGCGCTCGGGATCGCGGGCTCGGTGCTGCCCGCGCTGCCGGGCGTGCCGCTGGTCTTCGGTGGACTTCTGCTCGCGGCCTGGGCCGATGACTTCCAGCGCGTCGGGGCGCTGCCGCTGATCGTCCTCGGCCTGCTGGTGTTCGTGTCCTTTGCGATCGATTTCCTCGCCACCGTTCTCGGCGCGAAGCGCGTCGGCGCGACGAAGCTCGCGCTGCTCGGCGCCGCCATCGGCACCGTCGCCGGCGTGTTCCTTGGCCTGCCGGGTCTGATCCTCGGCCCGTTCGTGGGCGCAGTCGTGGGCGAGCTCGCCTCCCACGGCAAGGTCGAGCAGGCCGCGCGCGCAGGGATCGCCACCTGGATCGGGCTGCTGTTCGGCACGCTGGCCAAGCTGGCCCTGATCTTCACCATGCTCGGCGTGTTCGCGGCGGCCTGGTTCCTCTGACCGGCCGCTGGGTCGGCCAGCGCGGCGGGGGCAGCGCTAGGCGTAATGCTTGCGCAGCACCTGCGCGAAGGCCGCCATCTGCTCGATCGTCCCCATGCTGACCCTGCACCAGTTCTCGTACGGCGGGAACGGCCGCCCGACGAGGTAGCCCTGCTCCCGCATGGCGGCGGCGAACGCGGCGAGCGGTCCGCCGGTGTCGAAAAACACGAAGTTGACCGGGCCGGCGCCGGTGTGGGGCCGCCCGAGTTCATCGAGGGTCGCCGTGGTCAGCGCCAGCGCCTCGCGGATCTTGCGCCGCGACCAGGCCTGGAACTCCAGATCCTCGTAGCTCGCAGTGGCCGCCGCCAGACCCGGCAGGTTCATCATCGACACCCGGTAGCGCTCGAGGCGCTGGATAAGCGCCGGCCTGGAGAGCGCGTAGCCGACGCGCAGCCCCGCGAGCCCATGCAGCTTGGAGAATGTACGCGTCACGATCACGTCCTCGTCCGCGAGGATTCGGTCGGTGAGCGTGTGCCGGCGCCAGTCCTCCACCAGATCGGCATAGGCCTCGTCGACGACCACCGGCGCCCGCCTCGACGCGGCGCTCACGAACGGCCGCAGTGCATCGCCCTCGAGGAACGTGCCGGTCGGGTTGTTCGGGTTGCAGACGTAGACGAGGCGCGTGCGCGCGCCGATGGCGGCATCCATCGCCGGCAGGTCGTGGTTCATCGCTTCGTCGAGCGGGACCTCGCGCACGGTGGCGCCGAGGCGGCGCGCGTACTCGGGCAGGAAGGCGAAGGTCGGCCACGGCGTGACCACCTCGCCCTCGCCGTTGGCGAAGGCAATCGCCGCGATGCGCAGGATCTCCCCCGAGCCCTCGCCGAGCATGACGTGTTCGGGCGTGAGCCCTTCGCGCGCGGCGATGAGCGACTTGAGCGCAGCGGCCTGTGTGCTCGGGTACTGCCAGGCGGTCTCCACGCTCGCCGCGAGTGCGCGGCTGGCGGAGGGTGCCGGGCCGTAGGGGTTCTCGTTGGCCGACAGCCGTACGGCCGCAGCTGGCGCGGCGGCCGGCGGGCTGGCCTGCGCCGCGGCGCCGGTGAAGCGCAGGGCGGTCGCGGCCGGCAGGAGCCCGAGGAGGACGTGGCGGCGGGTGAATACTGTCGGCATGGTCGGCGACTCCGGCTGTGATCGGCGACGGTAGCAGATCCCGGCCCGCGCCCGGGTATCATGCGCGGCCATGAAGGCCCGTTATGACTGCTCCAGGTGTCCCGGCTACTGCTGCTCCTACCCGAGGATCGGAGTGACGGAGCGCGACATCGCGCGCCTCGCGCGGCACTTCGACCTCCCCGTGGAACGGGCGCGGGAGAAGTTCACCTACCGCCACGTGACGGACGGCAAGGAGGAGCGCATCCTCCGCCACCGCAAGGACGACGTCTTCGCCTCGGTGTGCCGCTTTCTCGACCCGAAGACCCGCCGCTGCGGCGTATACGAGGCCCGGCCGACGGTCTGCCGGCAGTACCCGCATGGTTCGCGCTGCGGCTACTGGGAGTTCCTGAAGTTCGAGCGCATCCAGCAGGGCGACGACGAGTTCATCCCGAGCGCCTGAATGCACTCAGGGCCTCGGTCGCTGGGCGACGTGTGCGCCGCGGCGGCTGTTTCAGCGCGAAGTCGTGGCTGCCGTAATGGAGATAGTTCGCCCAGTCTCCGGAGCGCGAGGCCCTGACCGCGCCGCGCGCAGCCTGCACGGCCGCGCCGATCGTCCGGCCCTCGAGCAGCATGCCGTACAGTGTTGCGGCGAAGCGGGTGGCAGCATCGTCCGACACCGGCCACCAGGTGCCGATGAAGCTCGCCACGCCGCCGCGCAGGAAGGCCTCCGCGAAGCCGGTGCTGCGGCCGAGCGATCGGGTGACCCGGGGTGCACCGCGCACGCGGCCCGACTCGCAGGCATTGAAGCACACGAGCGCCGGTACGGCGTCCAGCGACGCCAGGTCCGCGCCGGAGAGCACGCGCCCCCCGGCGCAGAGGATGCCGCTCGACGCCGGCGCCACGGAGTCGAAGTAGGCGTGTCCGGCGTAGTGGATCGCGTCGAAGCGCCCCGAGCGGAAGGCGTCGAGCAGCCTCGCGCGGGTCGCATCGCCGCGTGCGAGCACCGTGAGCTCGGCGTTGCCGAGGGTCTCGAACAGCTCGCGCACCCGCGCGCCCTCGTCCTCGGCGCCGGCGAGGTCGCCCGTGGGATTGAGCACGAGCAGCACGCGCAGCGTCGCGTCGAGCCGGCGGTCTTCGCGCCATTTCGCGACCGACATACCTTCCGCGGCGTAGCGGCGGCTCAGGCCGGCCTCGCCGGCCGGCGACCACCCGCCCAAGTGCAGCGTTTCCCAGGGCCAGCGCGCGGCCGGCGCATCGTGGACGACGACCAGCGGCATATCCCGCACCGCGGGCAGCGCCTCGCGCGTGGCCTCGGGCAGCAGCAGCTCGCCGAGGCGCTCGCCGAAGCCGGCGAGCGCGGTGACGCCGATGCCCTCGTCGAGCGACGCGAGGTGCCGCTCGAGCGCGCGCGCCTCGAGCCTGCGCGTCGCAGCGAGGGCGGTGCCCTTGGCGCTGGTGCCGAGCAGGGCCACGCGCAGCTCCCCGGCGTCCTCCTGCACGAACAGGTAGGACTGGGGCGTGACGACGGGAATGGCAGCCGCGGTGCGCCGGGCGGGGCGTGCGGGCAGGGCGCCGAGGCGCAGCAGGTGCGCCTGCGGGTGGCTCGCGAGCGCGGCGACGATGGCGTCGCGTGCCGCG
>JBBINN010000048.1:0-17689 GCA_037443885.1 Gammaproteobacteria bacterium | reverse complement strand
GCCGACGACGTGTTCGAGACCTTCATGAACGCGTATTCGCACGTGTTCGATCCGCACTCGAGTTACCTGTCGCCGCGCAACTCCGAGGAGTACAACATCGCGATGAGCCTGTCCTACGAGGGCATCGGCGCCTCGCTGCAGCTCATCGACGACTACGTGACGGTAATGAACGTCATCCCGGGCGGATCGGCCGCCCTCTCGGGCCTGCTCAAGGTCAACGACCGCATCACCGCGGTCGGCCAGGGGAGCGCCGGCCCGATGGTCGATGTCGTCGGATGGCGCCTCGACGATGTCGTGCAACTCATCCGCGGCCCGGTCAACACCGTGGTTCGCCTGCAGGTCCTGCCCGCCGGAGCGGTGCCGGGCTCGGCCGAGAACGTGGTGCAGTTCACCCGCAACAAGATCACGCTGGAGTCGCAGGCAGCCCGCAAGGACATCCGCAAGACCCGGCGCGACGACCGCGAAGTGACCATCGGCGTGATCGACGTGCCGAGCTTCTACCAGGATTACCAGGCGAGGGTCGCGGGCGACGCCGAGTACCGCAGCACGACCCGCGACGTGCGCCGGCTGATCGAGGAGGCGCGCAAGGAGGGCGTGGATGCGCTGGTGCTGGACCTGCGCAACAACGGCGGCGGACACCTGTCCGAAGCCACCTCGCTGACAGGCCTGTTCATCCCGCAGGGACCCGTGGTCCAGTTGCGGGAGACCGGCGGGCGCATCGAGGTGCTGGACGACCCCGAGCCGGGCGTCGCCTGGGACGGCCCGCTGGTGGTGCTGGTCAACCGGGCCAGCGCCTCCGCCTCCGAGATCCTGGCCGGTGCCATCCAGGACTACGGGCGCGGCGTAGTGGTCGGCCAGCAGACCTACGGCAAGGGCTCGGTGCAGAGCCTCTACCCGCTGGACCGCTACTCCCTTGGTCCGCGCTCGGGCTTCGGCCAGCTCACCGTCACCATCGGCAAGTACTACCGCGTGACCGGCGACAGCACGCAGCACCGCGGGGTCACTCCGGACATCGAGCTGCCCTCCCCGATCGACGCGAAGGACGTTGGGGAGAGCACGCGCCCGAGCGCACTCCCGTGGGACCGCATCCGCCCGGCCGATTTCTCCCCGGAAGCAACCACGGCAGGCGACGTATCGCTGCTGAGCAAAGTCCATGTGCTGCGTGTCCGCGACGACCCGGACTTCAACGCCCTGCTGTCCGACATCGACGCGGTCAGCCGGATGCGCAGCCGGGACTCCGTATCCCTCAGCCTCGACGCGCGCAAGGCCGAGCGCGCCGCGCTCGAGCAGGCGCGCCTCGAGCGGGAAAACGCCCGCCGCCAGGCTCGTGGCCTGCCCCGGCTGGAGTCCATCGAGGAACTCGACGCTGCCGAAGTGAGCGACGCACTGCTGGCCGAGGCTTCCGAGATCGCGGCCGACCTCTTCCTGAGCACGCAGCCGGCAGGCGCCAGCCTCCTCGCCCGCGCCCTGATCACGGCTCCCTGAGCGTGTTTGCCGGCCCAGCCCCGTCAGGGGCATCCGGGTACTGTTATACTTGACTACATCACTATGCTACCGTAACATGCGGTCAACCCAAGTCCGGAGACCGGCCGTGACCCCCGCCTATCGTGCTGCAAACGCCTTCCCCGTTCCGAACCTCCACGCCCGCTTCCTCGCCATGGCTGGCCTGGCGGCTGCTGGATTGCTGATCCTGGCCGGCTGTGGCCAGGCCGATGGCAAGCCCAAGGCCAACGCCGAGGAAGACTCGACCCCAGCCATCCCCGTCGAGGTCAGCCAGCCGCGCCGCGCCGAGATGGCCGCCGTCTACACCGGCACCGCGCCTCTGGAGGCCGAGCGCAAGGCTTTCGTCAACCCGAAGGTCCGCGGCGAGATCCGCGCGGTCCTCGTCGAGGAGGGAGACCGGGTGCGCGAAGGCCAGGTGCTGGCCCGGCTCGACGGCGACCAGCTGCGCCTCGAGCTGGCCCAGGCCGAGGCCCAGATGCACCGCCTCGAGCGGGACCACGCCCGCAACCTGGAGCTGCAGAAGAAGGGACTCGTGAGCGCCACGGCCTTCGAGAACCTGAAGTTCGAGCTCGATGCCGCGCGCGCGACCTGGGAGCTGGCGAAGCTGCAGCTCTCCTACACCGAGATCCGCGCGCCGATCGCCGGCACGGTCACGCAGAAGACGGACATGGTCAAGGTCGGCAACACGGTCGTGCCGTCCGGTGGCGTCATCCAGAATGCCGACAGCGCCCTGTTCGCGATCGAGGACCTCGACACGCTGCACGTGCGCATCAGCGTGCCCGAACGGGAGCTGCGGCGCCTGTCCGCGGGCCAGACCGCCGAGCTCGTATTCGACGCCGTTCCCGGCCAGCGCTTCGCAGGCGAGGTCACGCTCATCCGGCCGGCCGTGGACGCCGCCACGGCCACGTTTCAGGCGCGCGTGCGCGTCAAGGACCCGCAGGGCTTGCTGAAGCCCGGCATGTTCGCCCGGGTCGCGATAGTCTACGAGCGCAAGGCCGACGCGCTGCAGATCCCCCGCGCAGCGCTGCTCGACGGCGACGGCCCGCCGCGCGTGTTCGTGGTCAGCGACGGCAAGGCCGTCGAGCGCGAGGTCCAGCTCGGCCTCGGCAACGGCGCCTGGGTCGAGGTGGTGTCGGGCATCGCGGACGACGACGAGGTCGTCGTGATCGGCCAGGGCGCGCTGCGACCCGGCACCGCGGTCCGGGTCGTCAGGACCTCCGCGACCGCCGCGGCCCGCGCCAGGTCGCAGGCCAGCTGACCCGCGGCGGCCGCCGCGACCCTCAGGGAGCCCGAACCATGACCCTCGTCGATTTCGCGACGCGCCGGCGCGTGACCGTGCTGATGATCACGCTCGCGATCGTGCTGTTCGGCTTCGTGTCGCTGTCGCGGCTGAAGCTGAACCTGCTGCCGGACCTGTCCTACCCGACGCTGACCGTGCGCACCGACCTGCCGGGCGCGGCGCCGATCGAGCTCGAGACGCTGGTGACCCGGCCCATCGAGGAGGCGGTGGGCGTGATCCGCAACGTGCAGCAGGTGCAGTCGGTCTCGCGGGCCGGGCAGTCCGACGTGATCCTGGAGTTCGCCTGGGGCACGGACATGGACCTCGCCGGCATCGATGTCCGCGAGAAGCTCGACGTCCTGCAGCTGCCGCTCGAGGCGAGCCGTCCCCTCCTGCTGCGCTTCGACCCCTCGACCGAGCCGGTCATGCGGATCGCGTTCCGCGACAAAGCCGGCGAGGCCTCGGATCCCGTCGCGCGCCTGGAACGGCTGAAGGCGCTGAGGCGCTTCGCCGACGACCGCCTGAAGCCGACGCTCGAGGCCGTGCCCGGCTCGGCCGCGATCAAGGTCAGCGGCGGCTACGAGGACGAGATCCAGGTGCTGGTGGACCAGCGCAAGCTGGCGCAGCTGGGACTCTCGATCGAGACGGTGAGCCGCAGGCTGCGCGAGGAGAACATCAACCTTTCGGGCGGGCGCCTCGAGCAAGGAACCCAGCGCTTCCTCGTGCGCACGCTGAACGAGTTCACCTCCGTCCAGCAGATGGCCGACGCGATCCTCGCCAGCGTCGAGGGCCGACCCGTGTACCTGCGCGACGTGGCCGAAGTGCGCCAGGGCTACAAGGAGCGCGAGGCCATCACCCGGCTGAACGGCACCGAGTCCGTGGAGCTCGCCGTCTACAAGGAAGGCGACGCCAACACCGTGCAGCTCGCCCACGCGCTGGTCGCCGAGATGGCCGGGCTCGGCAAGTCCCTGCCGGCGGGCAGCCGCATGGACATCGTCTACGACCAGTCGCGGTTCATCGACTCGGCGATCTCGGAGGTCCGCCAGGCCGCGATCCTCGGCGGGCTGCTCGCCATCCTGGTCCTGTACCTGTTCCTGCGCGACGCGCGGGCGACGCTGATCACGGGCGTGGCCATCCCGGTGTCGGTCATCGGCACCTTCCTGCTGATGTACGCCTTCGACCTGTCCCTGAACATCATGTCGCTCGGCGGCATCGCCCTTGCCGTGGGCATGCTGGTCGACAACGCGGTGGTCGTGCTCGAGAGCATCGTCCGGCACCGCGAGGCCGGCGCCTCGCGCGTCGAGGCCGCGCGCCGCGGCACCTCCGAGGTGGGAACGGCCGTCATCGCCGCGACGCTCACCTCGGTGGCGGTTTTCTTCCCGATGGTGTTCATCAGCGGCGTCGCGGGACAGCTGTTCCGCGACCAGGCGCTGACGGTGACCTTCGCGCTCCTGTTCTCGCTCTTGGTGGCGCTCACCCTGGTGCCGATGCTGGCCGCCGGCCGCGCCGAACACGCCGCGGACGGCTCGCCGAGAACCGCACCCGGGCGCGTCGGACGGGCGCTCGCCGCCGTCGTCCGGATGATGCGCCGCGCCGCCGGCCTGCTCTCCACGCTGCTCGGGCGCCTGTTCGCGCCGGCCGCGCACGTGACCCAGGCCGGCTACCACGCTGTCGAGCGCGCCTACCTTCCGGCCCTCGGCTGGTCGCTCGCCCACCGCGGACGCGTGATCGCCGCAGCCGTGGCGGTGCTCCTCGCGACCGCCGCGCTGGTGCCGAGGCTGGGCTCCGAGCTCATTCCCCAGCTTTCTCAGGGCGAGTTCCTCGTGGACATCAGGCTGCCTCCGGGCAGCACGCTCGAGCAGACCGACCGGGTGATGGCCGCGGCGCAGGGCATGGCCATGGAGCTGCCCGGTGTGAAGCGCGTCTACGCCGTCACCGGCACCGGCAACCGCCTCGACGCCAACCCGACCGATGCCGGTGACAACACCGGCCGGCTGACCGTGCTGCTCGACCCGGGCTCCGGCCGGGCGCAGGAGCAGGCGGCGGTCGCCGCGCTGCGCGGCCGGCTCGACGCCCTCGCCGGCGTGCAGTACCAGTTCAGCCGCCCGGCCCTCTTCAGCTTCGACACGCCGCTGGAGGTTGTCGTGGCCGGCTACGACCTCGATCGACTGCGCGGCGTCGCCGCCGGGGTGCGCCGCGCGATCGAGGCCAGCGACCGCTTCAGCGACGTCAAGTCCACGGTCGAGGCCGGCAGCCCGGAGATCCAGATCATCTTCGATCAGCAGCGCGCCGCGCAGCTGGGCCTGACGGTGCGCGAGCTGGCCGACCGGGTCGTCTCGAGCGTGCGCGGCGACGTGGCCACGCGCTACAAGCTGCGCGAGCGCAACATCGACGTGCTGGTGCGCAGCGTGGATACGCGCTCGGCATCCGTCGAGGAAATCCGCAACCTCATCGTCAACCCGGGCAGCGAGCGGCCGGTGCCGCTCGAGGCGGTCGCCGAGGTGCGCGTGGCGACGGGCCCGGCCGAGGTCCGGCGGATGAAGCAGGAGCGCGTCGCGGTCATCTCGGCCAACCTCGCGAGGGGCGACCTCGGCACCGCGGTGGCCGAGCTCGAGCGCATCGTCGCGGGCATCGACCTGCCGGTGGAGACCACGATCTCCGTGAGCGGCCAGAGCGCCGAAATGCGCGAGTCCTTCGTGTCGCTGCAGCTCGCGCTGCTGATGGCCGTATTCCTCGTGTACCTGGTCATGGCCTCGCAGTTCGAGTCGCTGCTGCATCCTTTCGTCATCCTGCTCACCATCCCTCTGGCGCTGGTCGGCTCGGTATGGGCGATGCTGATCACCGGCACGACGGTGAACGTGGTGGCCTACATCGGCCTGATCATGCTGGCCGGCATCGTGGTCAACCAGTCCATCGTGCTCATAGACGCCGTCAACCAGGCGCGCCAGCGCGGCGCCGACAAGCACGCCGCGATCGTCGAGGCGGGACGAACCAGGCTGCGCCCGATCCTGATCACCAAGCTGACCACCATCCTGGGCCTGATGCCCATGGCGCTCGGCCTCGGCGACGGCGCCGAGATCCGCCAGCCGATGGCGGTGACGGTAATCGGCGGCGTGGCGGTGGCCAGCGTGTTCACGCTGCTGGTCATCCCGGTGGTGTACTCGCTGCTCGACCGCAAGCGCTTCGCGCCCGCGGCCCGGGGCGGGCGGCTGGAAGGCGCGGCGGAGACCTGAGCGATGTTGCACACCCGGTTCGCGCTTCGCAGGCCCGTGACGACGCTGATGGCGTTCGTCGCGACGTCCCTTGTGGGGCTCATGTCCGCGTGGCTGCTGCCGCTGGAGCTGTTCCCGGACATCCGCTTCCCCGGGATCCTGGTCAACATCCCCTACGACGGCTCGACCCCAGAGGAGATCGAGGAGCTGATCACGCGCCCGGCCGAGGAAGCGGTCGCCACCCTCTCGGGCGTTCGCGAGATCCGCACCACATCCTCGGAAAACGGCCTCGAGATGATCGTGCTGTTCGACTGGGACCGCGACCCGGCGGCAGTCGCGTTCGAGGTGCGCACCAAGCTCGAGTCCATCCGCCACCGGTTCCCGGCCGGCGCCGACCGGGTGCTGACCCGCAGCTTCTCCGCCGGGGACGACCGGATCGTCGTGGTCCGGATCTCGAGCACGGAGGACCTCTCGCGCCAGTTCGACATGCTGGAGCGCTATCTCAAGCGCCCCATCGAGCGGCTCGACGGCGTCGCGCGCGTGTCGCTCGAGGGCGTAGAGCCGCTGGAGCTGAGGATCCTCGCGGACCCCGTCCGGCTCGCCGCCCACGGCGTGGACGTGGCGCGGCTGCGTCAGTCGCTGGAGCGGGCGAATTTCTCGGTCAGCGCCGGCGAACTGACTGCCGCGGGCGAGCGTTTCCAGGTCCGCCCGATCGGCGAGTTCCGGTCGATCGAGGACGTGCGGGACTTCATGGTCGAGCGCAACATCCGTCTGCGCGACGTCGCAGACGTGCGCATGGTCGTCCCGGAGCTCACGATCGGGCGCCACCTGAACGGGCAGCCGGGCGTGGGGCTCGACGTATTCAAGGCCACCGGCGCCAACATCGTGGATGTGGCCGAGAGAGTGATGGCGGAGATCGAGGAAGTCCGCAAGCTGCCGCAGCTGCAGGGCGTGGACATCCTTGTGCTCTCGAACCAGGCCCGCAACATCCGCTCCTCGCTCACCGACCTGCGCGACGCGGGACTGATCGGCGGCACGCTCGCCTTCTTCGTGCTGCTGCTCTTCCTGCGCGACCTGCCGACCACGCTGATCGTGAGCCTTGCCGTGCCCTTCTCGCTGGTCATCACGCTCGCCGCGATGTTCTTCGGCGGGATGTCGCTCAACATCCTGACGATGATGGGAATGATGCTCGCGGTCGGCCTGCTCGTGGACAACGCGGTCGTGACCACGGAGAGCATCTTCCGCCACCGCCAGCTCGATCCCGGGAACCCGCTCGGCGCCACGCTGAAGGGAGTGCAGGAGGTCGGCGTCGCGGTGCTGGCCGGCACGCTCTCCACCATCATCGTCTTCCTGCCGATCGTGTTCGGCGAGGAGAACCAGATGTCGGTGTTCATGGTCCACGTCGCGGTGCCGATCGTGGTGGCCATGATCGCCTCGCTGCTGGTGGCACAGACGCTGATCCCGACGCTGACGGCGCGCTTCCCGGCCCCGCCGCCCATAAAGCCCGGCGGGCGGTTCGAGCGGCTCCAGGACGCCTACGTGCGCCGGCTCGACTGGGTGCTCTCGCACCCCGGCAAGACGGCGCTGCTGGTGGTCATCACCCTGCTCTCGCCGGTGCCGCTGTTCGCGACCAAGCTCCTGAAGGTCGACATGTTCCCGCAGGAGGCCTCGGAACGGCTCGGCCTGGACTACCGCATCGAGGGCACCTACCCGCTCGCCCGCGTTGAGGAGGCGGTCAACCGGGTCGAGGAATACCTCGTCGCGAACAAGGACCTCTTCGGCATCGACCTGGTGTACAGCTGGTACACCCCAGAGCGGGCGAACAGCGTCATCAAGCTGCGCCCGCCAGACGAGCTGCCGATGCACCCGCGCGAGCTGATGGTCGAGATCGAGAAGGGGCTTCCCGAGATCATCATCGGCAAGCCCAGCTTCCGCTTCGAGGAGAACACCGGCGGCTCGGGCGGCTTCGCCCTGCGCGTGACCGGCGAGTCCACCGAGCGCCTGGTCGAGCTGTCGCGCGACACCGCGCGGATGCTCGGCGCGATTCCCGGCCTCGAGTCGGTGCGCTCGACCGCGGGCGCGGGCGAGAAGGAGGTGCAGGTCATCGTGGACCGCGACCGCGCCGCCCAGCTCGGCCTCAGCACCGAGGTGGTGGCGCAGACCATTGCCGCCGCCATGCGGGGAGACCGGCTGAAGGACTTCCGCAGCGGCGACCGGGAGGTGCGCATGCGCCTCGCCTTCCGTCCGGACGACCGCCAGACCGTCGAGGACCTCGCCGCCACCCCGCTCTACCTGCCGACCGGCGAGCGCAGCTCGCTGGGGGCAGTGGCGAGCTTCCGGATCGCCCCGACCGAGCGGTCCATCACCCGGACCGACCGCCTGACGTCGGTCACGATCGAGGGCATCGTCGCGAAGGGCTCGGCGCTGCCGGAGGTACGCAAGCGCGTCGAGGCGGCCATGAAGGACTTCCCGCTGCCGCCCGGTTACGGCTGGAGCTTCGGCCGGGGGGTCCGCGACGACGACCAGGCGGCACGGGACATGCTGGTGAACATCGCGCTGGCCATGGCGCTGATCTTCCTCGTGATGGCCTCGCTGTTCGAGTCCACGCTCACCCCGGTGTCCATCGTGACCTCCACCCTGTTTGCGGCAGTCGGCGTGTGCTGGGGACTGGCGCTCACGGGCACGCCGATGACGTTCATGGCGATGCTCGGCATCATGATCCTGATAGGCGTCGTGGTGAACATCGGCATCGTGCTGGTGGCGCACATCATCGACCTGCGCCGCCAGGGGCTCGACCGCCGCGCCGCGATCCTCCAGGCCGGCCGCGACCGCCTGAGGCCGATCCTAATGACCTCGCTGACCACCCTGCTCGCGATGCTGCCGCTGGCGCTCGGCAACACGCAGATCGGCGGCGACGGTCCCGCCTACTACCCGATGGCGCGCGCGCTGATCTCGGGCCTGGCCTTCGGCGCCGTCGTCTCGCTGTTCTTCGTGCCGGCGTTCTACGTCTGGCTCGACGACCTCAACGCCTGGCGGCGCCGCATCTCGGTGGCTTCGGCCGGAGTGACGGCCAGGCAGGCGGGCTGAGGACGGGGCGCCCGGGGCCCGCGGACGCCATCGCGCCGTGAGGGCCTAGCGCAGCAGGATGCGGTAGACGTCCCAGTAGTCGTCGAGCAGGACGTTCGCGCCGCCCGAGGCCGAAGGCGGCAGCGTCGCCGGCGTGGGCACCACGTCCTCGCGGTTGCGCCAGCCCACGGCCGCGCGCAGCTTCTCGGCGCGGTCGCGGAGCTCCGCGGCCATGCTCCCGGTCGACTCCAGCCCCTTGACCTCGCGCTCGATCTCGTCGAGACGGTTCAGGCAGTCCTGGCGCGTGCCGAAGCGCGCTTCCGTGACGCTGCGGTTCATGGCAAGGCGGGCCTGCGCGGCGAGCCCGGCGGGCGCCAGCCGCTCGTACAGCAGCTGCGCGTGCGCGATCACCGTCAGGTTGATCACCCGCCGGCCCTCCACCGACAGGCCGGTGAACTCGGGCCAGGGTTCCTTTTCCAGGGTGCGCAAGGCCTCCCGCATGTCCTCGAGCTGGCGCGTGCTCGCCCCGACCCGCTCGCGCTGCGCGCCGAGCTCGAACTCGAGCTCCCGCCGGCGGAAGCAGTTCCAGAAACCCCTGAGGCGCGCGAGGCGACGCTCGCCCTCGGCGAGTCGCGCCTGCTCGGCGGCGGCCACCTGCTCGACCTCCGCGAGTCTCGTCGCCGCCACCTTGAGCCGCTCCGCGCGGTCCGCCTGGAACTCGGCGAGCTGGCGCTTGCGCTCCTTGTCCTGCCGCTGACGCCTGAGGTCCTCGGCGAGCTGCTCGAGCTGCCCGCGGCAGGTCCGCCACAGGCCGCGCAGCGCGAAATGGACCAGGGCATCGGGTGCGCGGGACGGGCGGGCGAGGATTGCCTCGAGCTGCTCCTGCTGCTCCTGCAGGCGCGTGTTGGCGCTCTCCTGCTGCTTGAGGCGGTTGCGGAGGTTGTGCAGCTGCTCATCGAGCCCCTGAAGTTCCTTCTTGAGCTCCGCGCGGTTCCAGAAGAGCTTGAGCAGCCTTTCCTGCTCGTCCTCCTCGGGCCGGGCGAGGGCGGGCAGCCGCAGGACCGAAAGCTTCTCGGGAATGTTCAAGGCGCCGCCCCGCAGCATGCTCAAACGGCGCCCGGCGCGAAGCGGTGGCCGCGCTCGGCGCAGTATTCCAGCCACTTGTTGAGCAGCATATTGGCGGGCCAGCGGCCATCCGCCGCCGGAAGCGCCTCGCGCAGCCGGTGCAGCGCCGGGTGCCGCGCGACGCCGGCGGCGCCCGAGGCCTCCGCGAGCCGCGCATCGTGGTACACGCGCAGCTCGAGCTCGGGCTCCCGCAGCGTCGCGCCGGAGTCCTCGAAAAGGTAGGAGATGGACAGTGTCGTCGTGAAGCGCGCGCGCTCAAGGACCGCGAGCTCGAGCGGGCAGTCTCCCTCCACCCTGGAGACGCTGCACGCCGGCAGGCTGCGGACGTCGGGCGCGATCCAGCCGAGGCGGATGAAGTTGCTCTCGTAGAGCGTCATCAGGCCCACGAATGACCGTGGGCGCGCGCGCCAGGAGATCGCACAGAGGTGGTCCGTCAGCATGGATTTGACTATATCACGCACCCTCGGCGGTCCAGACCCGGCAGACGTGCGCGAATTCACGGATTCTTCATGGTCTCACGCGCCGCGGGATTCCCATGCGGTCCAGCACCCGGCTGGAGATCTCCTCGATGGAGCAGCCCGTGGTATCCAGGTAGGGGATGCCGAAACGCTCGAACAGCTGCTCGGCGGCGCGTACCTCGAACGTGCACTGCGGCATGGAGGCGTAGCGGCTGTCCGGCCGCCGCTCCTGGCGGATCTGCTGGAGGCGCTCGGGCCGTATCGTCAGCCCGAAGAGCTTGCGCCGGTGAAAGGACAGGATCGGCGGCAGCCGCCGTGACTCGAGGTTTTCGTCGGTCAGCGGGAAGTTCGCCGCGAACACGCCGTACTGCAGCGCGAGGTACACGCAGGTCGGCGTCTTGCCCGAGCGCGAGACGCCCACCAGGAGAACGTCCGCGCGGTCGTAGTCGTGCGTCGACCCGCCGTCGTCGTTGGCGAGCGCGTAGTTCGTGGCGTTGATGCGGGCCGTGTAGCTGGCGAGGTCGGTCATGCCGTGGGCGCGGCCGAGCGCGTGCGAGGACGTCTGGCCGAGTTCCTGCTCGAGCGGGCCGAGGAAGGCATCGAAGAAATCGAGGTACAGGCAGTCGGCCTGGCGGATGACCTCGCGCACGGCATCGTTGACCAGCGTCGCGAAGACGACTGGCCGGACACCCTCCTCCGCCGCCGTTGCGCTGATGCGCCTCGTCGCCTCCAGCGCCTTGTCAACGGTGGAGATGAATGGCAGAGTGACTGGCTTGAATCCGCGGCCGTCGAACTGCGTCAGCAGGCTGTGGCCCATCGTCTCGGCGGTGACGCCGGTCTGGTCGGACACGAAAAAGACGGTTCGCGTGTTGCTCAACTTCATGTTTCCGCGCGGACGCCCACGCTCTGCGGCGCTCGAACCCGGGCCGGGATCGTAGCAGGAGCCCGCCGCGGTGAGGGCCGAAATTGACCGCCTACATCCTACCCTTCGCGAAGCTCGGCCGGCACGACGTGGAGACCGTCGGCGGCAAGAACGCCTCCATCGGCGAGATGATCGCCAACCTCGCTGCTGCCGGCGTGCAGGTGCCGGACGGCTTCGCCACCACGGCGCAGGCCTACCGCGACTTCCTGGCCCAGGACGACCTCGCGGAGCGCATCAACGACGCGCTTGCCAAGCTCGACATCGACGACCTGAACCAGCTCGCGGAGACGGGCGCCCGGATACGCGGCTGGATCCTGGACACGCCGTTCCACCCGCGCCTTCAGCAGGAGATCGACGCAGCATGGACGGCGCTTGCCGCCGGCCGGGACATCGCGGTCGCCGCGCGCTCCTCCGCCACCGCCGAGGACCTCCCCAACGCCTCATTCGCGGGTCAGCAGGAGACCTTCCTGAACGTGCAGGGCCGCGACGCCGTGCTCCGGGCGATGCACGAGGTCTATGCCTCGCTCTTCAACGACCGCGCGATCGCCTATCGTGTCCACCAGGGCTTCGAGCACTCGCTGGTCGCCATCTCCGTCGGCGTCCAGCACATGGTGCGCAGCGACCGCGGCGCGAGCGGCGTGATGTTCACCCTGGACACCGAGTCCGGATTCCGGGACGCGGTATTCATCACCGCCTCCTACGGCCTCGGCGAGATGGTCGTGCAGGGCGCGGTCAACCCGGACGAGTTCTACGTCTACAAGCCGGCGCTGCGCGCCGGAAAGCACCCGATCATCCGCCGCAGCCTGGGCGCCAAGGCCAGCAAGATGGTCTACGCCGCCGCGGGCAGCGAGCGCCGGGTCGAGACCGTCGACGTGCCCGCTTCCGAACGGACACGCTTCTGCATCACGGACACCGACATCGTCGAGCTGGCCCGGCAGGCGGTGATCATCGAGGAGCACTACGGCTGCCCGATGGACATCGAGTGGGGCAAGGACGGCGAGGACGGCCGCATCTACGTCCTGCAGGCGCGCCCCGAGACCGTCCAGAGCCGTGCCGGGCGCAGCATCCAGCGCTACGCGCTGAAGGGCCGGTCACGCGTGCTCGCGAGCGGCCGCGCCATCGGCCAGCGCATCGGCGCGGGACAGGCGCGCATCATCCGCGACGTCAAGGAGATGTCGCGCGTCCAGCCGGGCGAGGTGCTCGTCGCCGACATGACGGACCCGGACTGGGAGCCGGTGATGAAGCGCGCCGCGGCCATCGTGACCAACCGCGGCGGGCGCACCTGCCACGCGGCCATCATCGCCCGTGAGCTCGGCATCCCGGCGGTCGTGGGCTGCGGCGACGCCACCGAGGCGATCCGCGACGGCCAGCCGGTCACCGTGAGCTGCGCCGAGGGCGACACGGGCCTCATCTTCGACGGCGCGCTCGACTTCGAGCAGAGCCTGGTCGAGCTCGACGCGCTGCCGGCGGCGCCCGTACGCATCATGATGAACGTCGGCAATCCCGACCGCGCCTTCGATTTCGCCGCGATCCCCAACCAGGGCGTCGGCCTGGCGCGGCTCGAGTTCATCATAAACCGGATGATCGGCGTGCACCCCCGCGCGCTGCTCGACTTCGACCGCCTCGACGCGGCACTCAAGGACCAGATCCGGCGGCAGATGGCCGGCTACGACGACCCCGTGAATTTCTTCGTGGAGCGCCTCGCGGAGGGCGTGGCCTGCATCGCCGCCGCCTTCGCGCCCGAGCCGGTGATCGTGCGTCTGTCCGACTTCAAGTCGAACGAGTACGCCAACCTGATCGGCGGCCAGCTCTACGAGCCGCACGAGGAGAATCCGATGCTCGGCTTCCGCGGCGCCTCGCGCTACGTGGACGAGAGCTTCCGGCCCTGCTTCGAGCTCGAGTGCCGCGCGCTGAGGCGCGTGCGCGAGGACATGGGATTCACCAACGTGCAGATCATGGTGCCGTTCGTGCGCACCGTCGAGGAGGGCTGCAAGGTCGTCGAGCTGCTCGCCGCGAACGGGCTGAAGCGGGGCGAGACCGGCCTCAAGGTCGTGATGATGTGCGAGCTGCCGACCAACGCGCTGCTAGCCGACCGCTACCTCGAGCACTTCGACGGCATGTCCATCGGCTCCAACGACATGACCCAGCTCGCCCTCGGTCTGGACCGCGACTCGGCGATCGTGGCGAAGGCCTTCGACGAACGCGACGACGCGGTCAAGGCGCTGCTCGCGATGGCGATCGCGGCCTGCCGCCGGCAGGGCAAGTACGTCGGCATCTGCGGCCAGGGTCCCTCGGACCATCCCGAGTTCGCGCGCTGGCTGGTCGAGCAGGGCATCGACAGCATCTCGCTCAACCCCGACACGGTCGTGGAAACCTGGCTGTACCTGGCCGGCTCCCGGTCCTGATCAGGCGCCGCGCCAGTCGGGCGCCAGCAGCGTGGCGCGGTAGTGCCTCAGCTCGGCGATCGACTCGCGGATGTCGTCGAGCGCGAGGTGGCTGGACTTCTTCTGCACGCCCGCCAGCACCGGCGGCGCCCAGCGCCGGGCCAGTTCCTTGAGCGTGCTGACGTCGAGGTTGCGGTAATGGAAGAAACGCTCCAGCGACGGCATGTGGCGCGCGAGGAAGCGGCGGTCCTGGCAGATGCTGTTGCCGCACATCGGCGAGGCCCCCGCGGGCAGGTGCTGCGAGAGGAAACCGAGCGTCATCCGTTCCGCCTCCGCCTCCCCCACGCGGCTGTCGCGCACCCTCTGCAGCAGGCCGGAGCCGCCGTGGGTGCGGCGGTTCCACTCGTCCATCAGCGCGAGTTGCGACTCGCTCTGCTGGATCGCGATCACCGGGCCCTCGGCGACGACCTCGAGCGACGAGTCCGTCACGATGGTGGCGACCTCGATGATGCGGTCGCGCTCGGGGTCGAGGCCGGTCATCTCGAGGTCGATCCAGACGAGTCGGTCGGCAGCGCTCATGTTGCCGCGCATGGTACCAAAGGATAGATTGCCGGCGGATTCATGCCCCGACCCGAATCACAACCCGCGGACACGGCGCCGGGGCGGATCGTCGCCAGCCACGGCCGGCGCGTGCTGCTCGAGGATTCCGCCGGCCGCCGCCTGCCCTGCCGCCTGTTCGGGCGGGACCTGAAGGTCGTCTGCGGCGACCGCGTCCGCTGGCGGCCCGCGGAGGCCGAGGGCGCCGACGGGCTCGTCGTCGCGCTCGAGCCTCGCCGCACCGTGCTCTCGCGGCTCAACATGGCCGGCGGGAGCGAACCGATCGTCGCAAACCTGGACCGGCTGGTCGCCGTGCTGGCGCCGGTGCCGGCAGCGGACCTCGATCTGTGCGACCGTTACCTCGCCGCCGCCGAGTGGGCCGGCTTCGAGGCAGCGGTGGTACTCAACAAGCGCGACCTGCCCGGGGCATCGGAACCTGCGCTGACCCACGCGCTCGACGTCTACCGCCGCCTCGGCTACGGCGTCGCCACCGCGAGCAAGCGCGAGGTCACCGGCGTGGACGGGCTGGCGCGGCTGCTGAGCCGCGGCACCAGCATCCTGGTCGGCCAGTCGGGCGTCGGCAAGAGCTCGCTGACCAACCGGCTCGTGCCGGGCATTGAGGCCGCCGTGCAGGAGATCTCGCGCGGCACTCAGGAAGGCCGGCACACGACCACCGCAGCCGTCCTGTACCGCCTTCCCGGCGGCGGGGAGTTGATCGACTCCCCGGGTGTGCGGGACTTTGCGCCACCGTTGCCAACGCCGCGGGATGTGGCCACCGGCTTCAGGGAGATCGCCTCGGCTGGGACTGGCTGCCGCTTCCCGGACTGCCACCACCGTGGGGAGCCGGGCTGCGCCGTGGAGCCCGCGGCCGCAGCCGGCAGCATCGATGCACGCCGCCTCGCCAGCTATCGGCTGCTGCTCGGGCTCGCGGAGGAATTCGCCGCGCGCGCCCGCACGAAGGGCCCACCAAGACCGGGGCGCGGCTTCAGGAGATAACCTGGCGGCCCGCCAACGCGTGCGCCAGCGTGCCGCCGTCGACGTACTCCAGCTCGCCGCCGACCGGAACGCCATGCGCGATCCGCGACGCCCGGATGCCGCGCTTCCCGACCAGCTCACCGAGGAAGTGCGCCGTCGCCTCGCCTTCCACCGTCGGGTTGGTGGCGAGGATCACCTCGCGCAGCCCGCCCTCCGCCAGCAGCGCCTCGAACTGGTCCACCCCTAGCTCGGCGGGACCGATGCCGTCGATCGGCGAAAGGTGCCCCATCAGCACGAAGTAGCGGCCGCGATAGCCGCCGGACTGCTCGACCGCGGCCACGTCGGCCGGTGACTCGACCACGCACAGCAGGCCCGCATCGCGGGCCGGCGCCGTGCAGACGACGCAGAGCTCGCCGTCGGTGAGCATGCGGCAGCGCCGGCACTGCCCGACGTTTCGCGCGGCATCCGCCAGCGCGGCCGACAGCGCCAGCGCACCCTCGCGGTCGCGCTCCAGCAGGTGGAAGGCCATACGCTGCGCGGACTTCTGCCCGACGCCCGGCAGGATGCGCAGCGCATCGATCAGGCGGGCGAGCGTCGGCGAGTACTTCACGGCGTCAGTGGCGCAAGATCCGCGGCACGCGGTCGGTCGCGGAAAATCAGAACGGCAGCTTCATGCCCGGCGGAAGCTGCAGCCCGCCCATCAGGCCCGACATCTTCTGCTGGGTGGCCTCCGCCGTGCGGCGCACCGCGTCGTTGCAGGCCGCGGCGACGAGGTCCTCGAGCATCTCGACGTCACCGGCGCCCGCCACGGACGGGTCGATGGTCACGCGGCGCACCTCGTGCCGGCCGTTCATGACGACCTTGACCATGCCGCCACCCGACTCACCCGTCACCTCGAGCTGCGCGAGTTCCTCCTGCGCCTTCTGGAGGTTGGCCTGCATCTGCTGGGCCTGGCGCATCAAGGCGCCGATGTTCTGCTTCATCGTCGACTCCGCGGAACCGCTGGGACCCGCGATTCTAGCCGACCGGCTTGACCGAGTCCGGCTGGATCACGGCCCCGAAGCGATCCTTCAGCGCCCGCACGGTCGGATCGTGCTCGAGCGCCTCGCGCGCCCGGTCGAGGCGCGCCTGCTGCTCGCGCTCGTCGGCGCGGGCGGGCGTTTCGCCGGCGTCCGCGGCGATCTCGAGGTCCAGCCTGAGGTCGCGGCCGGCCGCTCGCGAAAGCGCCTGGGCCAGCTTCTGTTCCTGCTGGCGGGTCCGCAGCGCCTCGCCACGCGCATCCAGCCGCAGCCGCAGGACGTCGTTGTCGAACGAGATCACGCTGCAGTGCACTGCGAGCTGGCGGGCCGCTCCCTGCACGCCCGCCCGGTCCAGCAGGGCGCGCCAGTCTGAGACATCGAAGGCTGCCGCCGGTACCGGCGCTGGGGCGCCATGCGGCGGTGATGCAGCCGGCTTCGCCGCCGCCGCCGGGGTACCCGTCGGTACCGGCGGCGCGGTTCGCGCGGCGGTGCGAGCGCCACCCGCGGCCGGCCCCGACGCCCCCGGCGCCACCCCGGCGGGACGGAAGGCCAGCATCCTCAGCAGCACCATCTCGAAGCCGGCGCGCGGGTCGGGTGCGAAGGGCAGGTCGCGGCGACCCAGGATCGCGATCTGGTAGTAAAGCTGCAGGTCCTCCGCCGGAATGCGCGCGGCGAAGTCGTCGAGCGCGGCCGGGGACCAGGTCTCGTCGTCGCCGAGGCCCGGCACCGCCTGGCGCAGCGCGACCTTCTGCAGCAACCCGGCGAGTTCGTCCAGGACCTGCAGGTAGTCGGGCGCGAACTCGTCCATCGCGCCGACAGCGGCCATCAGGCCGGCCGCATCGCCAGCCGCGAGCCGCTCCACCAGCCGCGCGACGTGGTCGCGGTCGATGGTGCCGAGCATCGAGCGCGCCTCGGCCTCGCGCACGCTGCCGCCGCCGAAGGCCAGCATCTGGTCCAGCAGCGACAGCGCGTCGCGCAGGCTGCCGTCGGCGGCGCGGGCAAGCGCCGCCACCGCGGGCGCCTCGTAGACCACGCCCTCCGCCTCGAGGATCGAGCGCAGCCGCTCGCCGATGAGCGAGGGCGGCAGGCGCTTGAGGTTGAACTGCAGGCAGCGCGACAGCACCGTGACCGGCAGCTTCTGCGGGTCGG